>JAAAPI010000152.1 GCA_009908325.1 Verrucomicrobiota bacterium | reverse complement strand
AGGAATGCGGTGCCCCAGGGTTTCCCGAACGTGTTCGGCGAGGGTGGGGCTGACGTAGCCGAATGGATTGGCGCTTGGGGCGGCCAGAGGAAAATCGAGATCCCCGAGGAGGGAGTGAAAGACGGGATGGCCCGGCACGCGTATGGCCACACTGGGGAGGCCTGCGGTTACAAGATCGGGGATGCTGCTGCGTTTCGGCACGACCAAGGTCAGCGCACCCGGCCAGAAACGGGCTGCGAGCTCTTTGGCCAATTCGCCAAAGTCCGCGTGTTGCGTGGCGCTTTCGAATGAGTCGAAATGAACGATGAGCGGATCAATGAAAGGACGGCCTTTTACCTCAAAGATCTTCCGCACGGCTTGTTCGCTGAGCGCGTTGCCGGCCAAGCCATAAACGGTTTCGGTCGGCAGCCCGATGACTTTGCCGCTCCGGAGATGGTTCGCGCAGAGTCGTCGGTTTGTCTCGGTCGGTTTCAGTATGTCGCAGCGTGGATGCATGGCTGTGCTTCGGCATAAAAAATCCTTCCCGTTTACAGGGAAGGATCGAAAGGCGGGCGCTGCATCTCTATCCAAGCGAGCTCAGCCGAGCTGCTTATTGCATGGTCAGCATATTACGAGCCTGCTTGATGCGGTTCGTTATGCGGCGCTGATGCTTCGCGGAAAGCCCTGTGTCTTTACGGGGCAGGATTTTTCCTGTCTCGGTGACAAAACGGGAAAGTTTCTCCACGTCGTTGAACGAATAGTCCATCGGGTTGAGGGAGCGGTTAAGTTTCTTGTTTTCGGTGCTCATGAGTTGCGGGAAAATGGGTGTTTCGTCTCGCCGTGCAAGAACAATTTTACCCTTTTTTGCTCATCCGTCCATTTGACGTGTTGGTCGGGAGCAGCAACTCCTCAGTGAGGGAGAGTGTTCCTCCGGGTTTGCAGTCGGCACGCAACCCGACGAACTGGTCGCGTGACTGGTCGTAATAGGGCCAGAGCAATACCCGATCGGTATCGGGGATCGCGAGCGACTCCACCTCCTCTCTGGAAAAGAATTGAAAACGGCCTTCATCGATCACCGCAGGTAGTTGATCAACCGGTCTACGGCAGTCGAAAAGGAACATGAGCCAGTGGCCCGCACCCTCGTAGCTCTTTTCGGATATGTAGCCAAAACAATGTAAATCCGAATCGGCGAGTTGCAGGCCGATTTCCTCTTGGGTCTCGCGTCGGGCGCATTCGTAGGGCGATTCGCCGCTCGACATATCGAGTTTACCGCCGATTGGGCTCCAGCAACCCTTGTTGGGGGATTTGTTGCGTTGGATAAGCAGGTGCTGGCCCTTCGTATTCTTTACGAATACGAGCGTGCTAATCTTGAAAGGCAGGGTTGCGGTCATGAGCAGGCAAGATCTCCCGGAGATCGTTCGTTGCAAGTTGAATAGGTCTTAAAATAAGGGAAACTTCGAAAATTTGCCTTTTCGAAGAAAAAGGGGTTGCTATGCTGCTGCGTTTATTTAGCACGTTGGTGGTTGTCTCACCCTTGATTGTTTTTCCTATTGCCCCGAAGAAGAAACGAAATGAACCAAATTACCTTCCTTAAACTGTTTTTTGCCCTGCTTGCATGTGCTTTGCCCCTCGGGGCTCAGAACGCAGCTGTTGACGTCGATCGCGTAAAATTCAATTCGCTTCGCAACGACTGGATCCAGATGGAGATCGAGCTTTCCTGCAATGGGAACCCGGCACCGGACGCGCGAAACGACAAGTTTGTCGAAAAAATTGGCGTCAAGGCCTACATTGCCTACGAGCGCGATGCCTCTGCGGGGGAGTTTGATTACTACACCAGCGAGGTGGAAATCGTCATCATGGAGCGCAACGACAAAAACAACGTCTACTTTTACCTTCCCGGCAAGATCGTTGAGCGCGACAGGTTGAAAAAAGAACCCGACTACTACTATGTCGAGATCACGGTTGACGGAGAGAGTCAGACACCTCAAACAGATGCGATGAGTCGAAACATTTCCAACGCGGAGGTTTTGAATTCGTTTATTTCGAGAGCTGACTCGGATGGAAGCGTTAACGAGCATTTGCTCATGCCGATTTATTTGGTGTCTGGGACCGATCTCGGGCGCGTGAGCAATTTGCCGACATTCCTGCGCCGCGACAATCTATAATAGCGGGAGGTTTTTCTTCCCTTAGCTCCCATTAGCCTCCTTAAATACCGATCTCAGATATTGAGCAGACCCTTGAATGAGCAGTTCCAAGCAATTAATCATTAACTGTGGCGCGAGCCGCGTAACGGCAGCCGTTGTCTCTCCCGGCGGGGGAAAACTTTACATCGAAAAATTAGTGACGGAGGATTTGCGCTACGATTTCTCCCGCGACGACGACTGGATCCGTGCGACAGGAACGGCTTTGCAAGCACTGCAAAAACGTCACAAACTGTCGGGGAAGGCGTCGTTTATTATCCCGGGAAGCCAAGTGCTGACCAAGACGATTCGGATTCCGCATGTCGAGACGGCGAAGAGAGCGCAGATAATCGCGTTTGAGGCTCAACAAAATATACCCTATCCGTTGCACGAAGTGGTTTGGGATAGCCAGATCATCGATGATGATGGCGTGGAAACGGAGGTTCTTTTTATCGCTTGCAAGGCGAATACAATCGACGATTTTTGCGCCGAGGTTTCACAGGCGGGTTTCAATGTCGGATCAATTAACGCGGCAACGATTCTCGACTACAACGCGGTGCAGTTTGCCTACCCGGAAACAGATGAAAATCTGCTCCTAATCAACATCGGAGCCCGCACAACGAATCTCCTGTTTAAAAACCCGGATGGTTTCTTCGTCCGTAATATTCAGTTGGGGGGAAACTCGCTGACACAAAATATCGCGGACAGCCTGGGCAAGTCATTCGCACAGGCCGAAGATATCAAACACAAGTTTTTCTCCGGTGAGTTGGATTATTCAGACGATGATTCCGGGGCGAAGTTGTTAACCTCCTGCTCCGAATCCTTTATCAAGCGCATGGGCCAGGAGATCACCCGTTCGGTCGTGAATTATCGACGCCAGCGAAAGGGGGCTGCTCCCAAGCAAATATTACTGAGCGGGCGGGGTGCTTTACTGGAAGGTCTCTCTGAACGGCTGGCCGCCTCGCAAAAAGTGGAGGTAGCGTTTTTTGATCCCCTGCAGAACGTAGTCTTGGATGGTGAAATCGGCTTGAACTCGGATTCGTTACGGCTTGAAGTCAGCGAAATCATCGGCGAAGCGGTTCAACCAATGGTTGCCGACGCTGCGGGTGTCAACCTGCTTCCTGCGACCGTTCAGAAAGAAATGGAATTTGCCGGGAAGCGGCCATTTTTGATGGTCGCGGCAATTTTGCTGGCGCTGACTCCCTGGCCTGCCTACCTTGGTTACAAGCAGTTGAGTGCCAATTACTCGTCTGCCGTTCAATCTGTGCAGAGTAAAATCCCTCCGCTGCAGAGCCGCATTGCGGTGATCTCGGAAAATGCAGAGCGAGCTGATAACCTGAGCGAATCCATCCAGCGCGTGGAAGGGCTGGTCAACTCGAAAGCCAACTGGATCCAGTTCTTTGCTGAGCTTCAAGAGAGCTTGGCTCTAACAGAGGACGCCTGGGTCGAAGCACTGCGTGTGGTTCGTGAAAATCCGGATGTCGGTGAGCCGTCTTACGAAGTGGTTCTACAAGGCCGTATGCTTGTTCGCGAAACGGTTAATGGAACCGGCGCAATTGACGAGGAAATACTCTCCCGCCGCATACGGAGTCTTCAATCGAGTTTTGAAAGTTCTGATTTCATTGTTTCTTCCCGTTCGCCAAACATCAACTGGAGCAGTCTGCGAAACGGACTGAACGTATTACCCTTTACAATCAACTTGGTAGTGGACACCTCTAAACCACTTTAGCCGCCATGGGTTTCATAAAGAAAAATCTTGTTTTTAGCGTCGTTCTGCTCGTTTGCCTGTTGGCTTTCGCAGCTGGGGCGTACCTCACGTATGCTGAAATTGCCAGGATTTCTCAGCAGGAGCAAACGCTTCGCAGCGCGAAAACCCAATTAAACAGCGTTCTCAATGCCGATCCAAGTCCGACCGAGGCCAATGTTGAAGCGACGCGGAAAAATGTTCGTGAGTTGACTGCCGAGTTGGAATCGATCCGCACAAGCCTCGAACAAGGTGCACGCTTGAATATGTCGACGGACGGCATTCAGGTCATGGCATCGATTCAGCAATTCATTACCGACTATCAAAAAAAGGCCGAACAAAATATCCGGCAAGATGACGAGGCGGTTCCGATAAGTTTGCCGGACGATTTTGCTTTCGGTTTTGAACAGTATATCGACGAAGCGACGATTCCGGACGATCCTGAGGTCATACCGGTTCTCGATAAACAGCGTCAGATCATCAGCTATCTGCTCAACAAGCTTTTCAGCGCGGATCCTCACAGCATCGAGTCCGTGAAGCGCGAGGTTTTGGAAAACAAATCGGTAGCTGAAGGAGCTGGGGACAGGAGGCGAAACAGGAGCGAGGGCTTCAAAATCAATCCGGCAATCTCCGCCAGTGTTCCCGGTGCCATCGAAACCCTGGGTTTCAGGCTTACGTTTACGGGGCACACAGACACATTGCGCAAATTCCTTAACAGTTTGGCGCGGTTTGATTTGCCGATCATCGTTCGCAGTGTCGAGGTCGAACGTGCGGAAAATCAGGTCGAAACCGTAACGCCTGCCGATAACGCCAGTAACCTCAATGCGATTTTTGGTGTTTTCGGGGATGAGGCAGCGGCTGAAGAAAATGTGGAGCCCGAAGAAGTTCAGAAACCTGTCATCGCGGAGAATGTTTCTTCGTTCACTGTCACCCTCGAGTTCATAGAGGTTGTTCTTCCGGAAGCGACCAAGGAGGAAAATCTTTAATTTCTGCATGAACAAGATTTACGATAAATTACTATTGGTCATCGCCTTGCTCATCCTGGCTGGTGGTGTCTTTTTATATTTGAACGCTTCGGATAACGCGGAAGCGGTTGCCGCTCCGGCTAACCCCGAACCAGCCCAAAACCCTTACGAACCTGAGCCTCTCCCCGAGTCTAATGAGGCTGATGGAAACTGGCCGATGGCGAACGAGCAATCGTCCGGGTGGCTCTACGACGTATTTACGCCGCCTCAGATTTTTATCGATGCCGATGGCCAATTCAGCATTGTGCCGATAACACCGCCGCCACCGCCTGTTCCGTTCGGTGTTTACCTCGCCGAGATCCGCCGCAATCTTTACCGCCTCCAGTTGGAAGGCTACATTGAGGAAAGCGCTACCGATGCATCAAAAACCCTACTGCTGTTCGTCGACGAAGAAGATCAGCGCCAGGTTCGTGCGCGACCCGGGGATGTCGTATCGGAACACGGGTTTGAAGTGAGAGGTTTTACCGTCGAGCGGGTTCAGACAGAAGATGGCGGAATCCAAAAAGTAGCTACCGCGACCATCTACGACCAGCGTCGGGATGAATTGCTTGATCTGAATCATGGTGAGCAGCGCTACGACCCGGGAATCACGGTTATTCTCCGTTCCGAGCAGGACCCATCGGTTGAAATAGAGTTGACCGATACACCCAGCGATTTTCAAACTCCAAGTGGAAGTTACACCTTGGAAGAAATAAATCTTGAAGATTCCTTTGTAACGGTAAAGAAACATGCGACAGAGGATCGGGAGTCCGAAACAAAGAAGTTGTTTTTAACGTCCACCGAGCCAGAAGACACAGTTCAACCAACCCCCGAAATAGAAAACTCCGAAGATGATAATGGCGACCCTACGAGCGCGTTTGACTCGCTATTTTAAGACTTAAAACTCCAACAAACAACAACTTGCCACGAACACCTATGAAAAAATACCTCGCAACCCGCTTCAGTTTGTCTGCACTTATCATCGCAGCCACGCTCGGAACCATTGCACTGGCCACGCCCAATATGGCTGAGGCCCAAAACGCCCCGGATAAGATTCGGCTGATGGCCGATGCGTTGCGTGCACGTGATTCGGGAAACCTCGACTTGGCGCAGGAAAAAGCGGAGGAACTCATCAGGATCGCACCGAAAGATGAAAATGTTCAGCGTCTCCTTGCTTCCATCAACCGTGAGATCGAGCGGACGAGTGGTAATGACGCGGCCGCTTCGGGTCCGGTATACGGTCAAGCGCCTCAAGTATCCGTCGAAGCGGCAATGGGGGAGAGTGCCGGATCAAGCGATGCCGACGCGATGGTTCAAGCGGCCACCTCGGCGCAGGAAAAAAGGATTGCCGCGATCGAAGACGCAATCAGTGAAGCACAACTCTTGGCCGATGCAGGTTCTTACAAGGAAGCGAGGAACCTTCTCAGTGCAGCTGGTTCCGGCTTAACACTCAGCACGGCGACGGCACCCACTCTGGAAAAACTGGATAAGGCACAAACCGATCTCGTTGTCGCCGAAGGCATGGCGATGGTCGAGCAGGGGGATGCGAGAAGTGCAGACATGCTCCTGAAGGAAAACGGACTGGCGGGCAGTGACGCAGCGGGTGTTCGCAAGTTGGAACGTGCAATCAATGCTCAGCTGTCAGATCCCTATGCAATTGACGTGAATCAGGTAAACCCGGACTACGCTGCTCAGTCTGAAACCATTCGCGATCTTCTGACTCGCGGCCGCGCTCAATATCTGAATGGCGATTATGATGGTGCCTCAGCGACTTTCAAGGAGGTTGAAGCACGCGATGCCAACAACCCGGATGCCAAGCTGTTCCAAACGAAAATTGCTGAACTTTTAGGTGACGTTCACAAGCAAAACTACTACAAGACCCGGGAGCAAATGATGACAGAAGTCGACCAAAACTGGGAACGACCCAAGGTATTCGATGTTTCGACAACAAGGGAAATAGACGACGATACAAGTGGTCTAATCCAAGATAAAATGAATCAAATTGTCATCCCTCAGGTTAACTTTTCCGGCATGGAACTCACCCGTGTTATCGAGACGCTCTCAGAACTCTCTGTGGAATACGATGCTGAGCAAACCGGTGTCAACATCGTGCCGCTTTTTAATCCAAATGATCAAAACCCGCGGGTCAACATCAGCCTACGCAATCTGAGTTTGGATCGTATTCTCCAATTTGTCACTCAGCAGGTGAATTTTGCCTACGATGTGGGCGCGGATGCCGTGACGGTTGCACCGAGCGACAGCATCGGAGGCACCTCGGCAACCGTTACTGAATTCTTCCCAGTCTCGCGTGCCACGATTATTCGTTTGACCGGCTTCCGCGACGGCCCCGGGAGCAGTTCCGGTCCGGTGGATCCGTTTGCGGCACCCACTGGTGGTGGCGGCTCTTCAGGACCTTCCGCGAACGAAGAAGTCGAAGCCCTGCAAAATTTCTTCCAAAGAGCGGGTGTCAATTTCGAAACGTCGGGTGCAAGCCTTGCCTTTGATGGTGAGCAACTCATTGTCACCCAAACCCGTCGCAATCTTGAGCGTATGCGGACAATCCTTCGGAATTACAACGAAGTTAAACAGGTTGAAATCGAAACGAAGTTTCTTGAGGTTTCCCAGGCGGACCTGGAAGAAGTTGGATTTGACTGGAATCTCAGTGATGGATCCACCCCACTTTTTCAACAAAACGGGCTACCGGTCATCGATGATCAAGGCAATCAAGTCATTTCGGCCGACCGTCGATTCTCAACGGGTAACCGTAACCTCAACGACGCCTTTGGTATTTCCGCAACTCAGTCCGCAATTACTCGAAACGGAGAAATACTCGCGAACAACCGCGCACCCGATTTGGGGAGGGCGATTGATTTTGCGGCAACCGCATCCAGCCTTTTCACGGCGACTGGGTGGTCCGTCAATGGCTACGACGTAGACTTCGCTATTCGCGCCTTGTCCCGTAAGTCTGGCAGTGATTTGATGAGCGCACCGAAAGTTACCGTATTGTCAGGTAAGCGGGCAAATATCGTCGTGGCCCAAGAGCTACGTTATCCGGAAAGCTATGGCGACATCGAGTCGACTGTCAGTGAAGCCAATAGCGGTAGTATTGGTGTTGGTGGCACCGGCAGCAGTGCTGCCATTTCGATCACCGCTGGCACACCGCAGGACTTTGTGACCCGCAATGTTGGTGTTGAAATGTCCGTCACACCGAACGTCGAGAGCGATGATACCATCAGCCTCATTCTGGAGCCCCGCGTGACAGAATTTGAAGGGTTTGTCGAATACGGTGGTCCCAGCGTAGCGATCGCCGGGAGCACGACAGTCACGGTTCCGGCGGGATTCTTCCAACCGATTTTTTCGACTCGTGAAGTATCGACCGAGGTGACTATTTTCGACGGTGCCACCGTCGTCATGGGTGGTTTAACGCGGGACGAGGTTAAGTCAATCGATGACAGCGTGCCGGTATTGGGGGATATCCCAGGCATCGGGCGATTGTTCCGGAGTGAGGGCGAAACGCGCCAAAAGCGCAATTTGCTCATCTTTGTCACGGCCAACCTGGTCAGTCCCGGGGGCTCACCGGCACGTCAGAACTATCGGAACGTGAATGCGAATTCTCTCTTCCAAAACCCCACGATCATGACGCCCTCCGGCTCCGTCAACCGGAGCATTCCTGCAGATGCCGAATAAACAACACTGGGAGGGTATGATTTCTAATGTTTCGATTTCATCTTAGGCGTTATCGTTGTTACCCTCACTCTCACAAACAGTCTTAAACTGATATGTATACACTTCCCCGATTCAAATTATTTAACCGCGCCGCGCTTGTAGGTCTCCTTCTCTTCGGTGCGTTTCCCCTGGTAGGGGCCGCTCAATCGGCTCCTGATATCAACAGCCCGGAAAATGTGTCGGCGACTGTCGGTTCAGCGTTTACCTACGAAATAACCACCATCGATGACAACGCGACGTTTTTCAGTAATACGGGTCTACCCTCGGGTCTAAGCCGAACCGGAGCGATTATATCGGGTTTCCCGGAAACTGCCGGAAACTTTCAGTTTTCGGTCGGTGCCGGGAACGGCGCTGGAAGCGACTCTCAACTGGTCACACTTGTCGTCGAGGCTGCAGATCCGGTCATCACCTCGGTGGACACGGTGCAGGGGCGTTCCGGTGTTCCTTTCTCGTTTACGATAACGGCGACAAACGCGGCGGATTCGTTTACGGCCACTGGTCTGCCTGATGGACTGGTGATTGATGGGAATAGTCGGACGATATCCGGTATACCCACCGTGGACGGGAATTTTGACGTGCTTCTCACAGCGAGCAACGGATCGGGACAGGGGACGCAAACGCTTCGCATTAACCTTCTGCCCGACATCCCCGGAGCGGGTGCCCCGACCGTCGAAATCGTAAGTCCAGCCACGGGTAGGGTTTTTGAAGGGAATACGGAAAGCATTGTTGTCACTGCTGAAATAACACCGACAGCCGATGGTGTAATCGATACGGTTTTCGCCAAATGGGTCAACCCACCGGCGGGCAGTGGCATCTCTGAGGTCATTCTGACCGAGTTGGAATCGGTGGGATTTAATCCGGGCAGTGGCAAATTTACTTACACGGGAACCATTCCTTTAGGATTCAACCCGAACGACCGGGAATTGGGAGGCGGTGATATCGACCTCGAAGTGGTCGCTTTTCAAACCAATGCGACCAGCGCGGCCGATGTTGGTAGCGATAAGGTAAATTTCCAAATAAAACCAATCCTCGAAATACTCTTCCCAACAACCGGTTCGGTTGTTGGTGGAATCGTTCCCGGCGACCTTTTCGCCGCAGCTCGATTAAGCACGAACAACTTCGACAATATTTCCGCACTCGTGACAGGACCTGGAATTGTTGATGTAGTATCCGATAGCGACAATTCTGATAATGAGAATGGAGTCTTTAATTTCTTCTCCGATACGTCTATCGCACTTGAGGGAACCTACAGTCTACGGGTCACAGCGGCCGACGTCGACGGAAATACAACCATTCGAGAACTCGAATTCACTGTTTCGGATACCTTGGCCGAGCCTGTTGCGGTGGTCTTAAGTCCGGCTCCCGGCTTTTCGAACGAAATATTCTCGCCTGCGCTCTTTACTTGGGCTCAAGATGGGGCCCCGGAGCCAGTGATCATTGATGGTGTCCAGGTTGCCACGCGTATCGACTACAATATTTTCCAAGTTAGTGAGGGGCGCGGATACCACCCCCGAAACGCGACGGGTCAAAACCTGCCTTACACGTTTCAGGCAGAAGACGGTAATGGAGGACAAGCCCTAATAAGCAATCAAACTCTTGTTAACGGCCGTCTTACCGAAATGGCCAACGCGGTCACAATAAGATTTCCGGGGGAATCAAATGGGTTTGGACCTCGCGGGTCTGGACTTGTCGACGATAGAGGGGATCCCGGCGCTCCGTCCCGTATCGATATTGTCGGCGAACTCACGCCAGCGAATGCACCTCTCGATTTCTTCAGAATATTTGTAAACGGAGAAGACGTGACTCCGGGTAACGGGAACCTAAACGCCGCTGACGGCGTTCTGGACGTTCCTCTAGTATCGTATCCGAGCGTGGGAAATCTTCCACCCGGAGACTACGTTGTCGTTGTTGAGGTGACAGACACGGATGGAGAAGTAGGTATTTCAAATCCCCTCTCGTTCAGGATTCTCCCATTCGAGCCTCTGAATATCGAAGTGTCCCGTGTCGGGCTCGGCGATGTCGATCAAGGCGAAGAAGTCACGTTTATCGTCGATGTGGCCCCATTCGATATCATCGAATCAGTCGAGTTTTTCGACTCTGCCAGCGACGAATCGCTTGGTGAGGCTGCTTCCGTGATGATCAACGAGGAAGATAAATTCCGATTTGTCAGAAGCTTTGATACCCGGGGCGAATTTTCGCTTTTCGCTGTGGCGACGGCAAGCAACGGGCAGACCGTGCGATCTTCACCGCAGACGGTGAATGTTCTGCCGGTGAATGACCTTGACGTATTCATTACGACGCCAAGTAGCGATGTGGAGATTTTTCGAGGGGAAAGTCTGATTCTGGAAGCGCAAGCGAATGCCACACCAGGAATCGAATCCCTGACCTGGATCGAAAACAATGTCGCGCAGGAACCGGTTTTGACCGAACGACCATTCAGATTTACCCGAACATTCAATACTGTCGGCACGTTCCGTTTTCGCGTAGATGCAGTCGATAATTTCGGAAACAGACGTTCCTCCGAGAATGAAATCCTTGTTACGGTCCGCGAACCTGAGATATCGGTGGATATCACCTTGCCTAGGGAGGATCAGTCGATCTCCGCAGGAACTTCGGTCGATTTTGAGGCGCGGGCCACCAGCGAGCTCAACGTTGCCAACGTAACGTGGTCGATTGACGGCGTTGAGTTTGAATCGGTGGGGAGTGCTCCTTTTGCGGTCTCGATCCCGTTTGTTTCTCCCGGGACATTTACGGTGACCGCCGAGGTGACGGATGTTCAAGGTTTTTCCGCGAGCTCAGCGGGCATTGCTGTCACGGTCGCTGAGCCGAATCCGCTGTTAAACAATTCGGATTTTATCCGGGATACCTTTAACCGTATTGCCGGACGTCTGCCATCGCAGTCCGAGTCTGATGATGCATTGGCGCAGCTCGATTCGACGATTGAGTCACGCGCAAGGTATATCGCAAACTTGTTGGACACCGATATTCAAGAGAGTTCAACCTTTGTTCAACAGATCTTCCGGACAATGACGGGTGAATGGCCGAATGCTGCGCAAATCGATGACACAACGGAATCGCTCCGTGAATCGGTATCGAGCGGTAACTCGGAGACGGGATCCATTGATGCTGGGGGGACTCAGTCCTTCACCTTCAATTATACTGCTGGCAGCAGTGTATCAGTCACGGTAACGCCCAATGCCAACGAAACCGGAATCGCATTGACCGATGCAACGTTGACCATCGTGGGGCCCAACGGCTCCACAATCGGATTCAGCGATGATAGCTTTGTGAATGGTAACTTCAGTTTGAATCCGCGAATTGACTTTATTGCTCCTGAGTCCGGTAGTTATAATGCCATCGTAGGGGGGTTCGGTCTCTTCAATTTGGGTGGATTCACCATAACTTCGAGTTCAACCGGTTCGGGTGAAGGTAGTGATGCGCTATCGGCTCAGGCAGCGGTCCAATTCCTGATTCCTGAGTATGAGGAGCGTTTCGGCACATTCCTAGTTTCCGGTGATGTCAATTCGCCGCAGGCGGTAAGCTTTATTGAGCAAATTTTCAATAATAAACACGGAACGGACACGACCGCGCAATCCTTGACACGTCTGGCAAACTCTCTACGCGGCGGAAATGTTGAATTTGCCGGATTTACCATTCCCGGCTACGGAGGAAACGTTGCCTCCTTTGTCGGAAACTTCGCGATTGATAACGACCCCAGTGGGCTCATCGGCGTCAGCGGATTCCCGCTCACTCGGGTGCATCTCTATTCTCGCCCGAATAACAGTTTGCAGTTGTCCGACATTGCTCTCCTCATTTCAACCCTACAAGGACTCAATCCGACAGATGCCCGGGTGAACGAACTGGCAAACCAAGGCATCGTTTCGGCGATCGAAACAATTCTGAGGAGCGATGAGTATATCAACCAACTTATCTCCAGTAACGCAACCGATGCCGAACGAGAAGCTATCATCAATCAATACCTTGGTGGCGCTCAACCTCCCAGCGTGTTACCCGCAGCGCTTGCCGGGTCGGACCCTCTCGGATCTGATTGGTATCGTTCAGACTGGTTCGGGTCGTTCGCATTCGATAGCGGTGCGACGGAGCCATGGGTCTTCAGTAGCGACTTTGGCTGGGTCTATGTGAGTCCATCGGGAACTCCTGATGGAGTTTGGCTCTTCTCCAATAACCTAGGCACTTGGATGTGGGGCGGTTCCACGTTGAATGGTTTCTTCTACAACGAAGACGCGTCCCAATGGATGTGGGTGTCCTCAAACAACAATGGCTATGGTGCTTGGCTTTATATGACAAG
>JAAAPI010000029.1 GCA_009908325.1 Verrucomicrobiota bacterium | reverse complement strand
CTCAATCGCCTTCGATCAGGTCTGGATGATGCGTTGCGAAGAGCATTTTCACGCGGACCATTTTTTAATATAGGTCCCTTGGATTTATGTTTGCTCAAGCACCCAGTCCTCGTTCTGAGGCCCCGCCACGCGTTTAATTGCGAAATGATCATGGAATATCGGCCAATCGTAGCCCGTGCGGAACGAACAGTGCAAAATCAGCCAAATTACAGGTCACCATTTCCGCATTCGAATCGATGGCAACCGAGGCAATCAGACAATCGGCGGTCGAGCCGCGCCGCCTGCCGGTAGAATTGTAGAGTTCGGCGGCGGTTTCAGCGTTGCGCCTGCCTAAATCCATAATTCTGGATTCAATGACGCGCAGAGCACGCGCCCGATCCTGTTTAAGGAGAGGCCCGCGCACATACTCGTGCCAGGCGACTGAACAAGTTGATGCCTCACCGCCACTTCGTAGCTCGGCTTCTACGAGCTTGAAAACACGATGATTGGGGTCACTCAGAGCGATGAGCGCATTCGTATCCAACAGAAGTCGGCGCATTAAAACTCATCCCTCCAGGCATCCCGTCGCGCCAAGTTCGCTTGCTCGATCATCGCTTGCACCTCCTCAGCGCTGTGCAGCGGCGCAGAGCGCACCTCGTCAAAGACAGATGACTGCCCGAATTGACGCTCACTATTCGAAGAATCGGCCTCCAGGGCCAGACGCAGACCCTCGGCTACATAATCCTTGATTTTCCGCCGCCTCAAAGCCGCACGCGACTTGACCTCCCGATACAATGCATCCGGAACCTCTAATGTTGTTTTCATTATTTCAATAAAACCCTATTTCTGGTTTTGTCAATTTCTACTCGGTTGAGTAGACTCGATTCTCAAATTTTTAACCTCAAATGCCTTTTCATACGCGCTCCCACGGCCGGATGAAAATACCGTGGCGCCATTCCAGCTAAACCGTATCGGCGACATCCGGGCGATGGGTGGCGAAGACCATTTTTCCGCCGGACGAGGGCACGACCGAGTCGACTTCGACCTGAATCTCTTTGCCAATGAACTGGCGCGCGTGGTTCACCACCAGCATGGAGCCGTCGGGCAGATAACCCACTGCTTGCCCCGCGTCTTTCCCGGGCCGCACGAGCTCCACGCTCAGGCGCGTGCCGACCGAGACTTCCTGGTTGAGCGATTTGACCAGCGCCGTGATGTTGAGCCAGTCCACCCCGTGAAACTCCGCCATTTTCGCCAGGTTATAATCCGTCGTCAGTAACTTCGCCTTCATCGACTCCGCCAAATAGACCAGCTTGGCATCCACCGCCTCGTGGTGCGGCACATCGCTTTCGTGGATGCGGAGATCGACGTGCTTCATCTTGCGCAGGCGATTCAAGACATCAAGACCCTTGCGGCCTTTGTCCTTGCGTGACGTTTCGGGTGAGTCCGCGATGGCCTGCAACTCCTGCAAGACGAAGCGGGGAATCACCATGGCATAACCAAACCATCGGGATTCGCAGATCGCGGCAATGCGCCCATCGATCAGGGCGCTGGTATCCACCACGACGAGCGGCGACTCAACGTTCAGCGCATTGAAGCGCACATAGGGAATGACCAAATTGAACTCATCTTTACCGCGTAGGGCCAGCACCGTTGCCAGATAGACGGAAACAATGTAGAGCGCCAGCCTGATTAAAAAGACCGTCTCTGCCATTTTCGGGTCGTTTTCCAGCGGCTCAAAGAGCGGCGCGCTGGAGATCAGGTAAGCGATCAAACTGCCGATGGCCAAGCCAAAGGTGATAGCCGAAAGGCCGCGCAAGGAGAATCCCTCAAGCAATACATCCGTTAAAATAACCAACGCCGCCAGGCTCATCCCGACAAAGATGACCTGCCACAAATCCCAATCATCGATAGCATAACTGAGCGCAAAACAGCCCAGTAAACTGAGGATCAGAAAGAAGATGCGGAGGATTAAGAGCGTTTTGTTCATCCTAAAGCTCAGAAACTAAACGCTCCGGCCAACCATGCGAGCAAAAGCGGCAAAATGATGAACACTGCCATAAGCACTTGGATAATAAAGATCGCCCGGTGCGCAGTTGCGGAGGCTTTTTGCTCATTCTTTGCAGTCGATGCGCGTTTCATTTCAGGTTCACCCAAAATTCCGATTTCTTATTTCTTATTTCCTATTTCCTAACTCTCAATCAATCTGCACCACCACCCGGAAGCCGGTCATCCGGTTTCGCTCGCCGCGCGATGCTCCCCGCACAGGCACTGTGAAAATGGTTTCCAGGCGATCCTGCGCGTGCCCGCCGATGTGGCGCGCATCCTCATTGTCGAAGCGGTCGACGGATTCCAGCCACTCACTGACATTCCCGAGCAAATCATGGAAACCACTTGCGAAGGGCTCCTTCGTCATGACTTCCTGGGTTTCGCCCCCCGAATCCGAAGCGCTCCAGACATGATTCTCTAAAACAACGTAGCGCAAGGGCCCCAAAGCATCGCGGAATTCATTTTCCGTGGGCAGACGCACCGGCTTGCCCATAATCCACGAAAGGCGTTCGCAAAATTGTTTCGAATCAAGCCAGCTGACGGAATCAACCGGACGAAGGTCGCCCTCGTTGCGACTCGGATTCGACCCAATAATCAACGCATACAGCGCTTGCGAGACCTCCGTGCGCAGCATGCGCCAACCCTCCCTTTCCGGGATAGGCAACAAGGCGTCGTAGATCCGGTCCTGAATAAACCCCAAGTCACTCTGCACAAGATTCAAATAGCGCACCTTTAATTGCAGCTCTTCATTATTCATGGAGCTGCGCGGATAGGCCGTCTGCATTTGTTGAATATCGCGCCGTAGCGAGGCGATCAATTCCGCCGCCTCAAAGGTCCGGCGCTCCGCCAGGAGCCGCTGCATCCGGTCGTGATTGCGCTCGATTTGCACGCCCAATTCATAGCTCTCTGCCGTTTGCGCCTTGCGTTGATAGTTGGCGACCCGCTCGGAGGAAGCATGGGGACTGTCCGCAAACGCCTGGTTCAGCTGCCGCTGCAAACGGGCCGCTTCCTGATAGAGGTAGGCTGCTTCCAGTTGCTCCCCCTCAGCGAGTCGTTTATCGGCCGTTTTTGCCACTCGCTGAATTTCGATGTAGTCCTGCCCCGAGCGGATCCCGATCAGCTTGATCCGCAGACGCTCCAGGCGGACGACGCTCGCCTGATTCGTCCCCTGATATTCCCGGTTCAATGTGTCCTGCAGGTCGATGGCTTGCCGTAAGCTCGCCTCGGCAGCCTCCCAATCCTCCGACTCGATAAACGCATCAGCTTCTTCCTCGTGGGCCAGACTGCGCTGCAAAAGCGGCTGAGCGGTCAAATAACGCGTCTGACGTTCCAGGCGCGAAGCACGCCCGGCGTTGGAAGCAGCACTCAGCGGGAATCTTTCATTGATCTGCCGCTGCTTTGCCAGGGATTCGCGATACTTTACCCGCGCCGCTTCGAAATCTTCGCTGGCAGCGAGCATCTCCGCCTCCCGTTCCAGCTCGAGGCTTTCCGCATACAACGCTTCCGCCGCTAGATCCTGGTAGCGCTTCTCCAGGGTGATCTGCCGTTGAAGACCCTCCGAATCAAGGCCCGGGATCGCCTCCATGTAGGCTTTCTGCTTTTCCAGCGCTTGCTTTAGGATTTCAAGATCCTCCGGCCCGGCTTCGCGCATCGCAAGCACCTCCTCAAACTCCGCCTCCAGTTCCACACTCTCGCGCTGGAGCGCTTGAACCGCTTCGGGAATCTCCCGATCCACACTGAGCTCGCGAAAATCGACTTCCTTCGGCCCCAGCTGACTGAGCAACCAAAATCCGCCGAGCACGGCCATCGCCAAACAAAAAACAAGCAGGCCAATGAAAAACTTTTTCAGCCCACTGCTTTCGTGAGGGTATCGTTTGCGGAAGGATTTTTTAAAAATAGCCATGAGCAAATTGAGGCTGGCACTCAAATTAGAGCTCTCCTTTATTGAGTTTAGTCATACGCAGCCGCAAGGTTAAAGGAAAGGGAATGAAAATTTAGGGCGCAATTATAGATGCTGGGCAGCTACCTGAAGGAAGCTGCATACGTATGTACGCTCCTTTAGGTGCGGAACAGGCTAGGATAAAACCGACGCATGAATCTACCCCGCACTTAAAATAGCACCCGGAAACTCAAACAACACGCCAACGCCACTCTATTTCTTCTGCTCACACTATGTTTAACCAAGTAACCATACTCGGCCCGGGCCTTCTGGGGGCCTCGCTCGCTCTTGCGCTGAGGGAGCGCAACCTCTGCCAGCGTGTCCATACGTGGTCGAGGCGTGCAGAGACACGGGAACGAGCGATTCAAGCAGATTGGTGCGATGCCGTATTCGAAGACGCGGCCAAAGCTTGCACGGGTAGCGATCTCGTCGTCATCGCTACGCCCGTCGAAACCATCGTCCCCCTTTTGACACAAATTGCGCCCACCCTACACCGTGACACGCTGATCACCGATGTCGGCAGCACGAAAAATCACATCTGCCACGAAGCCCGCAAGGTCGATGCCCATTTCATCGGCTCACACCCCATGGCCGGCTCGGAACGCACTGGTATGGAACACGCCCGCGCCGATTTATTTGAGGCCGCCGCTTGTATTTTGACGCCCGCGGAAAGTGCGAATCCAGAGCAAATAAAGCGCCTGCGCGAACTCTGGGAATTGATCGGCATGCGGGTCGTCACCTGCACGCCGGAAATGCACGACGAAATCGTTGCCCACATCAGCCACCTCCCCCACCTGATCGCCTCCAGCCTTTGCAACTACCTGTCAATCAAAGACGTCACATGGAAAGAACTCGCCGGTGGTGGCCTGCGCGACACCACCCGGATCGCCGCTGGCGATCCCGCGCTTTGGCAGCAAATTCTCGAACAAAATCGAGGCGAAGTCCTCCGCGCAATCGAAGGCTTCCAAAACGAACTGGAATCTTTCAAACGCTCCCTTCAGGAGAAAAACACCCCCACACTTCTCGCCAAACTCAAAAAAGGAAAACAATTCCGCAAAACCCTTTGATCCCGCACCCCGCATCCCGCATCCCGCACCCCGCATCCCGCAACTCGCATCCCGTATCCCGCACCCGCATCCCGTATCCCGTATCCCGTATCCCGCACCCCGCATCCCGCCCAATGCTTCCCATTCAACCGCTCAACCATCCACTCGACGGCAGCGTCACCCTCCCCGGCTCCAAAAGTATCACGAACCGGGCGTTGATCCTCGCGGCAATGTCCGCAGGTGAAACCCGTCTTGAAGGCGCGCTCTTCAGCCGGGATACACGTATCATGCTCACCGCCCTGGAAACGCTATGCTTTCAGACCCAAGTGACTGAGGAAACCGCCTCCATAGCCATAAAGGGCCTCGGCAGCTCGGTCCCAGCGCAGACCGCCCGTATCGACGTCGGAAACGCCGGCACCGCCGCCCGCTTCCTCACTGCCTTCCTGGCACTCAACGCGGGTGGCGAATATCATCTGGATGGCGATGCCGCCATGCGTGACCGCCCCATGTCCGGCCTGACGGATGCGCTCTCCGCGCTCCGAGCCGCCGAATTCAATTTCCACGAAAAACCGGGGCATTTCCCCTTTACCCTCAAAAGCCATAGTTTCCGGGGCGGCCAGGTCACGGTCGACGCTCGCGCCAGCAGCCAAATTCTGTCCGCGCTCCTCCTGGCAGCACCCGCCGTTTCCGCCTCCTTTCTGCCGAAAGCCCAGGCGCTTCAAATCACCTGCCCCGACGTACGCCCCCAATACGTCGCCATCACCCTGAAAATGCGGGAAGCCTTCGGAGCGCAACCAGTCCAGGCCGACGATTCTGAAACCTACACCCTGCATCCCACCGCCTACACCCCTCCAGCCTCCGGCATCTACTCCGTCGAGCCCGATATCTCCGCAGCCAGTTACTTTCTCGCGCTCACCCTCATTCACGGCGGCACACTACGGCTCCCCAACCTTAATTCGGAGCCCCTGCAAGGGGATGCGCACTTCGTCGAAGTCCTTGCCCACCACGGGCTCCATGTCGATGCCGGACGCAACGCATGGATTGCCTCCTGTGATCCGTCCAACGATCGGCGGCGGGACCACCGGGAGATCGATTTCCGATTCATTTCCGATACCTTTCTCACCTATGCCGCCATCGCCCCCCTTCTCGGTGAGTCCGTCCGCATCACCGGCATCGGCCATACCCGCCGGCAGGAGACCGACCGTATTGCCGGCATGGCCGCCGAGCTCTCAAAACTCGGCCAGCTCGTCAAAGAAGAGGACGATGCGCTCACCATTCAACCAAAGCCCAACGAGCTGCGCGCCCGCGCCCTCAAAGCACGCAAGGACGGCCGGATTCTGGCTATCGAAACCTACGAGGATCACCGCTTCGCTATGAGCTTTGCCATTCTCGCCAGCTACGATCTACTCGGCGACGGCAAGCCCTGGCTCGCCATCAAAGATCCCGACTGCTGCGCAAAAACCTTCCCCGGCTTTTTCGACGCCCTTGAACAACTACGCCCATGACCCAGCCCAATACCTTTAAAATCATCGCCATGGACGGCGGCGCCGCCGTCGGCAAATCCTCCACCTCGCGCGGTCTCGCCGAACGCTTGAATCTCATGCACGTCGATACCGGTGCACACTATCGCACGCTCACCTATGCCCTCCTTCGCGCCGGAGCCGACCCCGCCAACCCCGAAAAGGCCACCGCAGCCCTCGCCCACCTCAAGCTCGACACCGCACTCGAAGACCGCAGCGCCAAGCTCAGTATCGACGGCACCGTTCCGGCCGATGCCGACATTCGCTCACCCGAGGTCAACGCCGCCGTCTCCGGCTTCGCCGCCCTGCCGCCTCTGCGCACCTTCCTCTTCGAGTATCAACGCAGCCAGGCCGACATCGCCCGCGCCAAAGGCTTCGACGGCCTCATCATGGAAGGCCGCGACATCGGCTCCGTCATCTTTCCCGATGCCGACCACCGCTTCTTCCTCCATGCCGATGAAGCCACCCGCTCCGCCCGCCGCGCTCAGGAAGGCCAAACCGACTCCATCGCCACCCGCGATCAAATGGATACCACCCGCAAAACGGCCCCCCTCATTTGCCCCGAAGGAGCCATAAAAATCGACACCGCCCCCCGCACCCTCGAAGAAGTCATCGAAACAATCACCCGGATCATCCAGCCATAATCCGCCCACTCAGATCTCCCACCTTCGCCAAAGGCTGCGGCGGACAGGCAAACCTCAACTTTCAGCCCTCAAAACTCAATCAGGTCTCAAGTCTCCGCCCTCAGCTATCTAAGCTCACTCAGGTCTCAAGTCTCAGCCCTAATCCCTCTAACCACTCAGGTCTCAAGTCTCAGCCCTCCGCCCTCCAGAATGTCCTCCATCCCCAACCCCAAGCTTTACGAAGGCACCCGCCGCATCGCCGAATGGTATTTCAACAGCTTTTACGATTATTCTCAAAGTGGAAAGGAACACATTCCACGCACCGGCCCCGTCATCTTCGCGGCCAACCACGTCAGTTTCTACGATCCTCCCGCCATCGGTGCCTGCCTTCCCCGGCAGATCAATTACTTCGCCCGCGACACCCTCTTCAAAGGAGCCTTTGGTAAAGCCCTCCTCCAAATCGGCACCATCCCCGTCGCCCGCGAAAACGCCGAAGTGAAATCACTCAAAGCCATTTTCAAAACCCTCAAAAACGGCGGTGCCGTTGCCATCTACCCGGAAGGCACCCGCTCTCCCGATGGCCAACTCACCGAGCCCAAAGCCGGTGCCGGCATGATTGCCTGCAAATCAAAGGCCACCGTCATCCCCACCCGTATCTTCGGAACTTATGAGGCTTTTGGCCGCAACCATAAGCTCCCAAAAATCGGCGGCCGAATTCACGTCGCCTACGGCCAACCCATGAACACCGATGAAATCGACCCCGGCAAGTCCCACCCCGAGCGCTACCTCGAAGCCTCCCGCAGAATCATGGCCCGCATCGCCGCACTCCAACCACCAACCAAGAATTTAGTTTGAAAATCAACGAACGTAGGGGCTTCACTTGCCCAGCCCGGCGAAGCTTCCCAGCGAAGCCGGGTGAAGACCGCAGAGCCGTAGGGGCTTCACTCGTGAAGACCGCAGAATCCAACCAAAACCCAAGCCACCCACCACCGCATTTCCCTCAAAACACCAACCAACCCATCTCCATGTCCCAATCCACCGATCGCTACGCCCAACGAGGAGTCTCCTCCTCGAAATCCGAAGTCCACGCCGTCGTCGATCACCTCGACCGAGGCATCTTCCCCGGAGCCTTCTGCAAAATCGGCCCCGACATCCTCACCGGCGATCCCGCCAAGTGTAACATCATCCACTCCGACGGTTCCGGGACGAAAAGCACTCTGGCCTACCTCCACTACCGCGAAACCGGCGATCCCACCGCCTTCCGCAAAACCGCGCAAGACAGCCTTGTCATGAACATCGACGACCTACTCTGCGTCGGCGCGATTGACGGCATCCTCATCTCCAGCACCGTCAACCGCAACGCCCGTGCCATCCCCGGCGAGGCGCTCGGGGAACTGATCGGTGGCACCGAAGACTTCCTCACCACCCTCCGCCAATACGGCGTCGGCGTCCACAGCGGCGGCGGCGAAACCGCCGATGTCGGAGACCTCACCGGCACCGTCACGGTCGACTCCTGCGCCGTCGTCGTCATGGACCGCGCCCAAGTCATCGACAACGCCAACATCAAGCCGGGTCTCGCCATCGTTGGCCTCGCCTCCTCTGGACAAGCCAGTTACGAAACGTTCGAAAATTCCGGCATCAGCAGCAACGGACTAACCAGCGCCCGCCACGACTTACTCAGCGCCCACTACTTGGAGAAATACCCCGAGACCGCCGACCTCACCACCGACAAACGATACCTCTACTGTGGGCCTTATAAAATGAGCGATCCACTTCCCAGATCCCAAATGACGGTCGGCGACGCCCTTCTCAGTCCCACCCGCACCTACGCACCCGTCATCAAAAAATTACTCGCCGAAAACCGCCCGAGCATTCACGGCATGGTGCACTGCTCCGGCGGCGGCCAGACCAAGTGCATCCGCTTCGGCACCGGCGTGCATCACATCAAAGACAACCTCTTGCCGATACCGCCCATATTTAAAGCCATCCAAAAAGCCAGCGGCACCAGGGACGAGGAAATGTTTCGCGTTTACAACATGGGCCACCGCATGGAAATCTACTGTAATCCCGCGGCAACCGAAGCCATCATTGCCCAGAGCGAAGCATTTGGCATCACCGCCCAAGTCATCGGCAGAACCGCGAAAACCGAGCGCGAAGACGGCCAAAACCACGTCACCATTCAACATAGAGGAAACACCCTTACCTACCATCCCGACCACTGAATACGCTGATTCGGGACAACTCCGCAAACAAACATTGAGCGTGTCAATCCGCCCGCTCAAGGACGATTCGTCGGCGTTTCGGACGGCCCCTTCAACCGGAAACGAACCGGTCCCCGAAAATCGAGCGGGTCCACCACCTCACCTTTTTGTGTAATTTCGATCTGATTGGCCAACGCCAGGCGAACACCTGCCGCACGAACAGATTCCATCAGGTGCCGCCAACCATCTCCGCCAAGAATCCGAGCCACCTCCGAGGGACAGATAGACTTCCCCACCCCTCGTTCATTCAGCAACTCCAGCACGGCTTTCTCGATGATCACAGAGGTAGTTTGTCCGTTGCTCATTCGAAAAACAGAGCCAAATCGGCTTATCCCGCAACGCAACAAAAGAAAGGTTTCATATAAGCCCAAATTCGACAAAACATCAAAACAAGGGACAGGTTAATTTTTCTTGACATCAGATCTGGGCAAGCGTGTTATTGCGTTATGAGACGTCGACGATTGAAAATTACGGAGCCGGGGGTCGATGCGGTCTATCATTGTATGACGCGCACGGTCAACGGGGAGCATCTCTTCGAGGATCGGGATAAGGAGCGGCTGCGGCGTATGCTTTGGCAGGTGGCCGACTTCTCGGGGGTGGAAATCCTCACCTACTGTCTGATGAACAACCACTTCCACGTGCTGGTCTACGTGCCGTATGAGGCTGAAGTCCCGGATCAAGAGCTGCTACGGCGCTACCGGGTGCTTTACCCGAAGCCGACGGCCTATGAAACCGCCTCAATCCAGATCCTGGAGAAAAAACTGGCCGAGAATGGACGGGAGGCGGAAGCGCTCCGGCGGAAACTGCTCGCCCGGATGGGGGATGTTTCCCAGTTTATGAAGACGCTGAAGCAGCGCTTCTCACTCTGGTATAACCATCACCACGAGCGCTTTGGCACGCTCTGGGCCGAGCGGTTCAAGTCGGTCCTTGTAGAGGGGGAAGGCAACCCGCTGCAAACCATGGCCGCTTACATTGATCTGAACCCGGTGCGGGCGGGTCTGGTGGCGGACCCGAAGGACTACCGCTTCTGTGGCTACGCCGAGGCAGTGGCGGGCAGAAAGAAGGCTATTGCCGGGCTGCAACTGGTCTGGAGCGCGTTCGAGCCGGGCGGCACCGGGGCCTTGGCGGCGCACCGCATGCTTTTATTTGGTAAGGGAGCCGTTCCGAAGAAGCAGGGCTCCTTTGACCGGGAGCAGGCTTTGCAGGTCCTGGAAGTGGAACAGGGGGAGCTCTCCAAGGCAGAATTGATGCGCTGCCGGGTGCGCTATTTCAGCGATGGGGCGATTCTGGGTTCGAAGGAGTTTGTCGCTTCCTTTGTCGATGCCTGGCAGAAAAACAGGCAGCGGAAGTATCCGCCCAAAGTGCATCCGATGCGCGGGGGCGATTGGGGCGGAATTTCGGTCATCCAGGGTCTCAGGCGGCAGATCTTTGGGTGATTTTTGGTCGGGGCGGAGGGATTGCTTCGCCATCTCCGTACGCTTCGCTCTCTGCGTCGAACCCCAAGGTCCCGCGGGCGCGGGATCGCCGTTGCGCGGCTCTGTTCGAATCCCTCTACCCCGACCAACACAAATGAACCTACGCTTGCGCAAAGGTTGGTTTTGGTCGGGGCGGAGGGATTCGAACCCCCGACCCTCTGCTCCCAAAGCAGATGCGCTAGCCAGGCTGCGCTACGCCCCGTATCCAAATGGAAACGCGGAACACAACAGATTTAACGGGCCTGTCAACTTACATTTTCGGCTATTTAACCGGTTGCCCAATCGAGGTATTTTTGGCTGACGTGTTCGGGACGAAGGACAATCCATTCAGGAACCTCGTATGCGTGATTGGCTTTGATGAAGGATTCAATCGCTTCGGCATTTGTGGCCGCAAATTTCACCATGAGCCGAGTTTCCGAATGGTCCTCGATTTCGCCTTCATAACGGTAGATCGACCGCACATTGGGGTCGATGCTCACGCACGCCGCCAAATTCCGCTCTATCAACTCAAGGGCCAGGCGTTCGGCTACGTCTTCGTTGTCACAGGTAGTCAGCCCAATTCGTAATTCATCCCGCATGTCTCAACGATGATCCCAGGGAAGGCGCACGTCAACCGGTTCATGATCCCAAACTTCGAAAGCATCAAATATTTTGCCGGGGTTAAGAATTCCTAATGGATCGAGGGCCTTTTTCACAGCGCGCATGGCGGCGATTTCGGCGGCACTGTGCTGAATCGACATGAAGGGGGATTTTGCCAGACCGATTCCGTGCTCACCGGTGATCACCCCGCCGAGCTCGACTACTTTTTGCATGAGCTTGTGGATGCCTGCTTTGGCTCTTTCGGCATCGGCCTCGCTGTCGCGGTTATACATGATGTGCACATGGAGGTTGCCATCGCCGGCGTGGCCGAAGGTGGGTGTGGCCAGACCGATTTCTTTCTTCAAGGCAAGCGTGTAGCGGACCAGCTCCGCTTGCTTTTCAAGCGGAACAACGACGTCTTCGTTCAGTTTGGTATCCGCCAGCGAGAACATGGACTGCGAACAGGTTCGCCGCACTTGCCAGAGTTTCTCAGCCTGGGTCTCGGTGCGGGCTTCCCGGTGGGCGGCTGTTCGGTTCTCCATGAGTGCCAATAACTTTTTGCGCTGCTCGCGGACTTCGGCGGGCCTTCCGTCGAGTTCAACCAGGAGGATAGCGCTACGGGCTTGTCCCTCGAAAATCGGCTTGCCGGTGTATTGCTCGGCACAACCAACCGACTGACGATCAAGAAACTCGAGGATCGAGGGATTTACGCCGTCTTTAAAAAGTGCCACGACGGTTTTGAGCGCAGCAGCCTCGCTTTTGAAGGCAAACATCCCCGTCCAGCGTTTTTCGGGCTTCGAAATTAATTTGAGGTTGGCCTCGGTGATGACGCCGAGGGTGCCCTCGGAACCGATCAGGAGGTCGCGCAGATTCAGACCGGAGACGTATTTTTTGAGCGGCAGCCCAAATTGAAACGGGCTCCCATCTGCCAGATAGCCCTGAAGGCCGAGCACATAATCGCGGGTGACGCCGTATTTCACGCAGCGCATACCGCCTGCATTGCAGGCGATATTGCCTCCGATTGTGGAGTATTTTTTTGAGGAAGGGTCTGGCGGGAAGAAGAGGCCCCGGGCCTCCACCTGTGCTTGCAAATCTGCGGTAACGACACCGGCACCAACTGTCGCGATGCGGGCGACCGGATCGATGACCACTTGATTTAAACCTGAGAGATCAAGCGCCCAGCCACCCTTCAAAGGGACAGCAGATCCGGTGGCCGAACTGCCTGCGCCGCGGGAAGTGACCGGGATGCCGTAGCGGGTGGCCAGTTGCAGAACCACGCCCACATCCGCAGCCTCTTGAACGCGTATGACGGCATTGGGCAGGCAAGAGAGCCGCAAATTGTCTAAAGAGGCATGAAAACGGCTGTCCTTATCGTTAAAGAGGCGCCCTGGCAAACGACGCTTCAATGCGCGGTTTGCCGAGGATTGATTCTTGGAGGTAGCGGTTAGCTCTGTTACTTTCATGGTCACGTCACAATTATTGAAATTGCATTCGAATGGAAAAGAAAAAGACATTGGATCTGGAAATCGCAATCCTGGGGGGCGGCTTTGCCGGGGTCTATTGCGGGAAATCGCTGCTTAAGACCTTAAGTAAGG
>JAAAPI010000336.1 GCA_009908325.1 Verrucomicrobiota bacterium | reverse complement strand
AATTTTTTCTACGGGGTAAATTTTTCTCTTAATCGTAATCCTCTCATTCCGATCAGGATTACGATAACGATTACGATTAGGTGGCGCCGTGATAGTCATGCGCGAGCATGGCGTCCAGAGTTCTGGAATACAAAGTGAAAGGAATGAATGAAGAGATCATAAAATGTTGAAAAGAACTACAGTTATCCGGTGGGTGATCACTCCCACCCGGCAAAGCCTGGCAAGCAGCCGGAAGCGAACATTGCGTCGTCGTTCAGCAATGGCGGCACGAAGCGTATGGAGCGGAAGCAAAAGCCGTGTGATAGAGTCCCGAAAAGTAAATCATCGTGGAGGCCTTCCTATTCCTAATATGGGGGGCAGCACCGAACCCGCCGCAGTAAGACGCTCGTCAAAGGGACGCAGGCCATGGCAGGTGAGGCTCGACCGGGATCTGAGAGCAGGGCAGATGCTTGTGTGGATAATCTGGGAACACGGGAGATCCCCGTCTTCTCTCCTGAAGAGCCGCAATCGGGCTCGGCGGCTGAACAAGTGTCCGGGCGCGGCAATGCTATCGGGTTGCCGCGTGGAGAAGACCGATAGAACAGGAGACGCGCCGGGCGAGCGAAGAGCGAAGCAGGCGTTATGGAAACGGGGAAGTCTTAGCACCCTCATAGTACCGCTTGAAAGTTGGGAAACTCAACCCTTGAGGAGCCAATGAGTAGGAAAGGGGAGAAGGTGCCAGGACATGGAACCGCAGCCGGGAAACACGCCGGGGAGCAACGGCCCCTCAGCAGCGTGTCCACCAGACGGCAGCGGATAGCAGCAATAGCACAGAAGTATCCGGACAGTCCCATCTCGACGCTGTCACACCACATGGATCTGCTGTGGATGCGGGAAGCCTTCGGGCAACTGAACCGCCGCAGCGCGGTCGGAGTGGATGGCGAGAGCGTCGCGGTCTTCGGCGAGCAACTCGACGAACGACTGCTGGAACTGCTGGAACAGGCGAAGTCCGGGAGCTATCGCGCACCACCGGTGATGCGGAAGCAAATCCCGAAGAACGAAAAGGAAACCCGCCCCATCGGCATCCCCACCACGGCCAACAAGGTGTTGGAACGTGCGGTGACGATGCTGTTGGAGCCCATCTATGAGGAGGACTTCATAGACGGGTCCTACGGATTCCGCCTGAACCGCAACACCCATGACGCACTGGAAGTCATTCGCCGGAGCCTCATGAAGATGGGAGGCGGCTGGGTGCTGGACGTCGATGTGCAAAAGTACTTCGACACGATCCAGCACAACCATCTGCGGGATATTGTGTGCCAAAGGGTAAAAGACGGAGTGATTCTCAGGCTCATCAACAAATGGCTCAAAGCCGGAGTCTGGGAAAACGGACAGATCGAGTATAACACTGAGGGCACGCCGCAGGGCGGGGTCATCAGTCCAATGCTCAGCAACATCTACCTGAACGAAGTGCTGGATCAGTGGTTCGTCAGGCAGGTGCAACCCCGGTTACGGGGTAAGGCCAAGCTGGTGCGCTTTGCGGATGACTTTGTCATCCTCTTCGAGTGTAAAGCGGACGCCGAGCGAGTGAAAGACCTGCTGCCCGACAGGTTCGGGCAGTATGGTCTGACAATCCATCCCGAGAAGACGAAACTTGTGGACTTTCGCCGCCCGGACCGGGCGGGGAAGATACAATCACAAACCTTCGACCTTTTGGGATTTACCCACTACTGGGGCAAGACTCTGAAAAAGGGACTCGCCGTAAAGAAGAAAACCGCAGGCAAGAAGTTCAAACGAGCGGTGCGGGCAATCGACGACTGGTGCAAGGCCAACCGGCACAAACCAGTCAAGCACCAGCATGCCAAGCTCTGCCAGAAAATCCGCGGTCACTACGCCTACTACGGCGTGACCGGTAACAGCCGTGCGCTGGGGGAGTTTCTGGATTTGGTGCGCAAAAGTTGGCGCAAATGGCTCAACCGGCGCAACAACAAGAATGGCATGCCATGGGATCGCTACAACGCGATGACCCGACACCCTTACGCACTTCCGCCTCCGCGTATTGTTCGACGATCTAATCCGCAAACACGCTTCGTCTTTTAGCGAATCCATGTCACTGAGGAACCGGATGCGTTAATCGCGCCCGTCCGGGTCTGCGGGGGCGCGGTCGGGCAACCGGCCGCTCTACCCGGAAGTATGATTACGATCACGTGGCGCTGGATCCTTAAGTTAGCGCCATTCGGGTCATTTTCCCGTTAGAAACATTTGCGGGTTAAAGTGCACCATTTTGAGGATATCGAAATCACGGCACAGACTCCGGCGTCAAAGAACGCATCGAGTGAGTCCAGGAAGTCTCCTGCGGGGGATTATCCCGATATAAACCAACTCATCTAAACCACGATGGCTATTGAGGCACAAATTCTCCTTGTCTACCTGAACGATAGTTCCATGGGCCGTCTATTAAGGCAAAAAGGAGGAAAGCTCAGCTTTGAGTATACAAGCGGTTGCTTTTAATTACCTCATATTAGGCACAGACGCTCACGCCAAAAATTACAGTTTGCTTCTGGGACGAAATCAACAAGTGCGACTGGCCCGGCTCTACGACATTGCATCCTTTCTGCCCTATGTTGATCGCTATAAAGACTGTCGCTTCGCCATGAAGATTGGCGGCTATTACAAGGATATCCAAATTCAGTCCCGCCACTTCGATAAGTTGGCTCGAACATGCGAATTTTCAGCCCAGACCATGAGGCGAATCGTAATCGATATGGCTGAGCAAATACCAGATGCTGCTGATCGAGTTCTAAGAGCAATGAGCGATAAGGGTGTTAGCCATCAAGTGGTGAACAACCTTGTCGAATTGCTCAAAAAGCGGGCATCCGAGAAGTTGAAGAGATTTTCCGCCTCACAATAGTCCCAATCGCTCTCGCCAGTGCTCCATAGCCATCCCGGTGGGATGAGCTGATAAAGAAAGTCAGTTCAAGCTTGAAGGAGTAACCTTTTAAGCTTACTCACTCTCTCCACTTATAAATAATGGACACGTCCAAGAGATTTCACATAGGTTTAGCGCCTCAGAGTTTCACAAATCTTTGGCGCTATGCCAAGGTTATGTGAAATTGTAGACACCTCCCCGAATTCACAAATATAGATCATGTCCGGACATAGTAAATGGGCCACTATCAAGCGTGCCAAAGGCGCCGCCGACGCCAAGCGCGGAAAAATCTTCTCCGTCCTGAGCAAGGACATCACATTGGCTTCCCGCGATGGTGGGGGTGACCCGGAGTTTAACCCGCGTCTGCGCACCGTCATCGCCAAGGCGAAGGCGCAAAACATGCCGGCTGACAATATCGACCGCGCGATCAAAAAGGGGACGGGCGAGTTGCCCGGCGTGACCTATGAGGAGTTGGTCTATGAGGGCTATGGTGCGGGCGGTGTGGGCATCATCGTCGAGATTACGACCGATAACAAGAACCGGTCAGCATCCGAAGTCCGCAGCACGATGAGTAAAAACGGCGGAAATTTGGCCGGAGTTGGTGCGGTGGCGTTCCAGTTCGACCGCAAGGGGCAAATTATCATCGATGCGACGAAGATTGAAGAAGAGGCCTTGATGGATCTTGCGCTGGAGGCTGGAGCTGAGGATATCAAGAACGAATCGACCCACTTTGAGGTGATTTGCCCGATGTCGGAATACGACTCTCTCTGGCAGGCATTGAATGATAAGGAAATCGAGACGGAGTCCTCCGAACTAGCTTATTTGCCCAACATCCTGGTGCCCGTCGAGGATAAAGACACGGCGCGCAAGGTGCTCCATCTCGTCGAGAAGTTGGATGAGCTGGAAGATGTTAAGGCGGTTCACCACAATATGGAGATCCGTGAAGATTTACTCGACAGCGATGAATTCTAGCACAAAAAACCCGCAAAAACCGCTTGCTTTCGCAGATGTGCCCTCCATGATTTGTGAAGTAAAGGAAACCCCAGATAAACTATGATGAAAAAAACTCTCCTCCTACTTTTCCTTCCCATTTCCGCCATGATTGTTGCAGGTTGCGATGGTGGCACCGCTCGAATGGCACCCAAAGAGACGAACGTTTTGGGCATCGCCAAGCATGAGAAAAGTAACTACCAGCCGACCGGACCAGCTACGTTTGCCGTAAGCACAGATGAACTTTACACACGCAAAAACTTTCAAGGCAGCAAGACGTCACTGCTCTGGGGTCTGGTCACTCTGAAGGATTATTAGTTTCTTTGCTCGCAGTTTTTGACTGGGGCATGCTCTGATCTCTGATTTTGAAATAGGCATTCCGTTCATGATCAACCCAATTGTCCCGCGCAGCGGGCGCCCCTACGTCTTTTCCAGCCGCTCCACTAATGGAGCGGCTTTTATTATGATCAAACCGGCTTCGTTCTTATCTTACTCGGCAACGCTATGACCCGACCGTCCACGGATAGCATCGCAGTCGGTAGAGATGTCATGCAGGCCGAAGCGTCGTCAATCGAGATGGCGGCAGCGCGCTTGGGGCCGTCCTTTAAGGCGGCGGTCGACACCATCCTGGCAGCACCGTCAAAGCTCGTGGTTTGCGGGATAGGAAAATCGGGCCACATCGGGGCAAAACTGGCGGCCAGTTTTTCGAGTAGCGGCACACCCGCTGTCTTTCTCCATGCGGCAGAGGCCATCCACGGAGATCTGGGCGTTTATCAGCCGGGCGATCCCACTATTCTCCTCTCCAAGAGTGGCAGCACGGCGGAAGTTTTGCGCCTAATTCCTTTTTTCAAGCGCTTTCAGTCCCCCATCATCGCCATTGTCGGCAAAATCGATTCACCCATCGGCGAAGCGGCCGACATTGTGATCGACGCGAGTGTTGTGCAGGAAGCGGATCCTCTGAACCTCATGCCCACTTCAAGCTCCACCGTGAGCCTGGCCATCGGCGATGCTCTCGCGGCCGCTTTGGCGAAAGCCCGTAACTTTACCGCAGAGGAATTTGCATCATTTCACCCCGGGGGCCAGCTCGGGCGTAATTTGCTGATGACCGTGGATGCAGTGATGCACCCGATTGATTCAGTTGCCTGCGTTCCGCGTAATGCCAGCCTGCGCGATGTGGTGATCGAAATGACGCGAACGCCACTGGGGGCGGCCTGCGTGCTCTCCGACGAAGGGTTCCTGGAGGGGATTATCACCGATGGTGACATTCGCCGGATCCTTTCGACGGAAGCGGATATTTTGGAGCAACGAGTTCATGCTTGCATGACTCCCGGTCCTGTTTTCGCGCGGCCTGAAATGACCCTCGGCGAGGCCGTTCGCATCATGGAGGACCGGCCTTCGCAAATATCCGTGCTGCCGGTCGTCGAACAAGACCAGGGCCGTTGTATCGGTCTGATTCGCTTGCATGATGCCTACCAGCCGAACTTTTCCTGACCTGAATCAGTCCAGATTTGCAAGGTAGCGAAGTGCGGCCACATAGCCATCAAAACCGAGACCGGATAGGACGCCAATGCAGGCAGGCGCCGTTATGGAATGCTGGCGGATTTCTTCGCGGCGGTAGATATTGCTGATATGCACTTCGACTGTGGGCAGGTCGCTCCCCGCGATCGCATCGCGCAAGGCCAGGCTGGTGTGGGTGAGCGCGCCGGGGTTGAGGATCAAGCCGAATACTTCCGAATCCGCATATTCACCGATCTCGTCAATGAGGAAGCCCTCATGATTGCTCTGGTAGAACTGCACATCAACGCCGAGGGTCGCCGCTTCTTCCGTCAATAAGTTCTCCAGGTCAGTCAGTGTTTGATCGCCGTAGATCTCCGGCTCCCGAAGACCCAGTCGATCCAGGTTGGGACCATTTATGATGACGATGCGTTTCATGGGATGGGTGGCGTTTTGGGTTTGCCGGAGCTTTAGGTTGTCGGCAAAGGTCGTCTCGTTAAAACGGGGGTTCTTCGTCGAGCACTTCGTCGCCCGGGTCGTAGGGCGGGCGGTCGTCGCCGTCGGCAGGTTTCGGGCCGGCACTACCAGCACCGCCGGACTCGATCTTCCATGCGTTGAGATTGACGAAGTAGCGGCCCTGGTATTCCCGTCCGCGCAGGTCGAAGGCCACCTTCACCTTGTCGCCTTCGCTCAGTTTTTCGATCATTTCAACTTTTTCTTTGACGCACTGGAGGCAAATATCCTGGGGGTATTTTTCCGCCTCGGTGGTGACCACGAATTCGCGAACGTTGAAGCCGCTGTTGAAAGTTTTTTCGTCGAAGATCTTTTTTACAGTTCCGCTGAGTTCATACATGGCCGCATACAACCGGGCTCAGGTAACGGACGCAAAACTTTTTATGCAGAAATATCGAACTACTCCACCGTGACGGATTTCGCCAGATTCCGGGGTTTATCCACATCGCAGCCGCGTATCAGGGCCACGTGGTAGCTGAAAAGCTGGATGGGGATACTCATGAGGATCGGCTTCGCGATCTCGTGACACTCCGGGACGATGATGGTATCGTCCACCAATTTGTCGGGGATTTCGCAATCGGCGGTCGCGATGCAGATGACTTTGCCTTTGCGGGCCTTAACCTCCTGGACGTTGGCCAGGCTCTTTTGGAAAATCTCGCCACTGGTCGCAAGAAAGACACTCGGGCAGCTCTCAGAAATGAGGGCGATGGGTCCGTGTTTCATCTCAGCGGCCGGATAGCCTTCGGCATGGATGTAGGAAATTTCCTTTAGTTTGAGCGCTCCCTCCAGCGCGATGGGAAACATGAGTTGGCGGCCAAGAAAAAGGCAGTCGTCGTAATTCGCATATTTTTGGGCGATCACGGCGATTTTGTCGTTTTGCTCGAGAACCTGCTCGACCTGCTCTGGCACACTGCGCAGTGCTTTGACGATTTCGGTTCCGTCGCCGTAGCTGAGGTCGCGCAGGCGGCCCAGGTAGAGCGCCAGCATGGCGCAAATCATGATCTGCGAGGTGAAGGCCTTTGTCGACGCGACCCCGATCTCCGGTCCCGCGTGCTGGTAGATGCCGCCGTCGGACTCGCGTGCGATGGTGGATCCGACACTGTTGTTGATGGCCAGTGTGCGGTAGCCCTTGCGCTTGGCCTCGCGCAGTGCGCCGAGGGTATCAATGGTCTCGCCGGACTGGCTGATGGCGACAACGAGGGTATTTTTGTCCAGGGGCGCGTTGCGGTAGCGGAACTCCGAAGCGTATTCGACCTCGACCGGGATGCGGGCAAAGCGCTCGATAAGATACTCGGCGACGAGGCAGGCGTGCCAGGCCGTGCCGCAGGCCAGAAAGAGGATGCGGTCAATTTGACGGAGTTCCTGGGGATTGAGGTTGAGCCCGCCGAAAACTGCGGTGCTGCTATCGTCTGAGAAGCGTCCGCGCATACCGTTCTCGAGCGAGATCGGCTGCTCAAAAATCTCCTTCTCCATGAAATGGCTGTAATCTCCGAGCTCGGAGGCAGAGGTGTCCCAATCGACCTTGTGGATAATGGCCTCGACATTCTTACTGGAGACGGTGCTAATGGAGAAATCCGCGTTGGTCATGTGGACCACCTCGTTGTCGTTGAGGTAGACGACATTTTGCGTGCAGTGCGTGATCGCGTTCACATCGGAGGCGATGAGGTTTTCACCCTGGCCGATACCGATGATGAGCGGGGATCCCTTGCGTGCACCGATCAACTCCAACGGAAAATCAGGGCAGATTACGGCGATTCCGTAGGTACCCTCAACATGGCGAAGGCTCTTGCGCACGGCCTCCAGAAACGGATTTTTACCATTCGCCTTCGCCTCTTTCGCGTAGTGATAGGCGATGAGATTGGCAAGGGCCTCCGAGTCGGTCTCCGACTGGAATGTGTAGCCCTTTTCCTGGAGAAATTTCTTCATCCCGGTGTAATTTTCAATGACTCCGTTGTGGACGAGCGATATCTTACCATCACTGCTCGTGTGGGGGTGCGCATTCGCCTCGGTCACGTCCCCGTGGGTGGCCCAACGCGTATGGCTGATGCCGAGATTGCCTCCATACTGCAGCTCGTTGAGCGCTTCTTCCAGGTTGACGACGCGGCCTGTGCGCTTGATTTGCTCGAAGCCCTCGCCTGTCCCCACAACGAGACCTGCAGAGTCGTAGCCCCGGTATTCCAGGCGCTTCAAGCCATCCAGCATAATACTTCCCGCACGATCACGGCCGATATATCCAACAATTCCGCACATAAGACTTCAAATTAGCGGCGAGGTTGTTTAGTCTTCAAGCCTAATAGACAACTCTAAAATCCACGAGCATTATGAAGAAGAGGAAAATAATTTGCATTATCATGGGCGGCGGCCGCGGCTCCCGCCTGAGCCCGCTCACCCGAGACCGCTGCAAGCCCGCTGTCCCGCTTGCAGGCAAGTATCGCCTAGTCGATATACCGATCAGTAATTGTCTGAATTCCGGTTTCAATCATATCTTCGTGCTGACGCAGTTCAATACCGCATCATTGCACCGGCACATCCAGGAGTCGTATAAGTTTGATCCCTTCGGCGGTGGTTTCGTCGACATTCTGTCAGCTGAACAGACCGACGATAGCGATACGTGGTATCAGGGCACGGCCGATGCCGTTCGCCAGAACATGCACCATTTTCACAGCCATAGCGAGGGGGATCTCTACCTCATCCTCTCCGGCGACCAGCTTTACCGCATGAACCTGGAAGACCTCGTGCGCGAGCACGATGCTTCGGGAGCGGAGGTCACCATTACGGCGAAACCGCTCGGTATTGATCTGGCGGAGGGTCTCGGGCTCATGCGGATCAATGATGATCTTGAAGTCGAGGAGTTCGTCGAAAAGCCCACCGATCCCGCAGTTATTCAGGGGCTTGCCGTCGGTGAGGGTGTGCGCCAAAAAATGAAAGACCCCGGCGACCGGGATTATTGCCTGGCTTCCATGGGAATCTATGTTTTCAACGCCAACACGCTGATCGACGCACTCAAGACGGATACGACAGACTTTGGCAAGGAGATCATTCCCGGCCTGCTGGGTAAGGCGAAGCTGCATAGCTACGTTTTCGACGATTATTGGGAGGATATCGGAACCGTGAGAGCCTTCTTCGAGGCGAACATTCGCCTGACCGATCCCGTGCCACCCTTTAACTTTTTTGATGAAGCGGCGCGTATCTACACCCATGCGCGCTTCCTTCCCGCCTCAAAGCTGAATTCCTGTCAGGTCGACCGAGCCATTATGGCTGACGGCTGTATCGTAACCGAGGCAAACATCCGGCACACAACACTCGGGGTGCGTTCGGTCGTGAGAGAGCACTCATATTTGGAGAACGTGGTCATGATGGGTGCTGACGAATTCGAGACTGTGGAGGATACGGAAGAGAACCGGCGACTTGAGCGGCCAGACTATGGAGTCGGGCAAAACTGTGTCATAAAGAACGCCATCCTCGATAAGAATGTGCGCATCGGAAACAACGTTCACCTCGATCCCACCGGACTGCCTGACAACTTTGGCCCCGAAGTGACCGTAGCCATACGGGATGGTGTTCTTGTAGTCTGCAAAGACGCGGTCGTGCCCGATGGCTTCGTGCTAAAAGCTTGATCCCCACCGGAAAGAAGAATAAGTTTGAGGGAATATCGGAGTGCATCGATCAATTATACCCAACATGAAAAATATACTCATCTGCACTGACGGTTCCGCTTATTCGGAGCAGGCCTGCCTTTATGGCGCATGGCTGCACAAGCAAAGCGGAGCGGAACTCAGCGTTCTCTACGTTTCGGACCTCCGCCAGTTCGAAATACCGGCCGTGGCTGACTTTAGCGGCAGTTTGGGCATCCAGCCATTTGAGGGTATGGTTTCGCAGCTGCACGACGTCGAAGAAATCAAAGCAAACTTCGTCAAGGAGCACGCCATAAAAACCCTGAAAGACGCGGGCGTGGCGGAAGCTGCGATAACCTTCCATCATGAGACGGGACTGTTGGTTGAACTTATCACCGATTACTCCGATGTGGCGGATCTTATTCTGCTCGGGAAACGAGGTGAGAACGCCAACTTCGCTACTGAGCATCTCGGGTCGATGTTGGAGCGCGTGCTTCGCTCGGTTGATGTGCCCGCTTTGGTGACCAATCGTAAATTCAAACCCTTTGAAAAAATCGGGATTGCCTATGACGGGGGTGATAGCTGCCGAAAGGCGCTTGATTTTTTGGCCGGGAGCGCGCTGTTAAAAGATTTGCCGCTGCACATTGTCGTCTGTGTCGAAGGCCATAAAGAAGACGCTGCCACGGCGCGGATCGAGGAAGCGGAAGCCCGGCTGCACAAAGCCGGTATCTATCCCACCTGCCAGGTGCTCACGGGTGAAGTCGAGACGGCGATCGCCGACTACGTCGAAGACAGCGGGATCGATTTGCTGGTGCTCGGCGCTTACGGCCACAGCCGTATCCGCCAGTTTCTCATCGGCAGCACAACGACCGAGCTGCTCCGCCGCTGCCGCATCCCCGTTTTGTGCTTTCGCTGATATCACGGCGAACAGGGGTATCTGTGTCTTCCCGACTGAGACAATGCTGCAACGTAGTGACAAGCTTCCAGCTTGTCGATCCGATTGGGGGGACAAGCTGGAAGCTTGTCACTACGGTTTTCCGGAGGCACGGATCCAAGCGAACGCTATAAAATCATCACTACCCTCGGAAGGGCCCTTCATTGTTCCTTGCAAACTGTAAAGTGATACTTCATGGTTTATTGATGAATTGGGAAAAGCTTACAGAGAAAAAGACGCAGCTGGATGGCTACAGGCCGCTGCCGCCTGACTTGGTAAAAAATCTGGAGCAGTGGTTTATTGTCGAGTTGACCTACACCAGCAACGCGATTGAGGGCAACACGCTGACGCGCAAGGAGACCGCAGTTGTTGTTGAGAAAGGGCTGACCGTAAGCGGGAAGTCGCTTGTCGAGCATTTGGAGGCGACGAACCACGCAAGTGCCCTGCAAACGGTATTGAAGCTCGCTGACGGCAAGACGAAAGACCTGACCGAAGACGCCGTTTTAGATATCCACGAGACGATTCTGAAGGGCATTGATGACGGCAATGCCGGGCATTATCGCACAATACCGGTCCGAATTTCCGGTTCCATGGTTATTCTGCCAAACCCGGTTAAGGTTCCGGATATGATGACGCGCTTCACCAAAGACATTACGGGAGCGCGGGATTGGCACCCGGTGGCTCTGGCCGCAGAGGCCCACTATCAGTTGGTCACGATCCACCCCTTTGTCGATGGTAACGGTCGAACGGCTCGCTTACTCATGAACTTGATCCTGATGCAAAACGGCTACCCGCCCGCGCTCATTCGCAAGCGGGACCGCCTGCGCTATATCAAATCACTGGAGCAAGCCCAGCTTGGCGGTAGCAAAGAGGACTATTACCGAATCGTCGCAGCAGCGGTTGACCGCTCTTTCGATGTCTACCTCAAGGCCCTGTCTTCGGACGGAGCATCGGCGAAGCCAAGAAGGGAATTGTTGCGGATCGGTCAGCTCGCGAAACGGGCCGGTGAAACAAACGCCACGCTACGTTTCTGGACAAAAGAGGGACTGCTGGAGGATCTCGATACGACCGATGCCGGTTACCAGCTCTACGACCCAGCCATGGCGGAGCGGGTCCAGGCGATCCGGCGGCTCCAGGGCGAGCGCTACACCTTGAAAGAAATTAAGGGAAAACTGTCTGAGTGAGCGCCCTGTGCAAATGACCCTGTCCGCAATTTCTGAGGATTTGCGTTTTTACGACGTTGCGCAGTCAAGAGGGCGAAGCTAAGAAGGGAATTGTTGCGGATCGGTCAGCTCGCGAAACGGACCGGTGAAACAAATGCCACGCTTCCTTCCGTATCCCGGCGTTTGGGGACAACCGCCCACTGCTTGGGTTAACGCCACTCGCTGCAGGACGGGCATTCCAGCATTTTTTTCATATGCCGACCTCAGCCCGTAATTGAAATACTTCGATATCAAATTGACACTTCGATTCGACGTCTTGTGTATTTGCGCCGACCGACCCCTTCCAGAAATCCCAAGCTCTTAGCGGGACGACCGCCAGCGGGCGATACCGCCAACCAATAAACCCCACAAAAGACCAAAACCGTGAGCCGGATGGGATACCGGGTTTTCCGGAAGAAGCCAGAGCAAAACACCCTGACTTATGAGAATAACTCCGAACACGGCGAAGAGGGGTATCCGTGTCTTTCCCCAATGAGACAATGCCGCAACGTAGTGACAAGCTTCCAGCTTGTCGATCCGAGTGGGGGACAAGCTGGAAGCTCGTCACTACGGTTTTCTGGTGCCCGTTGGTTGCCCGACGCCACAGGCACTCAGCCTGACTGCCGCTCAGGGGCGCTGGTCTTCCCAGGCGCGGAGGCTGGTGCGAATTTCGTCGATCAGCCCCTGGACGTCCTGGCGAATCGCTTGAACCGCCGCTTCGGATTGATCGATCCAGTCGGTGGGCGCGAGCTGCTCATTGCGGGCGGCCTGAAGACCGTCGCGGGCATCGTTTAACGCGCTGCGGGCTCTTTTCAGGCGAACCAGCATAGGCCCCGGGTAGCAGACCTCCGGCCAGAAATCGGTGTTGAAGAGGGCGCCGGCCAGCTTGGCCGCAGCCGTGCAGAGACTGTTCGTGACTTCGTGCAAGGGGTGCTCGGTGGTCGCGTGTTCCGTGGCCCACCCATAATTCTCGATATCCTCGGCAAGTTGCAGGCTGAGCGCCTGAGCTCGTTCAACCAGTGGATGGCGGTGCTCGTCATCAATTGGGGTCAAGTCGGCTTCAAACAGCTCCACGGTCGTGGCCTCCACTTCATTGAGCCAGTAGGCTTCCGCGTCATCCCACTCCGGGGAATCGGGCTCAATCTCCGGCAAGCCGCGTTCCCGGCGCAGGCGTTCCCGTTCCTCCGAGGCGATTTGGTTGTGGACCTCGGCATCGATCTCATAGACGCGGTTCAGGCGGGCATTGATTCGGTCGCGGATTAAGTCAAAGTCGGCCATGTCCGCCTCGGCTTCCGCTTCGATTAGGCCGGGTGGAGGGTCGTCTGCATCCGCATCGGGGGCGGCGGCTCTTTCAGCAAGGTCGTCGAGCAGGTCGGAGACGGCCTCTGTTTTGCCATCGTTTGGTGACGGTTGGTCCGTTCCGAA
>JAAAPI010000352.1 GCA_009908325.1 Verrucomicrobiota bacterium | reverse complement strand
AGCTTAACGGGCAAGCTTTTTCTTCTCGCCGCATATTTGCTGCCATCAGCTATCTAAATAAAGTTACCTTGTGTTTTGCCAATATTCTCAAAAGCTAACCTTTACACGAGAGAGTGGCCCTGTAAAAACAAAAACTTTGATACAGTCCTTGCTAGGAATGCGCAATAATGCTTTACGACAACTCAACAAAGGAAAAATCAGTTGCAGCTTGGATCGAAGAGCAGACCGGCACGGGTAAGCTGGATTGCACGAGTGGTTATTTTACGGTTGGGATCCTCTCATTCATCTCCCGAAAACTGAGCGATAAAATTTCGGACTTTCGATTCGTTTTAGGCGACATCGTCTGCAATGACCAAGACCGGGAGAAGCCCATCAATCTGCTGACGGAGACGATCACCGTCGATGCCGCGCTCCGCTTGAATCAGGTGGCGCGGGAGGCGGTAACCTTCCTGAAGCAGGAGAAAGTCAAAGTCCATACGGTGGAGCCAAATTTCTGCCACGCCAAAACCACGCTGTTCCGTGCGCCCAGCAAACCCCAGTGTTACTTCGTCAGCGGAAGTTCGAATCTGACCGAAGCGGGGCTGGGTATGCAACACACGTCCAACATTGAATTGAACGTCATCGGCCAAGGCACGGCCGCCGACTACGAGGAGATGTGTCGCTGGTTCGATGATCTTTGGCAGCGGGACCAAACCCACGCTTACAAGACGGTCGAAGGAAAGCGCGTCCCTTTCAAAAAATACCTGATCGAACAGATCGAGTCCATCTTCCGCAAATACACGCCACATGAACTCTACTATAAGACCCTGTTTGAGCTATTCCGCGACCAATTGGTCGACTTGGAGGCGGATGCCGAATTGCAGCAACGCATCGGGCACCTGAAACACACAAAGATCTATAAATCGCTCTACGAATTTCAGCAGAAAGGAGTGCTCAGTCTGATCAAGAAGATCGAGGATTACGACGGTGCCGTGCTCGCAGATGCCGTCGGTTTGGGTAAAACCTGGAGTGCCTTGGCCGTCATCAAATACTACGAATATAAAGGATACCGCATCATTCTCCTATGTCCCAAGAAGCTGTCCAATAACTGGAGACGCTACCTGAAAGACAACGGTTCGATCTTTGATGCTGACAAGTTGGAATACACGATCCGCTACCATACTGATCTTCAGGATAATCGAATCGAAACCAACCACAGCGACGGGAGGCGGCTGGATACCTACTTCCAAAGTGACACGCCGAAGCTGATCGTCATCGACGAGAGCCACAATCTTCGCAACCGCAAGTCCGGGCGCTACCAATACTTCGTTGAGGAATTATTGAAAAAGAACAAAGACGTCAAAGTGCTCCTGTTATCGGCAACGCCGATCAACAACGACTTCCGCGACCTGAGGAACCAGTTTTCGCTGATCGTCAAGGACCAGGACGATGGATTTGCCAATGCCAAAGGGATACTCGTCGATAGCATCGAAAACAAGTTTCGCACGGCCAGTAAGGAGTTCAAGCAGTGGAGCGAGGATCCTGACCGCAACATCCGTAGCCTGTTGCAAAAATTACCGGACGAGGTGATTCGCCTGATTGACCGCCTGGTCGTCGCCCGCACCCGGAGGCACATCAAAGGACTGACGGACACGTTGACCTTCCCCGAGATGCAGCCCCCGCAAAATGAATATCTCGATTCCCTCAATATCGATAGCTTCAAGCGCTTCGAAGACATCCTGGCTGCGCTCCCAAACTTCTTCGCCGCCTACAAACCAGCCGTTTACAGCGAGAAGCAGGATAAGTCGGACAATGTTCTCGAAAACGAGGCACTGCGCGATCAATTCCTCGTCGTCATGCTCAACAAATTGTTGGTCAAGCGACTGGAGTCTTCATGGTCGGCTTTCCATAGCACGCTCAAGGTCGTTCAAAACGTTCACCAAACCGCACTTGCGGCCGTTGAAAAATACGCGACTCACAAACAGGATGTAAAGCTCCGCAGCGATCTGGCGCAAATCACAAAGGACGAGGAGGCACTGGACATTCCTCTGGGTAAACGGGAGATCCGCCTGTCTGAGATCGCTGCGGCCGGAAACTTCGATACTTTTAGAGCACACCTCGAAGACGATGTTCGGCAGCTTGAGCACCTCATCAAGACGCTCGACCACTACGAAGCCCAAATCGCCAAGGAACAGGAGCAAACCAGCGCCGATGCGAAACTGGACCGCCTAATGGGTTTGCTCAACGAGCAACTGCATCCGGAAAAGCCCTCCGAAAAGCGTCGGCTCCTGCTCTTTACCAGCTACACCGACACCGCGAATTACCTCTTCGATCAGCTCCGGCACAGAGGCTACGGGAAAATGGCCTGTGTCAGTGGCGACGGCGCACGCTGCTCCGAGACCCCGCATACCGTGGTCAAGAACTTCGAACCCGTGTTGGAACGCTTCTGCCCATTCACCAAACTTTACATGGAGCGGGACTGGCCCGATTTTAAGGCGAAGTCCTCCAATTGGTCCAGCTATCACCAGTGGACCGATTGGGTGCGTTCCCGCAGCGAACGCGTCGCCGAGCTACTGGACCAGCCTGTCGAGATCGTCATTGCCACGGACTGCCTCAGCGAAGGTCAAAATTTACAGGACTGCGACACCGTGATTAACTACGACATCCACTGGAATCCGGTGCGGGTGATCCAGCGCCTCGGTCGGATCGACCGGATCGGCTCGCCCAACGACACTGTCCGCGGAATCAACTTCTGGCCGAGTGCATCGGTCAATGACTACCTCGGCCTGCAAAAACGCGTCGAAGACCGCGCTATCGCCATTGCCACCACCGGCTCCGAAGTGCCCGGCATCACCGACCGGGTGCAAGAACGGCTGGAGGATGAAACTTTCCAGGAGCAACAGGAAGCGCGTATGCTGGAACACCTCGAAAGCTCTTGGGAAGAACTGGAAGACCAAAGCCGCAGCCTTAATTTCTCGGATTTGTCGTTGGAAATCTTCCGTCAGGATCTGCTCAAAGAACTCAGCCAGGATCATAAGCACTACGCGGCCATGCCGCTCGGAGTTTACACCGGCTTTCAAACAGCACAGGACGGCAGCGAAGACGGTATCGTCGCCCTGCTGGGTTACCCCTCCCGCAAAAACGGCAGCAAGACGCCTTACCATCGGCACAACTTAGTTTACATCGACCAGCACGGACACGCCATCTTCGACAAGCCTGGGGAGGTGCTCAAGTTCCTCTCCGACCACCGCAGCGAAGAGCGTTTTGTCTCGGAAGCCATTGACCAGAACGACAGCCAGGCTATCGACGCCTGTTCACAATCGATCAAAACTTGGCTGCGATCCTTCTCGGAGGGTGACGCGCTCGACGACCTCATCAGCGGCATCCAGGGCGGTGACCTCGCCACCCAGTCGCAGGTCGCGGATCGAAATTCCCTCGAAGCCCAATACGACCCGGAAAACTGCGACCTTATCCTCTGGTTTACCGTCAGTAAATAATTCAGCAACCGCACTTCCCCATGTCCCTCGAATCCGCACTTCTCAAATTCTCCAGCGAACCGCTGCTACAAGCGTCCCGTAGCCTGTTCAAAGAGACCCTGCACATCCCCCTCAGCCCGCTGGCCGATGCGGCCCTCAGCCCCCAGCGCTTCTTCCGCGATGGGCTCAAGGATGCCCACGGCATCATCCAGAGCATCTACCTGGTGGGCCGCGTCGAAGATGGCACCTTCGCCCACGACGACATGCCAGCCGACGACCTGGAAACCGTGGAAGCCGCGATTGGTCCGGACTACGAAGGCCTCTTCATTCTGGCTGTCGATCTGGGCGATGCCCGCGCCACCCGCACCGACCTTTCCAACCTGACTCGCGATTTCAATCGCGCCTTCAAAGCCGCTCCCGTCATCGTGGTTTACAAATACGACCACGATCAGACCTGCATCTCCCTCGCTTCCTGCGAACGCTCCGCCTATCGCCAGCAGTGGCGCGAGGGCGAGAAACCGGGGAAGGTCTCGCTCCTGAAGGACGTGCACCCGGAGCAACCGCATGCCGCCCACAAACGTTTCCTGCTTCAATTGATTGTTCCGGATCGGGGCAACGACTGCCCGACCAATTTCCGCGATCTCCACAAATATTGGCAGCGCGTCTTCGACAACCGCGTCCTCAACGAGGAGTTCTACAAGGAAGTCGCCGCCTGGTATCAGCATGCCATTGTAAAGATTCGCCTGCCGCAACCTCCCGCCCATTTCGGCGACAATACCGAAGCCCATGTCAAAGACTTCACCGTGCGCCTGATTTGCCGCCTTATGTTTTGCTGGTTTCTCAAGGAGCGCGGCCTGATCCCGGCGGAACTCCTGGAGCTGCGCGACTATCGCGGCCGTGCTTATCCCCTGGTGCAGGACAGCGATGCCGCCGAGCTCAATCTCGAACTCTTCCAGCAAAGCAGCAGCTACTACCGCGCCATTCTGCAAAACCTCTTTTTCAACGCCCTCCACCGCCCCATCGGCGAGCGCAACCGGGCCTCGGTCGAATGGTTCAGCCCAGACGCTCTGCACGAGGACTTCGACCGCTCGCTGTTCGACCGTGTGCCCTACATCAACGCCGCCCTCTTCGAGTGCGACGAGGGCGACAACGCCAACAACCGCTCCGACGAAGGCGTCTTTTCCATACCGAACGAACTTTTCTACGCGGAGGAAATTGAAGTCCAGCGCGAACGCGCCGCTGGAGGCCTCGTCAAAACCAAGGGTCTCAACCGTATCTTCGCCCGATACAAATTCACCATCGAGGAAAACACCTCCCTGGAGGAAGAAGTCGCTCTCGACCCAGAACTGCTCGGCATGGTCTTTGAAAACCTCCTGGCCGAAATTGACCCCAATGAGGACGGCTCGGCGAACAGCGCACGGCGGGAATCCGGCGCTTACTACACCCCCCGCCGCATCATCGACTATATGGTCAACGAGTCCCTGCGCATCCACCTGCGCAATGCCATGGGCTACCGGGCCGGCACCCTCCCCGCAGGCGACGAGGCGAAGCTCGAACACCTCCTCTACTTCGACGAGCTGGATGCCGAAGACACGCCGTTCCGCAAAGCCATCGTCGAAGCGCTCGACCAGGTCAAGATTCTCGACCCCGCCTGCGGCTCCGGGGCTTTCCCGGTCGGCATGCTCAACCGCATGGTGCAGCTGCTCCGCCTCGTCGATCCCGACAACCACCTGTGGATCGACCTGCAGGCCCAGCGCATGCCGCCGGAGCTGCAGGACCAGACCCGCCGCGACCTCCGCTCGCACGACAACAACTACCCGCGCAAGCTCGGCCTCATCCGCAACGCCATCTACGGCATCGATATTCAGCCCATGGCGGTGATGATCACCAAGCTGCGCTTCTTCATCTCCCTGCTGATCGACCAACAGATCGACCTCGGTGCACCTGCAAAAAACTACGGTATGGAGCAGCTGCCGCAAATGGAGACCAAGGTCATTTGCGCCAACAGTTTGCAAAACTTTGAGCCGGACCTCATTCAGGATGCCGCCATCGCCGACCTCGCTCGCGCCCGCCAGCGCTACTACCAGCGCGACTTAAAGCCTGCCGAACAGGCCGCCGAGCTGGACACCATTATCACCCAGCTCGACACCGCATTTCCCGATTTTTACAAAGCCGCCCTCGGCCACCCGGGCCTGCGGGACGAGGCGGGCCGCCGCCGCGCCAACCGCAAATGCCTGGAGAACTGGTTCCACTTCGGCTCCATGGCCGCGCCCTTCTTTAACCTACGTTTCTTCTTTCCCGAAGTCGCCCAACACGGCGGCTTCGACATTGTCATCGGGAATCCGCCCTACGGGGGAACCAAGATTTCGGATCAACTTAAAACCGACCTCGGCCTCAGCTCGAAAGATCCCTACGGTGCCTTCATCGCCCGCTTCATTGCCAATCACCCGCCGCTCAAGCGGCACGGCGTGCTGTCCTACATCGTTTCCGATACCTTCATGACGATCAAGTCGCACAAGCCCCTGCGCGAGCAGCTGCTCCAGAACTACGTGCACCGCATGATCCGCGTCCACCCCGACACCTTCAACGCCACCGTCAACACCGCCATCATCGTGGTGGAGCGGGAGGAAGCGCCGGAAGATGTCGAGCAGCGCACCCGCGTGCCCGATGATCACAGTTGCCTGATGGGCGACCTCACCAACATCAGCATCCACCACCACTACACCCGCTTTTTGCAACTGCTCTACCGCACGACCGCAGTTGCGGAAATTGGGGAGGCCGCCAACGGCGAAGCCCACATCATGACGGGCGATAACTGGCGCAGTGAAAGCTCGCCGGATACGCGCTCTATCGCTACCCGCAGAATCTGATCCTGACGAATTCCAATATCCCCTTCTTCGTCGCTTCGCCGAAGTTGTTTGCGCTGATGAACGATCAAACCGCCCCGGTCGAGTATCGCGAGATCGACGGCAAGCGGGTGCCGGTGCGGACTGCCGAAATGAACAGCCAATCTGTGGAATTGACCAAATTGGGTGACATCGCAGAAGTGAAAGTTGGCCTGCAAACGGGCGACAACGATGCCTACCTTTTCCAAAACCCCGAAGCCCGGGGCAACTACCGCTCCATCGAAGACTACCGTGAATACTTGCTCACCGAAGACGACCTTCATCAAATTCGCAGCAAAGAGAGGCTGCGTTTGGCCGTCATAGAGAAAGGGATTTCCAAAGATGATCCAGATTCGGAACGCTATTTCGGAGGGCGGTATATTGTGCCCTACGACAAAGGTGGAGAGTCGGATGCCGTCGGCGGTTGGATGCCGAATTATTGGGTGCCTACAAATTACTTCATCGATTGGAGCGAGTGGGCGCTTAAACGGCTAAAGACATTTACTATTGGAGACAGAGATGGGCACGAAAGAAGACAACTTTGCTCGGTCATCAGAAATTCAAATAGCTATTTTAAACGTGCACTTACTTTTTCTTCTCGGGGTGTCTATGCTCCGACATTTAGATTCAATGCCGGTAGTGTCTACGATAAAGAAAGTAGCGGTATTTTTACTGTCAATGATTCCGCCGTAGTATTGGAGATTCTGCCGAGCCGTATGGTTCGATACTTACTTAAGAGTGTCATCCAATCCACAGTTTCAATGGACGTCGATGCATTAAAAGAGCTTGCTGTGATAGATAAATTTCGTTCGCAAAAAAAATTGCTTACAGCAGTCATTAATAAGCAAAAAACCAACCCCCCGTTACGACTACGCCAGCAACGAGCAACTGGAGATCGACCGTTTGGTTTACGAAGCCTACGGCCTGAACGCCGACGACATCCGGGAGGTGGAAAACTGGTATGCCCGCCGCTACCCGGCCCTCGCCGCCGCCCAACGCGCCAACCTCGAACACAAACTGGCAACGGAGGCCGAGTCATAGGCTCAAATTATTATGAAACTCTCCAAGCTTAGACTTCAAAACTTCCGCTGTTACAAAGACGAGATCCAAGTCGACTTTTCCGACATCACTGCGCTGGTCGGCAGAAATGATTCAGGCAAGTCTTCACTGATGGATGCCTTGGATATTTTTCTGAACGACGGAGCACCGGACAAGGACGATGCTTCCAAGCAGGGAGCCCCCAAAGAACTCAAAATCATTTGCGAATTCGATGACCTGCCCGCGTCAGTCGTTATTGACGACAGTTCTCTGACTCATCTCACGGACGAGTTTCTGCTCAATCCAAATGGGAGGCTGGAAATCCACAAATCTTACAGCGGTCACTTGGCCAAGCCGAAGTGTGAAGCCATACACGCTTATGCTGTGCATCCGTCAGCGGAGAAAGCTGCCGATCTCTTGCAACTCAAAAACGCTGATCTAAAAATACGGGCCAAAGAGCTTGGCGTAGATCTTGCGGACGTAGATGCGAAGGTGAATGCGCAGATACGAGCCTGCATCCGAGCGCACCTCGGAGACCTTAAGCCTACACCTGTGCTCGTCCCGCTAAACGAAGATAATGCAAAGAAAATTTGGACCGGGCTAAAGGCCTATCTTCCGACATTTGCACTCTTTAAGTCAGACCGAGCTAGCACCGATCAAGATGCCGAAGCACAAGACCCGCTTAAGGTGGCGATTAAAGCGGCACTCAAGGAAAAAGAGCGGGAACTTGAAGATATCACCAACTATGTAACAGGCGAGGTGAGAAAGATAGCAGCTGCGACCTTGAAAAAGCTGAAAGAGATGGATCCCACACTTGCTTCTGAGTTGAACCCCACCTTCAACCCTCCGAATTGGGGCACTTTATTCAAAGCTAGTATTACGGGTGATGAGGACATCCCGATCAATAAACGTGGTAGCGGCGTGAAACGCCTCGTCCTCCTTAACTTTTTCCGGGCCAAGGCCGAGCAGATGGTCAAAGATCAGGATTCTGCGGGAGTGATTTACGGCATCGAAGAACCGGAAACCAGTCAGCATCCGAACAACCAGCGCTTGCTCTTACGAGCACTCTCCGACCTCTCAAGCGATGCCCAAGTCATCCTCACAACGCACACGCCGATGCTTGCGCGGGCACTGCCCGATTCGAGTCTGCGCTATGTGGGTCGAGCGGATGATGGAAGCCGCAGTATCGAAGTCGGTGGCGATGCGACAAACGCCCACTTCGCAAAGTCACTCGGCGTCCTTCCTGATTCGACGGTCCGACTCTTCATTGGCGTGGAAGGTCCAACGGATATTGCATTTTTGCGTAACATCGCCACGGCGCTTCGTGCAGCAGGCGAGGATGTCCTGGATTTAGAACAAATGGAACTCGACGGAGAATTAATCTTCTTTCCCCTCGGCGGTTCAACACTCGCCCTCTGGTCCTCGAAACTCCACCATTTAAATCGCCCCGAGTTCCATCTTTACGACCGGGATACCGCTCCAGATAAGCCGCCAAAATCTCAAAAGACCATTGACGAGGTGAATCGACGTGACGCCTGTATAGCCAAAGCTACCGGCAAACTTGAGATCGAAAATTATATCCATAAAGACGCTATTATCGAAATCTACAAAGAACGGAATATTCCTCTGATAATCAAAGAAAATTTCGCTCCGGGTGCCGATGTTCCAGTCGAAGTCGCAAGGTTGATCCATGCAGCTTCTGACAGTGGCAAAGCATGGGAAGAAATCTTGCCAGAAAAGCAAAAAGAAAAGGAATCGAAAGTGAAAAAAGCCCTTTGTGGAGAAGCTGCTCGCCTGATGACGCCCGAATTGCTTTGCGAAATAGACCCTAATGGCGACGTTCGCGGATGGTTCGCCGACATGAAGCGGCTAATTGATACCGACTAACCAGTGTCTGTCCAACCAGCATTCACAACGGCGCACTAAACATTAACAAAAAACTGACCCGGAATACCCAGCGACCATGAGAACCGAGCCCAATTAAGGCACGGGAAGTATTTTCCACCCCTTAAACATCCAATGACCGAGAGCGAAACCATTGAATTCAAGAAAAGCCTCGCCGAACTGAGCGAAGGCCTCGTCTCGATCGTGGCCATGCTGAACAAGCATGGCCGGGGCGAATTGTGGTTTGGCATCAAAAACGACGGCACCCCGGTCGGAATGGAGGTCAACGACACGACGCTGCGCAAGGTCTCCCAAGCCATCGCCGCGCACATCGAGCCGAAGCTTTACCCCGACATCACCGCCGAGACCCTGCAAAACAAGCAGTGCATCCGGGTCACTTTTTCCGGACACGATGGGCCTTACTATGCCCACGGCAGGGCCTACAAGCGCGTCTCCGACGAAGACCGTAAGCTCTCCGCCCGTGAGCTGGAAAATATCATCCTGCAAAAGAACCGCGCCTACAAAGGCTGGGATGCCGAACCGGCATCCATCAAACTAAGCGCCATCGACACCGGCCGGGTGAGCCGCTTCTTGAAGCGGGCGGGCCTGCCGGAGGCCAAGCCACGCGAGGCCCTCGAAAAGCTCGACCTGATCCTCGACCGGCAGCCGCTCAATGCCGCGCGGCTCTTCTTTGGCAAAACCAGCGGGCACCGCCTGCGCTGCGCCCTCTTTGCCGGAACCACCAGCGCAACCATCCTCGACCAGCACGACTTTGAAGGCGACATCCTGGCCCTGATCGAAGATGCCCAGCGCTACATCCTGCAAAACATCCACATCGGCATGCGGGTCGAAGGGCTGGAGCGGGTGGAAGTGCCGGAAATCCACCCCGAAGCGATTCGTGAAGCTGTGATCAACGCGTTTTGCCATCGGGATTATCGGGATCCGGACGATGTGCAAATCGCCATTTTCAAAGACCGTATCGAAATCCGAAACCCCGGCGGCCTGCTCGAGGGCATGTCGATGGATGACCTGCTGCGGGGCAACCTGTCCCGCCGCCGCAACCCGATCGTGGCCGAACTCCTGCGCCGGGTGAAACTGGTCGAGGCCTGGGGCCGGGGCATCCCCCTCATCCTCGAACGGGCACCCCAAGTTCAATTCGAGGAAAGAGCCGACCGCTTCATCACCACGCTACCCCGCCCGCCGGAAACGCGGAAGCAAGGGTCGGTGAAAAAGGTCGGTGAAAACCCACCGGGAACCAAAAGAAACCGCCAGCAGAAACGTCGGAGAAAACGTCGGAGAAAACGTCGGAGAAAACGTCGGAGAAAATCGTCGTCGCGATGCAGCAAAACAACGCACTGACCATAGCCGAGCTAGCGACCATAATCGGCGTCACCTCCCGCACAATCGAGCGAAACCTTGTCAAACTACAAAAGGACAAGCGGATTCGAAGGGTGGGCCCGGACAAAGGTGGTCACTGGGAGGTGCTCCATTCCTAATCCAAACCTACGCTTATTTTATGAAAATTCAATTCAACGCCAACCCCTGCGAAAACGACCTGAAAGCCTAAATATTTATCATGGAGACCGCACCCAATTACTGGCTCATCCGCAGCCCCTACCAGCACCGCACCTGGGACGACTGCCTGATGCGCAATCTCTTCCGCCTGCAAGGCATCCGCAATGCCGAAGCCTCCAGGAATGTGGGCCAAATGCGCGTCGGCGACCAAGCCCTCTATTACAATAATATCGGCGAGAAAGCGATTTATGGGCTACTGGAAATCAGCAAGGCTCCCTATGCCGACCCGACCGCAAACGAAGCGAAGTGGATGGCCGTGGATGCCATCCCCATTCAAACCTTCGATCCTCCTATTCAGCTGGAAACATTAAAAACAGTCTCGGAACTAGCCGATTGTGCACTGCTCACCCGGCCCCGGCTATCCGTAGCCAAACTCGAAGAAAGGATGCTTCAAACCATCGTCCTCCATGCCTAATTGGTCACTTCTTTCATGGGTTTAGGCTTCCAGGTTGGGGTTGATGGCGAACCATTTGTAGAGGGCCGGGATGACCAGCAGGGTGAGCACGGTGGAGGAGACGAGTCCGCCGATCACCACGACGGCGAGGGGGCGCTGCACTTCGCTGCCGGTGCCGGTGGCGAGGAGGAGGGGCAGCAGCCCGAGCAGGGTCGTGCCGGCGGTCATGAGCACGGGACGCACGCGCAGGCAGGCGGCCTTGATGCTGGCCTCGTCGATGGGCAGCCCCTCGCGGTAGAGCTGGTTGAGGTAGGTCACGAGGACCATGCCGTTACCCAAGGCGATGCCGAAGAGCGCGATGAAACCGATACTAGAGGGCACGGAGAGATTCTCCCCGGCGAGCCAGAGCCCGACGATGCCGCCGACGAGGGCGAGCGGGATGTTGAGCAGGATGAGCGCGGTGTTTTTCGCGGAGCCGAAGCTCATGTAGAGCAGCAGCGCGATGAGAGCGAGCGTGACCGGCACGACCACGGCAAGGCGCCGGTTGGCCTGTTGCTGCAGATCGTATTGTCCGCCCCACACCACGAGGTAGCCCGGGGGCAGATCGAACTCCGCCTCGATGGCGGCCTGGGCTTCTTCCACGAAGCTGCCGATGTCGCGGCCGACCACGTTGGACTGGATTTCGAGGTAGCGCTGGTTGTTCTCGCGCACGATCTGGCGGGGGCCGACGATTTCTTCGATCGTGGCCACCTCGTCGAGAGGAAGCAGCGCCCCATCGGAAGTGCGCACGATGAGGTGGCGGAGATCCTCCACCGTATCGCGGGATTCCTTCTGGTAGCGCACGTAGATGTCGTAGCGCTGGACGCCTTCGTAAACCTGTCCCGCCTCGACCCCGCCGACGGCGGCCTCGATCAGCTCCTGCACTTCAGAGAGATTCAAGCCGTGGCGGGCGATGGCATCGCGGTCGGGCCGGATGACGACCTGAGGCGAGCCAATCAGCTGCCCGGTTTGGACGTCGACGGCTCCCTCGACCTCCCGCACGGCGTCGGCGATCATCTCGCCGTTTGCCTTCAGCACATCGAGTTCCGGCCCGAAGAGTTTGATCGAGAGCTGGGCTTTGGAGCCACCGATCAGCTCATCGACGGAGAGCTGGATGGGCTGAGTCATATTGGCCTCTACGCCGGGCATGCCTGCAAGCTTTTCCCGCATGGCGTTTTCGATATCGACCTGGCTGAAGCCCGCGCGCCATTCGGATTTGGGGCGGAGCACAACCATCATGTGGACGGTGTTGATCGGGTCGGCGTGGGCACCTACCTCGCCGCGCCCGATGCGAGAGACGGCCTCTTCGACCTCGGGAACCTCCAGCAGGCGCTTTTCCGCGATGAGGGTGTTGCGCTTGGTCTCTTCGAGCGAGACGGAGGGGGCCATGGTCAGGTTGGCGATGATATCGCCCTCCATCAGCCGGGGCGTGAACTCCGAACCCAGCCTGGGAAAGATAACGACGCCCAGTGCGAGCAGCGCAACGGAAAGCACGACGGCGAGCATGCGCACCTTGATAAAGATGGAGACGATCGGCCGGTAAACCGCCACCAGCAGGCGCACGACCCAGATCTCGCGGTTCTTCGTTGTGGCCTGTTCATTGGCGGCGTTTTCTGGGCTCGTTGAACCGGCGGGCGCGTCGGGTGTGGCACTGGGCTGCGGCGAGGCGTCCGACGAGCGGACACGCCACGATTCGTCTGAGGCGTCCGGCGAGCTGACACGCGACGGGCTCGATTTTTGCTTGCGCATGAAGAGCGCGCTGAAGACCGGGGCACCGAGGATGGCGTAGATGAGCGAGCCAAACATGGCCAGGGAAACGGTGTAGGCCAGCGGGCGGAACATCTTGCCCTCGACGCCTT
>JAAAPI010000200.1 GCA_009908325.1 Verrucomicrobiota bacterium | reverse complement strand
GGGTCGTGCCTGAGTTTAAAGAGGGCCTTTGCCAATTTCACTCCGAGTCCGACTCGGCAATCGTCAAAGGAATCGCCAGTCTGCTCTGTGATTTTTACAGCAACGCGAAGCCGGAAGAGGTCGTAAAGACCGACGCCGACTTTCTCGGTGAGGTCGGCATCACCCAGCACCTTTCTCCCAACCGGCGAAATGGGCTGAGCCGCATTGTCGAATCGATCCAGCGCTTCGCCGAAAGCTGTCTGGCGCAGACGTCGTAGTGGACCGTTTCGGACAGTCTCAGCACCACACCCCACTACGACTTCTGGCATAAAGCCAGTTGCTACAATAACCGTCGCGATCCGCTCGCATGACGACCCGTAAACGCATGCACTCGAGTCCGAAAAATTACTACTGCGACGCCCACTTTCACTCAAGCGGTTCAGGCTCCCTCGAAGTTCCCGGTATTCTAAACGGCACCTCACCCAGGGATTGGGCGGAAGTTCTCAGGCTTGCTGGGAACCGCCCCGGAATCCGACCGGCCATCGGCCTGCATCCCTGGCAGCTGGACGACGCACCGCACGACTGGCAGGGGCAATTTCAGGCGGCACTGACCTCCGGAGCCCGCGCCGTCGGTGAAATCGGCCTGGACAAGCGATTCGCGAAAGCGCCTTTCGATGCGCAGTGCGAGGCCTTCGCTTGGCAACTGAAGCAAGCCGCTGCGCGGAATCTGCCCGTCTCGATTCACTGCTTCAAAGCCACCGACCCCCTGCTCCGTCTGCTTCACCAAAACCCGATTCCAACCCGTGGCGTTCACCTCCACGCTTACAGTGGCTCGGCCGAAGAAGTCGCGGCATTTGTTGAGTTGGGGGCCTATTTCTCTTTTCATGCTGGTCAATTGAGCCCACCCGCCCGCAAAGCCCCGGCGGCTCTCCGCAGGATACCGCCGGATCGGCTATTGATCGAGAGTGATGCGCCCGACACGCTACCGGAATCAATTAACCAGCGCGAATACCTGAAACTGGGCTACGAGCAGGCCGCCGATCTTTGCGATATTCCGCTAGCGCAGCTGATCGAAACTGTCATGACAAATTACCAACGCTACTTTCTCAATGACTGATCCCGCCCTGCAACCAATGCCTCGGGTCAGGCGTTCCCGGATTTTCATGCGTGGCCTACGCGGCCTCTGCCCCAATTGCGGGCGGGCCAAATTATTCCGCACGGGGCTGCGCATCCATCACCGCTGCCCCCACTGCGGGATGACGCTTGAGCGCGGCGACGGCTATTACCTCGGCCCGCTTTGTATCAATTACGGATTCGTCGCGTTGGGCGTGGTCGCTCCCCTGCTGTTACTCGGAGTGCTGGGGTGGATATCGCTGAAAATCGCGCTTGCGCTCGCGGTGGTTGGTGGACTTCTCCTCCCCGTGTTTTTTTACCGCGCATCCTGGAGCCTCTGGCTCATGCTTTACTACCTCTGCCTCCCCGACGAGCTCCACGCCAACCGACCCGAAAGCAGCGACGATCTTTTATTCGAAGAAGAAGCCCGCAGGTAACTGCTCAAGCTTCCGCCATTTCCTGATCGATAGTCGTCAACCGGTGTTGCTTCTGGCCGAGCTTCGGAATGCAGGCAATCAATGCTTTGGTGTAGGGATGCTGCGGATCGTTGAGGACAGTATCCACCGGCCCTTTTTCCACAATATCGCCACGATACATGACCAGCACTTCATCGGCAAAGCCCTTTACAATGCCAAAGTTGTGCGTGATCAGAATAATGCTCATACCGAGTTTCTTCCGTAACTCGCGCAAAAGATCCATAATTTGGGCCTGAATCGTCACATCGAGGGCGGTCGTCGGCTCGTCGGCGATCAATAATTCCGGTTCACAGGCCAGGGCCATGGCGATCATAACACGCTGCTGCATACCCCCGCTCATCTCGTGCGGGTAGGCTGTGTAACGCATCGCCGCGTCACGGATACCGACCAGTTCCAGCAACTCCACGACGCGCCCCTTCACATCCGAAATATCCGGCCGATGGAGCCGCACGGCTTCGGCGATCTGATAGCCCACGGTAAAGACCGGGTTGAGCGACGACCCAGGCTCCTGAAAAATGTAAGCGATCCCCTTCCCCCGCAGGGCCCGGATCGAATCGGCATCCATCTGCAAAACGTTCCGCCCCTTAAAAAGAATCTCACCGGATAGCGTGCACGTCGGTGCTTTGGGCAGTAATCGCGTGAGCGCCATGCAACTCACACTCTTCCCGCTGCCGCTCTCGCCCAGAATGGCCACGGTTTGCCCATCCCCTTTCACGGAGAAATCGATGCCGTGCACCACCTCGGTGGCCTCGCCACGCGAGTGGAAGGTGATGTGCAAATCGGAAACTTGTAGTAAATTGGACATTTCAGCTACTTTAGAAGGTTAGACAATACGGATCGATACGAAACGTAGGCAGGTCGGCTTTGCCGCCTGCCCCGGTTCAGCCCGGCGGTCTGCTCGACCGGGCGGCAAAGCCAACCCGGCTACGCAAAGCACCGCCAATCGTAGGCAAGTCGGCTTTGCCGCCTGCCCTGGTCCAGCCCGGCGGTCCGCTCGACCGGGCGGCAGAGCCAACCCGGCTACGAACCGAATCTGCAAGTGTTCACTCATCGCGTTTGCATTTTCGGATCCACGATATCGCGAAGCACATCGCCCAGCACGTTATAAGCGATCACGGTGACAAAGATGGCGAAGCCGGGGGTGAGCATCCACCAGAAGTTCATGAAGAAGACGATCATATTACCCTGCGACTGCTTGAGCATGAGCCCCCACGAAGCGGACGGCTCGGAGATGCCCAGCCCGAGGAAGGAAAGCGCCGCCTCGGCCAGAATATAGCCGGGTATGGCCAGCGTGGCCGCGACCAGCAGGTAGCTGGCAAGGTTGGGCAGAATATGTTTGATCAAAATTTTCGGAACGCTCTGACCCATGCTCTCGGCGGCCAGCACAAAGGAGCGGTTGCGGATGGAGAGCGTCATCCCCCGAATGATACGCGCCGTGCCCGCCCAGCCGATGACCGAGAGAATTACGACAATCACGATGTAGACCTGCGTCGGCGAAAAGTCGGGGTTGATGAAAGCGGAACGCAGGGCCAACAGTAAATACAGCCCCGGGATAGACATGAGCAGTTCCACCAGACGCATGGAGACGAAGTCCACCGTGCCGCCGTAGTAGCCCGCCAGCGAGCCTACAATGAAGCCGAGAATCAATGTGATCGATATCCCGATAAAGCCAATGGAAAGCGATACCTGCGAGCCGTGCAGCAAACGGCTGAAAATGTCGCGACCGGTATCGTCGGAGCCGAGCAGGTAGATGCGGGCACCGGGCTTGTCCGTTTCCAATTGAAAGAGTTTTCGCTCCATCGGAATCAGACCGAACAATTTGTAGGGTTCTCCTTTGGCGAACCAGCGGATCGGTGCGGTCCGCCCTTCCGGATGCACATAGTTGGGGGAGCCGACGGCTTCCTTTTCGAGCAATTTTGCATGCAGCGCCCCATCCTTCCAAGTGTAGGTGCTCGGCGGGTGATACGGCGTATCGTAGTTTTGCTTGGTTATCGGATACGGTGCAAAGAACGGGGCAAAGAGCGCCCCGCAGTAGAGCACCGCCAGCACCGCCAGTGCCGTCGCCCCCAGCGGACGCCGCAGAACTTTCCCCAGTAATTGTCGAAAGAGCACGAAGACAATGTAGCCGACCAGCAGCAGGCACCCCACGGCCAGCAAAGCTACCAAAAAGAGGCCAGCATATTTCAGCCCGACGGCGATCCCACCCAGCAAGCCGGGCGCGAAGGCTTCCAGCAGAATCTCCAGCGCGATCACGCCGATCAGCACCAGCCAGACCAGATGCGCCCGACGACCCATGGCACCACCCCGGTTGCCACCTTCCAGGCGTATGCGGGGATCACTCCAGCCGAGCAAGAGGTCGGCCAGCAGGTTGCCAAAAACAAGCATGACGACACCGACGAGCACCCCGGCCATCACGACATACTGGTCCTCCCGGATTAGGGCGTCGTAGATCAACTGCCCGAGCCCCGGGTAGTTCATCACATTCTCGACCAGGAGGGCTCCGGAAAGCAGTGTGGAAAAGGCATAGCCAAACGAGGTGATGAGCGGATTGATCGCGTTTCGCAGCACATGCTTGAACATGACGACCCGCTCACGGAGCCCCTTGGCCCGCGCCGTGGTGGCAAACTCCGCCTGCATGTAGTCGATGAAATTTGCCCGCATGATGCGCATCATGCCCGCCACGCTGCCGATCCCCAGCACGATTGTGGGCAGAATCAGGTGGTAGGCGTAATCCAGCATGCGGGGACCGAAGCTGAAAAATTCACTCTCCACTGAGGAGCGTCCGCCTTCCGGAAAGATCCCCGTGACCGCCGCGAAATAGACCGCCAAAATGGCCAGGAAAAACTCGGGGATGGACAGCGCGGCGTAGGCCAGCAGCGCACTGATTCGGTCGAATAGGGAGTCCTTGTAGATCGCCGCCAGCACGCCCAGCGGTATGGCGATGCTCCAGGCGAAGAGAATTGACGTCAGCGAGAGGATAAAGGTCGCGGGCACGCGCTGTTTGAGCAGCGTGAGCACCTCCACTTTATAGGTCCAGGACTCTCCGAAGTAGGGCCAGCCGACGTGCAGCCCTTTTTCTGAATCGCCGATCCATGGGCCGTATTTAAGCGGTGAGATATTGGCCATCCAGTATCCGTAACGCACATACCAAGGGGTTGGCTCACCCGCCTCGTCGACCAGACCGAGCTGGCGCTCCTGTTGCTCAATGATGGCCGGATCGATGTCTTTGGAAGCCCGGGCCTGTGTCAAAAAATCCCCGGGGGAAAGATACATAAGCAGCGACACCAGCAAGCTCACCCCGATCAGCAGCGGAATAAGCGAGAGCACACGACGGATGATAAAGGCCAACATAGCTTAAATATCCGCCTCCCCGGGAGCTTCCGGTTGCGGGGTCCAAATTTCCTCGATATTCCAGAGGCTCGTCCCGGCGGACGGCACGTAGAGGTTGCGCCACTTGTTTTTTATCCCGGTGTAGCCGTAGGGCGTGAAGCCGTAAAGCAGCGGCAGCTCCTCCGCCAGAATCGCTTGCACCTCGTGCATGTAGGCGATCCGTTTCTCCATATCGAGTGTGCGCTCCTGCAGGCCGATCAATTCATCGATGCGCGCTTCCCACTCCGTAGCTGGTTCCGGCTGTTCGGGATACCACTGATGATATTTGCCGCTGCTCAGGAAAAGCGCCTTGCTCCCCGACGGATCGTAGGCCGCGCTGCTCGACCCCCAGCCCAGCATGGTCATGTCGTAGTTAAAAGTCCCATCGGTGCGGCTCAACAAAGTAGCGAAGTCGGCCCGCTCCATTTTCACCCGCATACCGAGGTCTTTCATGTTTTCCACAAAGGAGACCCCGATCGTATCGTAAGACGCCGATTCGACGAGGAGCAGATTAAATTCCACCGGCACATCCTGGCTATCGTGCAAGCGCCCTCGATCGTCCCAGTAGAATCCGGCTTCGGTGAGCAGCTCCCGGGCCCGCTCGGGGTCGTAGTCGTAGCTCGGCAGGTCCGGGTTGTGCCATTTGCCCTGAGCCGGGGGAATGATCGAGGTGAGCGGCTCACCTTTGCCGAAGAGCAGCGCGTTGATCACCCCCTGTCGGTTGGTCCCGTATTGAACGGCCTGGCGAAAGCGTTTGTCCGTAAACCAGCGCAGTTTATGCGGCGATACGTAAGGTTCGCCCGCCTCGTTACTGCCCCGGTGTTGGTTGAACCAGAAAAAATTCACGCTGGTTGAAGGCCCGCGGTTGAAGATGGTGAAGTCGTAGGTCTCCGCCGCCTTCCGGACCCAGATAACATCCTCCGCTCCGATCCCCGATGCATCGCTTTTACCCGTCGCGAAGTGCGCGACTGCCGTGTTGGATTCCGCGACGAATTTCACGATTAAATAATCCAGGTAAGGCAACCGCTGTCCTGCCGAATCCACCTTCCAGAAATGCGGATTCGGCGTGAGGACAAGGCGCTCGCCCGGCTTGTAGGAGTGTATGGAAAAGGGCCCCGTGCCCACAATTTCGGCGGGCGTCTCGATCGCGGTTTGGGTCGACCACTGCTTGGTGAAACTGCCGTCCTCAAAGGACGCGTTGAGCTTGTGCCGCGGCAGGATCGGCTGGCCGATATCGTAGAGGAATGGTGCGTAAACCGTGGGTAGATCAAAGCGCACCGTGTGCGCGTCAACCTTCGTGTAACGCAGCTTTTCTCCGTTGATGTGATATTGCTGGTAGTAGCGCGAGGGATATTTGGGGCGAAGTTTGCCGGTTTCGGGATCTTCCACCTCGGTCAAAATGCAGTCGAAGGTGAAGACCACGTCATCCGCCGTAAACGGTTCTCCGTCGCTCCAGCGCACATCGCGCCGCAGATGGAAGGTGTAGGACCTATTATCCGCACTCACCTCCCAGGATTTCGCCAATGCAGGCACAAATTGCTCCGAGCGCGGGTCGTAATCGATGAGGCTGGAGAGAATCCGGGAGAGGATCAGGTTGGTGCTCAGGTTATTCGGCACCTGTGGATTAAAGGTGGTCGGCTGGGTCGTTTCATTGAGCACAAAAAACCCACCATACTCGCCCGGATCCGCATCGGTCACGAGAGCATCTTCCGGAATCGGATGCAGGCCCCGCTCAATCCCCGGGGGCTGACCACACCCGCAAAACCAAGCCAGAACAACCAGTAACGGCAGCACGGCAACGAAGCGGATATCGGCGCGAAAAGTCATTTGAGCCCTACGAAACCCCTGCCGCCGCTTTGTTCAACGCTTTTCCGGCGATTTCATGCCTCAAGCCGGCAGGATGGGTGACGTTCGTCCGCTACAGATCCAGAATCCGTCGAATTGGATCCAACCCTGCCTCGCTCTCGCCACCGACCACGCGCAACGCGGCGAATGATGAATCAGCTTCCGCGCCGTATTTCCCGACCGCTGCCCGCCATGTGGAAACCGCCTGTTCGCGCTTTCCCGAGCGCCAGTGAACCACCCCGCGGATGAACTCAACAGCCGCATCACTCGAGTCCAAAGCTTCCATCGCGCGCGTCATTTCCGCCCAATAGGATGACTCACCCGTCAACAGCCACAAGTTGAAGAGACTGGTCACTTCCAAACGCTGCGCCTCGGGCCGGTCGGCCTCGCGCTGCAGAACCGCTCTCGCCAGCCGCAGGGCATCCGCGTCGGCTCCCATCTGGCTATTGGCCTGGGCCAGCAACAACGCGTCCTGTATGAAAGTTTGGCGGTCCTGCGCTCCAAACCAGTTGCCAAAGCTGACGACAGCCATGACCAGCGAACCGGCGCAGAGCCCTACTTTTTTCCGCCAACCGGCAAGCTCTCGAAAAAAAACACAACCGCCCAAAGCGACACAGAGCAAAGGCGCGAGCGGCAGCCGAAAACGTGCACTGATGAAAAACAAGAGCAACCCCGCCAGATAGGCCAATGCGAGAAGCCCAAGTGTATAGAGCGCGGGCCGATTCGCCCGAGAAAACCCGGCGATGAGTCCGCAGGTCGCAGCGATTAAAAGAAGTCCCCAGCCCAGCGGATTCCAGCGCAAGTAGGGCCAGCGCTCTTTGTGGTAAGCATAGGTCAGGTTGTTATACTGCTCCCAGTTGTTCGCGGCATAAACAAGCTTGCGGCCCATGAGCGCAAGCCAGCGCACCGGATCCGCCGAAATCTCTTCAAACAGACGCTCCCGCCAGTGGGCGTTCATCGCAGCCACGCTGTCCGGGGCGCCCTCGCCCACCTCCTTGCGGTAGAACCACTCCGATTCCATTCGCGTGGTATTCGACCCGGCTTCGACCCGCTCAAAGGAAAGGCGTTGCATATAGTATTTGCCATTCGCACCCACCCGGTTTGCGGCATATAAATTGTAAGCACCCTGCCAGGGCAAGAGCCGGACCTCGCCGGAGAGTTTGTAGTTGGCCGCTCCCTGGACTCCTAGCGCGAGGGCCACGCCCGCCGCGAGACAAAGCCCCCGCCCGAGGCGGCCCGGCGCTTTGAAAAACATCATGACCAGCGGAAAGCAAAGCACCGCGGGCAGGAAATTCGGCCGCGCCAAAACGGCGAGTCCGCCGACAAACCCAGCCAGCAGCGCCCACAAAAGCGCCTGACGCCTCGGAACGCACTCGGCGCAGTTCAGCAGGGCGTAGACACCTGCAAGAAAGAGCGTCGTGGCAAAGGTGATATCCAGGACCTGACCGGAAAAATACAACGCGACCGGATAGACCGCATAGATAAACCCGGCGAGCCGCGCGGCGGTTGTATTTTGCCAGAGATGTCCTGCTATCCGACCGACCAGCAGAGCGCTCACCCCGTGCATGGCCAGCCCAAACAAAGACGCCCCAACTGGTAACAGACTGTCCGGTAACCAGGATAGCAGCCATGGGTAAAGCAGCGCCCGGTAGATCGGCTCAGCGAGCAATGCGTCGGCGGCGATACGCTCCGCCCAAGCCAAATTCTCGCGGGCATCCAGGACGGGCACCTGCCCCAGGGGATCGGCCAGAAAATAAAGACCAAACAGCAGCCAGTAGACCCCGACAAACAGCCAAAGCAACTGCCAGTAACGACTGGAACCTGAATTTTTCTCCGTATCGACCACTTACTTTCCAAACTCCATGAAGTTGAGAAAAAACACCACGTAGAGACAAAGCCAGATAAAATGGCCATGCAGCTTCGCCTTGGTCCAGGGCGAGCGCTATTTCAAAAGGGTAAGCGCTGAATTTAGCATTGATGCAATGGCATAGTTGGGGACGCTGCGACCAACTCCTGAAGCGACCTGGTATCCTGTAACACCAAGAAATCGTTCGTTCGTAGCAGGGTCGGCTCTGCCGCCCTGTCCCGAAAGTTCGGAGTGCGGCGCAAGTAACGGGGCGGGCGACAAGTCGACCCGACTACGAAAGGAATGTGTTATACCCGACTAGTTGCAATATATGCCAAAGCCAAACCAACCGACAAGTTTTTGCTGGAGTTTTCAAAAGAATAAATAGTAACTGCGTTGCTCAGTCCGAACGAAGAACTCGAACGCGAAATGGAAATGGAATTAGAGCAACGACCCGCAGTCCGGTTATCCAATTTAAGCAAGCACTTTAGAAATGTGACGGCGGTGGATCGGCTTTCACTGGACGTGATGCCCGGTGATGTGCTTGCCCTCATCGGCGCGAATGGATCGGGCAAATCGACCACCTTTCGCTTAATGCTCAACATTTACCGCGCGAGCGCCGGAGAGTCTTTGCTGCTGCAAGTCCCCTCTTCCAAGTTGAACGGCAGCGATTTTGAACGGGTTTGCTATATTTCCGAAGGACAAAAGCAGCCGCTCTGGATGCGCGTTGAATATTTCCTGGCCTATTGCAGTAAAATGTATCCCAACTGGGATCAGGCGCTTTGTGATCGCCTGGTCGAATCCTTCGGATTGCCCATGCGGCAAACCATAAAACATCTTTCCCGTGGGCAAAAAATGAAATTGGCCGTGGCCAGCACCCTTCCCTGCCGTCCAAAGCTCCTACTCCTGGATGAACCATTTAGCGGACTGGACGTGGAAACCCGCGCCCAACTGGGGAAGCTACTGAAAAAGCTGTCGCGGGATGATGGTCTCGCCACAATTATCACTACGCACGACGTAGAGGAGGTGGAACCCGTCGCAAACCGAATCGCAATTCTGCACGAGGGACGCCTTATCGTCGATGAAGCGCTTGATAGCTTTATTGATCGCCACCGCCGGATTTCCATCGATGGACTTTTACCAGACAACTACCCGGCGGATCTTTCCGGGCGACTGATCGGCGTCGATTCCCTCGATGGCGACCACGAATACATGACGGACAAATACAGCGAGGAATTTGGCAACGAACTGGAAAGCTTGTTGCCGGAAGGCATTCAACTGAGTGCGGAAAAGATGACTCTCCGGGAAATTCTTACTGGAAAGGCGGTGAAGCTCTAATGAACACAGTCCTCCTCATTCTTCAGAAAGATTTCAAGCGCTACGCCTGGGCACTGATCACGCTCGCTGTTTTAAGCCTTTTGCAAGTTTACCTCTTTGGCACGAGCGCCGGGATGCATGAGACGAAGCTGAACGCCGCGCTTGGTTTCTTCAGCGGCACGATCCGAAGCATTTTATTTTTCTTTCTCATCGTTATGGTTGTGCAGGAGGAAACGTTGAGCGACCCGGACGCCTATTGGCTGGCCCGCCCTCTGAATCGACTGCATGTATTGGCATCAAAGATCTGCTTTCTCTTGGTCGTTCTAGGCATCGGCGGACTTGCCGAGGCACTCATCCTTATCCTCAACGATGGCGCTACCCGAATCGGCTACTCACTGGCCACGACCATTTTGCTGGGTCTGGCAATCTGGCAATGGCAGATATTTCTGGCCGCCCAGACCCGCTCGCTACCCCGATACCTGCTGCTTCTTGTCGGATTTGTCGTCGGCTTTTACGCGTTGATGGCGTTCATGACTTTTTTTATCGCGGATCTGGACATTGAAAATATGGGCCAGCTTCCTAGCGAGATTCCAGACCACTTCCTGGCGATCATTCAAATTCTGCTCTGGATTACTGCCGGGACAGCTGCCTTGATCGTCTATTATCTTAAAAGACAAAAACGCTACGCTTGGGCCTGCCTGTTGCCGACGCTCCTGATTGCGGTGATTCTCACTCCCCGCGACACCATCCTGGGAGCCGATATAAACTTCACCGACGATGACAGGTATGAACTGGAACTTCTGGATCTGAGGAAATCGGGAACCATGCATACCAACGGAAAAGAGTATGTGACGGTAACCGGCGTGTTTAGAGCGCTGGATACGGACCAGGATGTTTGGGTGACGCCCAGCTATGTCCGGATTTCCACTCCCGTCGAGGAGATCAATTTGGATGCTTATGATTCATGTCAATCGCTGGAGCCCACCACACACAAGGGGCACGAAGCAATGGAGCTCAGGCTCTTTTCCATGGAAAGAAATTCGCTCAATGACTTAACAGATGACTTCGACATCACTATCCGTTACAATCTCAGCACATCGACTCAAAGGGAGGCCGCCAGACTACCAGTCGAAGCTGGCTCTGCGTTCACCCACAACGGCAACCGGATTATTCTGCAGGACTTTTACACCTCGGATTCAAAACTCTCGATCAATATCGAAAGCTATTTACCCGATTTCGTCCTCGAGCCCAAGGCACCCACACCGCAAAATGAACCATTAAACGGGAAATACTCGATGGCGGTTTATAACAGGCGGGACAACACGATACTGGAGATCCGCGTAAACGGTAGCTGGTCGGGATGGGGAACCAAAACGGGTGCGAGAATCGAACTGCCTCATACGGATGAAAAATCTCTGGACGATCTCGAAATCATTTTCTTTGCCCGGGATATCGAGAAGACGAGTTGGGGTTACCACGATGCCAGCGGGATGCGGATTAATTTAAACTAGAAGAAAAAGTGCAGCACGAGGTGCAGGCTGACACAGGCGGCCAGTGCGGCGGCGAGATCGTCGACAGCGCAGCCCAAGCCGCCGGGGAGATTTTGCAGGCTATTGATGCCGAATGGCTTCCAGACGTCAAAAAGCCGAAAGAGGAGAAACCCCGCCAGCAAGACCGGCCAGCCGCCGTGCTGCGCAATCAATCCTGTCTGACCACTCATCCCGAAAAAGACGAGCGGGACGGCTGCTACTTCGTCGAGCACGATCATCCCGGGATCGCGCATTTGCAGGCGCTTCTCCGCTGCGTGACAAAACGCGATCGACAAATAAGCGCTCAAAGCGGCCAGGAGAATGAATCCGAACGGCGTCGTAGAGTGAAAGAAAACTGCGTAGAAGCCAACTCCCACGACACTGCCCCAGGTGCCTGGTGCCCGTTTCATCCGGCCAACAGGACCGATTGTCGCCACATTGACGATAACCGAAGTGGGCAGCGCGGCTGTCCAGAACGTGTAGCGGTCGACAGGAATCATGACGCGTCCTCATGCTGGCCGGTAAAGATCGACCAATATTTCACCATATACTGCGTGCCGGAAGAAACCGTCAGGATGGTGGCAATAACAAAGAAAGTCAGCCCGCCCCATTCCAGGGCATCGCCAACCATTGCCGGCAGGAGTTCGGGAAAATCCTGCCGGACGGCCACGCCCAACAGGAGAAGAATCGCCGCCACAATTTGGGTCACTGTTTTATGCTTACCCGATTTTTCGGCCCCGAGGACAATCCCTGAGCTGGCCGCAACCAAGCGTAAACCTGTGATCAAAAACTCCCGGCTGAGGATAAGCAGGAGAAGCGGCAGCGACCAATCGGGAAGGACGGACACAGCGAGCAACGTGATGAAAAGCCCCACCATGAAGACCTTGTCGGTCAACGCGTCCATCAACTTTCCAAAATTAGAAACCAGCCCCTGCTTGCGGGCGTAGTAGCCGTCCGCCCAGTCCGTCAACGCACCGATCACAAAGAAGACAAAGGCCAGCGTGCTTGCGCCGATGAAGGGCGCGTAAAGAAAGCCCACGATGCAAAATAAGATCGGGATGCGCGATAATGTGAGGAGATTGGGAAGGTTCACAGGTAGAAAGGTTGCCGAATACCGGACGGATCGGCTAGGTTAAAATTCAGTTTTACTTTGCGCTCCGGAGCCATTCAACTTTCAGCCTATGGGAGATACCGTCGAAAAACCAAACACGCATGTCGACGATCCAGGATGGATCGAGTGGTTGGTCACCCAGCATCCGCACGATATCGCTGTGGAGATCCGCTACCTCGAGATCATCGTCATTCGGCGTATCCTCGGCAAGCTGCCCAACGCGGTGACCTCGGATGTCATCCTCGAACTCCCACCACACGTGCAGGTCGAGCTCTTTGAGTCCATGCGGGTCTCCCGCCTGTCCGGCATCATCGGCGAGATGTTCAGCGATGATGTGGCCGACTTGCTGGGCCAGATTTCCGCCGAACGTCTCGAAAAGATCATGGAGCAACTCCCCCCGACGGAGGCCCGGGAGATCGCTGACCTACTCAAATACGAGGAAGATACGGCAGGCGGCATCATGCAAACCGAGGTGATCTCCATCCCGGAAAGCCTGACCATTTCAGAAACCATTGAGAAGCTCCGGGGCATGGAAGATCTCATGGAAACCGAGGGGCTCTTCTATATCTATGTGACCGACGAGAACGATCGCCTGCGCGGCGTGCTGCGCGTGCGCGACCTCCTCTTCAGCAAACCACACCTGAAGGTGCGCGACATCATGATCCGCGAAGTGCGGGCCGTTTCGGTGCGGGCCGATCAGGAGGAAATCGCGCGCATGTTTAAACACTACAACTTTCCTGTGGTGCCGGTGGTCGACGATTTTCAACGCCTGCGCGGTATCGTGACCAGTGATGACGTCATGGACATCATGGAAGAAGAAGCCACCGAGGACATGCAGCGCATGATCGGTCTTTCCGGGGAGGAGAGCACGAATACTCCGTGGAAAGAGGCGGTGCAGAAGCGACTGCCCTGGCTCTATGTCAATTTGCTCACCGCTTTTATGGCCGGTGCCGTCGTGGCTATGTTTGAAAGTACCATCGCGCAGTATGCCGTGCTCGCGGTTTTCCTACCAATCATTGCCGGACAAGGCGGTAACGCGGGCACGCAGGTCCTGACCATCGTGGTGCGCTCCCTGGCACTGGGCGATATTCCGGATAACGGACAGCGCAGTATTATTCTCAAAGAGCTGGTCGTCGGCGTTTTGAACGGCTTGGCCATCGGGATCGTCGTCGGGGTGATTGCCTGGTTCTGGAAGGGAAACATCACCCTAGGCGTCATCGTATTTGCCGCCATGGTACTCAACATGGTGGGTGCCGGCTTGGCCGGTGTGGTCATCCCCTTCGGCTTGAAGGCCCTCCGCATCGACCCGGCTCTGGCGTCTGCTATCATGCTGACCACGGTGACCGACGTGGTCGGGTTCTTCCTCTTCCTGGGATTCGCCGCCCTCGCCCTAACCATGTTTCCGCTGCCAGCCTAGTGGAAATGGCACTTAATTAAGGGGCTTGGTCGTAGCGACTGGCTTTACGCCAGGAGTCGATCAGATCGGATTTTCAAACTGCTCAATCGAGGGATAAACCCTCTCGCTACAAAAAATGAAAAAACGTATTGGTCACAGCACTAATCCTCCACCGAAACCGTTATCTTCGTTTCGCCCCACTCGACCCCGGGAGGTTCCTCAACGACCGCTTGCGGCGAACGCGCTGCCGCCTTCCGCTGACGCTCGTTATTTCCCTGCATGCTGTTGGCATTCGTGGCGCGCCGACCGCTGCCAAAGAAACTCGACTGCGTCTCGGTTCCACTTCCGGAATCGACGCCAGCACCACTCACCTGCCAAGACGGCGGCCGTTGCAGGCGCGCTTCTGCCTCCTGCACCCAGCCGGGGCGATTATCCGGCTCAGGCTTGCTTATACAGCCCGGCAAGCTGCCAACAAGCAACGCGGCCAGCATCAAAGCCGTTGCGCGGCCTGCCGATAACTGCCGTGGCTCAAAAAGTCTTCCTATGGCGGTTCTTTCCAAAATTTAGCTGGGGTAACCTATCAGACCTTTTCCAGCAAGCTGAAAAACCTACCCCTTCCGCTGAGGGCTTTTTTTAACAGAATAACTTTTGCTTGATGCTAAATCGTCTCGTCTGTGCTTTACATGTTCCGCACCTTCCGCCTTCGCTTTCGGCATGCTGTCCGCCGAAGCTACGGCGGACGGAAAAGGAGCGGACATACGTATGTGGCTTCCTTTAGGTAGCCACACCCAGCAATTTCTATCGCACCCCCTTCCGCTCGGGTCGCGGGAAGAGGATGGTTTTTTCGCCGAGCGCGTTACCTTCGAGCCGATTGCCCCACTCCAGCTGCCCTTCCAGGGTCTGAAAGTTGTCCGCGCCGACGAGGCCGCGGACTTTGTCGGAGATTTCCGGCATAACCGGTGTGAGCAAAACAACGGCGAGCCGGAGCGCTTCGGCCATCGTGGCCAGCGACGTGCGCAGAGCGGTTTGGTCGGCCGCCAGCTCGGACTTAGCCAGCTTCCACGGTGCACGCGTTTCCGCATAGCGGTTGATCCCCGAAACAAAGGTAAAGATGCGGTCGAGCGCCTTGTGGAACTGGAAATCCTCATACAAAGCGACCAGATCCCCCGAGGTCTGCTCCCAAAGCGCTTTCAGCTCTTTCTCCGGCGCTTCCTCGATCTCGGCAGTCGGCACGCGACCCTCCGTGTAGCGTCCTCCCATATTGAGCAGGCGGCTCACCAGGTTACCCAGATCATTGGCCAGATCGCTGTTGTAGCGACTCATGAAGAGGTCGAGCGAAAACTCGCTGTCCTGCCCGACATTCATCTCGCGGGTCACGAAGTAGCGGAAAGCATCCGCCCCGAATTGATCGATGAGATCGAGCGGGTTGACCACCTCGCCGCTGCTCTTGGACATCTTGGAACCCGAGCTGAGCCACCAGCCATGCACCAGGAAGTGCTTGGGCAGCGGTAGATCGAGCGCCTTCAGCATGATCGGCCAGTAAACCGCATGCGGCGGCACCAGGATATCTTTGCCGATCACGTGGTAATCCGCTGGCCAGTGCTCCTCAAAAGCATCCGTCCCATAGCCCGCCGCCGTAATGTAGTTGGTCAGCGCATCAAACCAGACATAGGTCACGAAATCCGGGTCGAAGGGCAACTCGATGCCCCAGGACAGGCGCTCCCTGGGGCGCGAGATACAGAGGTCGTTGAGCGGCTCTTTGAGGAACTGGAGCACATCCGCGCTGCGGAAGCGCGGATAAATCATCTGCGTGTCGGTCTTGATCGTATCGACCAGCCAGTCCTGATACTGCGCCAGCTTAAAGAAATAGTTACTTTCCGTGACCTCCGTCACCTCGCCATAAATTTCCGGCCATTCCCCGTCCACCTTTTCCTTTTCCGTCACGAACTGCTCCTGGCGCACGCTATAGAAGCCATTGTAGTCCGCCTTATAGATCGCACCGTTATCGTAGAGTTTTTGCAGGATGGCCTGCACGACAGTCTTGTGCCGGTCCTCCGTGGTGCGGATGTAGTCGTCGTTGGAGATATGCAGGGCCCGGCAGAGCCCCTGAAATTCCGTCGCCAGGCGATCACACACATCAATCGGGGGCACGCCCGCCTTCTGCGCCGACATCTGCACCTTTTGTCCGTGCTCGTCGAGGCCCGTGAGGAAATTCACGTCGTCCCCCATCATTCGACGGAAGCGTGCGACAATATCGGTCAGCACTTTTTCGTAGGCATGCCCGAGGTGCGGCGAGCCATTGGCGTAGTCGATTGCGGTGGTGATGTAGAACTTTTTGCTCATAAGAACCGCGCAACTTGGTTCATTTCCCCCAGCGGCGCAAGCAAGGGATTCGGGAAAAGACGGAGGGTTAACGTGGCGTGTCCGCTCGCCGGACGCCCCGGACTTCGGCTCAGTGTAAGAGCCCTAAGGTTGCTGGCACCGCAGGCGCTCGCAAGCGAGCACGCCACAAGGCGACATTCTCCAAACGACGCAGAGCATGCTTCCATCTGTGTCGCTACTTTGGCTGCGCCATGCGTAGCTCGCAGAGCGAAGCCTGGTGGGCCCGGTGGGGTTGGTCCGGCTCCGCCGGATCGCTTCGCGACCAGCGCAAACGCTGTCCCATCTCCGCTTCGCTACGTCAAACCCACTTCGTGGGTTCTCACCCCATTTCGCTGCGCTCAAATTGCACCTCTTCGAGGTGGTGGGCCCGGTGGGGTTCGAACCCACGACCAAAGGATTATGAGTCCTCTGCTCTAACCGCTGAGCTACAGGCCCGTCAGAATGTTTTGGAAGCAAAAGCGTTTTCTCGGCCGCGTCGAATCTTTTCCTCAGAGAACTTGGTCACCGAGCTTTGCCTTTGTGATGTTTACCTTCGTTTTCTTAGATTCAATGAGCCCGATCAGGACACCGAAAGACTTGCCCCATTATCGTTGGCGCTGAAATTCAATAGCATGGGCACGGCGCTTTCGGCCCAGGCCTTTGGGTCTTGGTGAGCGGCGGCACCCTCGCCGAAGCAGGATCGCAGCATGGGGGTGTCGATGATTCCCGGATTCAAGGCGATGACCGCCACACCGTCGGCTACTTCCTGGGCTACCGCTTGGGAGAGCCCTTCGATGCCCCACTTCGACATGCAGTAGGGCGCTACACTCGGGGAAGTCGAGCGTCCCCATCCGGAACTGAACGTCCGAGTCCGGCCACCGTTGCCCCATGCTCGATCAATCCATGCACCATGGCTAGACCCAACCCGCTGGTGCACCCGGTTAAAACGATCTTTTGATTCATAGTCGAAGGGTGTATCTAAATCGCGGAGCGTGCAACTTTCTTTGACGGAGGTGACCTGTGGCCCTCAACCGACCAGACCCAGACAGAAAATTGCGGTCCAGAGAATCGTTCGCGGCCAGTTGGTGCGGATCAGGGCCTGTCGGGTGGATGGATCCAGGTCGCCCGCATCGATCCTGCGGTGGAGAGGGACGGAGACAAAGAAAGTCAAGCCCCAGCAGATCAGGACAAGGGTGAGAACAAGCCCATCGAGCCAGGAGGTGGCCTCGGATAACACCGCCGCGACGGCCAGCGCCAACTGTGTCAGCAACAGCGGCATGATGACAAAGGACACGCGGAAGGTGTAGGTCTGGTGCCAGCCCGCGAGCTGGCTCGCCTCGACCCGCAGAAAGCTGGGATAGATGACAATCTGCACAAGCCAGAGCAAAACGACGATGCCGAAGTCGATGACGGTTTGGATATCAGAAAGATTCGGCATTTTTCCGTAGCAGGGTTGGCTCCGCCGCCCTGCCTGAGCGGGCCAGGCGTTTCTGATCGGCTTAATTCAAACAGTCAAGAAGCAGGCGGCAGAGCCTACCCGCCTACGGAAGCGGGCGGCAGAGCCTACCCGCCTACAGTTTACCTTTGGTATGCAGTAGCTCGGCGATTTGGATGGCGTTGAGGGCGGCTCCCTTCCAGAGTTGGTCGCCCGCGACCCAGAGAGCGAGGCCGTTCTCAAGGACGCTGTCCTTGCGGATGCGACCGACCCCACAGGGCACAACCTCGGAGTAGTTGAGCGGCATGGGGTATTCCAACGTGGCGGGATTGTCGACGAGCTCGCTGCCCCCGAAGTTGCGGATGGCCTCGCGGGCGGCGTCGACGCTAACGGGGCGCTCAAACTGCGCACTGATGGAGATACAGTGCGCACGGAAAACGGGAACGCGCACGCAGGTGCAGGTCACCTGAAGGTTTTCAAGGCCCATTATTTTGCGGCCTTCGTTGAGCATTTTCATTTCTTCTTTCGTATAACCGTCATCGAGAAAATCGTCGACATGGGGCAAGAGGTTGAAAGCGATCTGGTGCGGGTAGACCTCTTTCTTCATCTCGCTGCCCGGCTTACCGGCAGCCCAGTCGCGGGTCTGCTGCTCCAGCTCGGTGATGCCCTCGGCCCCACTCCCGGACACGGCTTGATACGTGGAGGCGATGAAGGATTTGAGCCCGAAAGCTTTGTGCAGCGGGTAGAGGCCCATGAGCGAAATGGCCGTGGAGCAATTCGGGTTGGCTAGGATGCCCTTGTGCCCATCCACCGCAGCGGGATTAATCTCGGGCACGATGAGCGGCACATCCGGATCTTGGCGGAAGGCCGAGCTGTTGTCCACGACGACGCAGCCTCGCTTGACGGCCTCCCCGGCAAACATTTTGGACTGACCCGCACCGGCGCTGAAGATGCAGACGTCGAGGCCTGCAAAACTTTCCGGGGTAGTTTCCTGGATCGTCCAGGTTTTGTCACCGCAGGATTGGGTCTTACCCGCCGACCGGGCGGATGCCAGCAGGCGCAGCTCGCCAATGGGAAAGCTGCGCTCGTGCAGGAGACGAATGATTTCTTGACCGACTGCGCCGGTCGCTCCGAGGATGCCTATTTTATATGCCATATGATTTTGTAAGGGAACGGTCGGGTATCCAGCAAAACTGCCGGGCAATGTCAATCATGCCTACGGACCGATGCCTGCTTGTCTCGATCGCGGAACAGGCCATGGCGCTGATATTGGGGGAGGAAATCGCAGAGCATTTCCCCATCTCTACCTCAAAAAATACACCTTCCTGTCAGGCAGAATCCTTTGGCACACCGACCGGGCTGCACTGTATCGGCGATAAAATCGGCGCGGGTGCCCCACGGGGAATGGTTTTCAAGGGCCGAGTGCCCACTGGGCGGCTTTTTTCCGAGGTCTCGCCGGAGACAGCCCGGAACAATTTAATCACCAGCCGCATCCTTCGTTTACGCGGTCTGGAGCCGGGAAAGAACAGTGGCCCCGGCTGCGATTCCTTTGCCCGCTACATTTATATTCATGGGACGAACCACGAAAGCCGCATCGGCCAACCCTTCAGCGGCGGCTGCGTGGAGATGACCAACCTCGACGTGATTCGTTTGTTTGAGCGGGTGGAGACCGGCGATTTGGTTTGGATAGGCGAGTGATTGTGAAAAGAGAGCCCGTTTTCTTTGGCAGGGACTCACCGTGGCGTGTCCGCTTATGCGGACTCCCTGAAATCTGCTTGGCCCAGACGTTGCTTTGCAAGCCGACCTGCCCGGGCGCTCGCCCTTCGACAAATTCAGGGCTTTGAGCTCGCCGAAATGGCAAGCGAGCACGCCACTTCAAACTCGTAAATGAGTTTCTTGACTTTTTGACTCAACAACCAAAGTTAATGGGCATGACACAGACCAAAACAGTGCCGCCGAATGCTTCAGCGGATTTCGATCTGGAACTTGCCTCGGCGACGGAGCGGATTGCCTGGGCCTATCGAACCTACGGTGATGCGCTTGTTTTGACGACGAGCTTTGGGGTGCAGAGTGCGGTCATGTTGCATTTGGTGACCACCCAAATCCCTCAAATCCCGGTTGTTTTTGTTGATACGGGCTACCTTTTTCCGGCCACTTACACCTTTGCAGCGGATTTGACGGAGCGGCTCAACCTCAATCTCAAGACCTACACACCCAGGCAGACTGCAGCGCAACAGGAGGCGCTCTATGGGAAGCTCTGGGAGCAGGGTTTGGAAGGCCTGGAACGCTACAACCGAATCAACAAAGTGGAGCCGATGAACAGGGCGGTCAAAGAACTCGGCGCGACGGCCTGGCTCTCCGGTCTGCGCCGGACCCAGTCCAGCACGCGCGAGAAACGCGGTGTCGTCGAAGTGCAAAACAAGGTGACTAAAATTTACCCGATCATCGATTGGAACGACCGCGACATCTATAACTATTTGACGGAAAACGGCCTGCCCTACCACCCGCTCTGGGAACAGGGCTACGTCTCGGTGGGCGACTGGCATAGCACAAAAAAGCTGGGCGAGGGCATGAACGAGGAAGCGACCCGGTTCGGCGGACTCAAGCGGGAGTGCGGTCTGCATGAGGTGACGGGCGGCAGCGATTTTCAAATTTAAGTCGGGCCATGTGCTCTACCCTTGCGCCGTCATGAGCAAATGTTTTTAAAGGGCGGTTTTGATGGGACCTCCCGATTTCTTATCAGGCGCTCCAACTGACTGACGCCGACACACTCCGATTCAAAGCCACATGATCCAAAAGAACCTTCCACAACATGTCGCCATCATCATGGATGGCAACGGGCGCTGGGCGAAGCAGCATGGCTTGCCGCGCATCGAAGGGCACCGCCGTGGGGCCGAGGCGGTCAAACGCTGCCTCAAGGCGGCACAGGCAAACGGGGTCACCCATCTCACCCTCTATGCCTTCAGCGTGGAAAACTGGAACCGCCCGCAGGATGAGGTCGATGCATTGATGAATTTGCTTGATCGTTTTTTGCGCGAACAACTGCCCGAGTTGATGAAGCGACAAATCCGCCTGCGCGTCATCGGTCGCTACCGCGAGTTGCCCGAATCGATCCAAGCGCGTCTCCGGGAGGCGGAGGCGGCTACGCAGCACTTTGAAGTCTACACGCTAGGCCTCGCGCTCAACTACGGGTCGCGCACCGAGATCGTTGACGCCGCCCGGGCCATCGCCGAAGCAGCCCGAATCGGTGACCTCGACCCCGCCGACCTGGACTACGGCACCCTTCGCGAGTATCTTTACACGGGTGAGATGCCCGACCCGGACCTTGTTATCCGCACATCCGGCGAATCACGGCTGAGCAACTTCCTGCTTCTCCAGTCCGCCTACGCCGAAATCTACCTCAGTCGGGTACTTTGGCCGGATTTTGATGAAGCCGAATTCAAGAATGCTTTGTCCGAATACGCTTCCCGCGAGCGTCGCTACGGGAAAACGGCTGAGCAACTCGTGCCGTCGACCAACCTCACCCACCCCTAACCTGTTCCAATGCAGCAACGGATTTTCAGCTTTGCCCTACTTTGGTCGATTCTTGCCGTCTCCCTGTGGTTATTCGGCGTTCACGCCGGCGTATTTCTAATCGCTCTGCTGGCTTTTTTCACCCAGTTGGAGCTTTATCAATTATTCGAGAAAATGGGGCTCACCCCGATGAAAGGAATCGGCCTGACGGCTGGCCTTGTCATCACGGTAGGTGCCTATTACCTCGGCGGCGTGGACTCGGGCAACGACCTCTTCGTGCTTTGCTTCCTTTTCCTCACGCTGACGATTATTCGGCTCGATTTGCAGGCCGGGCGGCTGCGCAGCTTTGTGCCGACGCTGTTTGGCCTGCTCTACGTGCCCTACCTGCTGCACTTCCTCATCAAAACGGTGAAACTCGCCGAATTCCAGGGCGAAAGCGCCGCGACCGGTATGTTTCTGGCCGTCTGGGTCGTCGCGGTGGCCAAGTGCGCGGATGTCGGCGGACTCCTGGTCGGCATGCAGGTCGGCAAAACACCGCTCTCCGTAATCAGCCCGAAAAAGACCTATGAGGGCGCGGCCGGTGGCGTCGTCTTTTCCATGCTTATCGGCATTATCCTCGCCGGTGTCTTCCACGAGCTTGCCCCGGCGGGCATGTCCTGGTGGCTTTGCGCCCTCATCGCCATCCCGATCGCTATCGCCTCCATCGCGTCCGATCTGGTTGAGTCCGCCTTCAAGCGCCAGGCCGATGTGAAAGACTCGGGGAAATTCATCCCCGGGATCGGGGGCATTTTCGACCTGACCGACAGCCTCATCCTGACCGCGCCGCTGGGGTATTTACTGTTTAAATACACACTGTTTTGAGAAAAAAAGTCGTCTTACTCGGGGCCACCGGCTCAATCGGTAGCAGCACCCTGCGTGTCCTTCGGGCGCACACCGACCGCCTGCAGCTGGTTGGCGTGGCCGCGCAGAGCAATGGTCAGGCACTGGCCGAAATCTGCCGCGAGTTTGCTGTGCCCCACGCTGTGCTCAACTCCGGGGACGCCTACCGACAAGCCAGACAGAGCGACGAATTTCCCGGCGCAACGCAACTGAGTAGCGGCGCAGAAGGCCTCGAAGCGCTCGCCACCCTTGCAGAAGCGGATATCGTGCTCATCGCGGTGGTTGGTGCCGCCGGGCTCCGGCCCGCCCTCGCCGCCATTGAGGCGGGCAAGGACATCGCCCTGGCCAATAAAGAACTACTTGTGCTGGGCGGCGCCCATGTCATGGAAGCCGCCCGCCGCAAAGGCGTGCAGCTGCTCCCCACCGACAGCGAGCACAACGCCATTTTTCAATGCCTGCAAGGGCACCCGGCCGAGCAACTCGACAAACTCATCCTGACCGCCTCTGGCGGCCAGTTCCGTGACAGCCCCCTCGACACCCTGGCCCGCGTGACTCCCGACATGGCGACCCAGCACCCTAATTGGTCGATGGGCCCCAAAATTACGGTGGATTCTGCCACTATGGCGAACAAGGGACTCGAATTGATCGAGGCGCACTGGCTCTTTGATCTGGAGCCGGACCGGCTGAAGGTGGTCATCCACCCGCAAAGCGTCGTGCACTCATTCGTGCAGTTTATCGACGGCTCGATTCTTGCCCAGCTCAGCCCGCCCTCCATGACCTTTGCCATCCAACACTGCCTGCTCTACCCCGAGCGCGCGTCCGCCGTGGAGGCAACGACCGATTTCACAAATCCTTTCTCGCTCGATTTCAAAGCGCCCGACTATGCCCGCTACCCCTGCCTGCGGCTCGCCTACGATGCGCTCAACGCCAGTGGCGCGGCCCCGGCTATATTCAACGCGGCCAACGAAATCGCAGTTGAGCGCTTTCTGGCAAAAGAGATTGCTTACCTTGAAATCCCCAAATTGATCGAGCATTGTCTTACTTCGACAGAAAACCGCCCGTCTCCCAGCCTTGACCAGCTTCTGGAAACCGACGCGGCCACGCGGGATCGGGCCCGCAAACAAACTTTTTCATCATGATCTCTGCTATTCTCTACATCGCGCTGGCTCTCTTTGCGCTGGGTTTTTCCATATTCATACACGAGCTTGGGCATTTTATCGCCGCCAAAAAGCGCGGTCTCGTGGCCGACCGCTTCTCCATCGGCTTCGGGCCACGGCTTTTCGGCTGGCATCGCAACGGGACCGACTTCCGCCTATCGCTATTCCCGCTGGGCGGCTACGTCTCACTCCCCCAGTTGGCCGATATGGGCCGTCTTGAAGGCGGCGAGGAGGATGAGGCCAGCAAACTGCCCCCCATTTCCTACGCCGATAAGATGATCGTGGCGGTGATGGGTGCCGTCTTCAATATCCTCTTTGCCCTGGTTCTTTCGCTCGTGCTCTGGGGCGTCGGCCGCGAGATCGTCAAATCCACCACAGTGGGCCATGTGGCCCAAGAGATCCGCAACGCCGAGGGGGAGACCGTGCCGGGTCCCGCCTATGTCGCCGGAATTCAACCGGGAGATACCATTTACCGTATCGATGGAAACCGCGTGCCGGATTGGTGGTATTTTCAGAATGCCATTGCAACCGGAGTCGGCAAGGAAGCCGGTGAAAACGGACGGCGTGAGGTGGAGGTGGGCGTGTTGCGCGGCGATTCCGAATTGAGTTTCACCGTTTATCCGGAACTCGTCTCCAGCGAGCGGATGCGCTATATCGGCGTCGAACCGGAGACCGATGAAACCTCGGCACCGATTGTCGTGCGCCTCGAACCCGATATGCCAGCGATCGAGGCCGGTCTATTACCCGGAGACCGCCTAATCAAACTGGACGGCGAAGAAATTGTCTCCGGGGCCTTCCTCAACACCTATCTCGCGAATCACGGCGACCGCACGATCGAGGTGACCGTCGAACGCAAGGGCAAGGAAGTTACCCTCCCTATCCGGCCTCGGATTAAAGAAGGCGAGACGAGCCCGCGCTTCGGCTTCGCCTACGACTTCCAGTATAAAACCGAGCGCGTTCACTACAACCCGATCGAACAGCTCTACCGCTTTGCCGAGACGATGAAAATGACGCTCTATGCGCTCATCCATAAAAACTCCGACGTACGGGTCAAAAACATGAGCGGCCCGGTCGGCATCGTGCATGGCTTGACCCGCATGGCGCAGATCGGCTTCATTGACCTGCTCTGGATGTTGGCCCTGATCAATGTGAATCTGGCTATTTTCAACCTGCTTCCTATACCCGTGCTGGATGGCGGGCACATGCTCTTTGCCACAATTTCGAAGGTGATCGGGCGTCCCCTGCCCCAAAAGCTTATGGAAAATGTGCAGGGTGCCTTCATGGTTCTGCTGCTTTGTTTCGTGCTCTACGTGAGCTTCTTTGACGTCGGTCGCGTGGGTCGCGACATCGGATTGATTGATGATGAACCCGCACCGGAAAAATCTACCCCACCAGAAGAAGCTGCGCCCTAAGCAGAATGATTCAGTTTGTCATCATTCTGCCTGAAAAAATACTTGACGAAACTTCATTTGATATGTTCTTTAGGTATCAAATGAAATACAAAGAACAAGAGCCAGTCGACTGGGTGGTCGAAGAAGTCCATACCGAAGATTTGGAGCAACCCGGCTATTGGGTCGCACGCGTTCTCGATGGGCTGCCCGTCGGTGAGTTTGATGCGCTGCGGGCAATGCTCGGCCTACCCGTGGAGGCGCTTGCAGGAAAGGTCGGCTTATCCACGGCGACGCTGGCCCGTAGGCGGGTGGATCAAAAGCCACTGGATCGGGATCATGGGGATCGAATCATCCGCTACGCCCGACTCTTCTGGAAAACCGTCGATCTCTTCGATGGCGACGAGGCTGCCGCGCGGAGTTGGCTGGCCAGCCCGGCGCCTGCCCTGGCTGGGCAAACGCCGCTGGATTTTGCCGAGACGGAGATCGGTGCACGGGAAGTCGAAGATTTGATCGGCCGTCTCGAGTACGGTGTCTATGCCTGAGGCGGCTATGATCCGCTGCTGGCGCTTGGTCAAAGCGCGACGCGCCGCTGATGCATGGGATGGTGAAGGTGCCTACCGCTTCGGTGGGCGTTGGAATAGCCGGGGCATGCGCGTCGTCTACGCGAGCCAGAGCCTATCCCTCGCCCTCTTGGAAATTTTAGTGCATCTCGATCAAACCCGGACTGCGCCGGAACTCGTTGCCTTTTCCGCCCACATACCCGCTGCCCGCATGGAGGATGTATCCATCGTCGACTCTCAAAGCAATGGCCCGTTAAATGCGCCGTTTCCGGTGGAGCATCCCCGACAGGTTGGCGATGCTTGGATCCAGGATGCCCGCAGCCTGGCCCTCCGGGTGCCCAGTGCCGTCATCCCCACCGAGCAGAACATTTTGATCAACCCGACCCACCCGAAGTTTGAGCGCATTCGCATCAGCGGACCGGAGGTATTTCGCCTCGATAATCGGCTGGTCTCTTGAAATCCCCGGGGCAGGTGATAGCCTCCACCAATCGTACTTTGATTTGAACGAAAATTGGAAATACGGAGAGCGGTTGCTCGTCATTGTCAAAGCCTTCCTCCCGCTTCATCCGTTCGCTGGGCGCTTAGTTTCACTCAATTCGGACATCCTTGCGATTTGCCTCAGTCGAATGAACATTCTTTTTCGCAAACCACTCCTTGATCGACACGTTTTGGATCAACTGCGGAAGGCAAAGATAGAAAGGAGTTTATCGAAGAAAAAAGAAGGCAAACCGAAAGCGGACGGGGCCGTGCAACAACCTCCGACCGCTGCCGATCCGTCCCACAAGCCACAGGTGGTTGATCAGGAGCAACTAAACAGACGTGAGTCGCAAAAAAACCAGAAAACCAAAAGTTCACTTTTTGAGAAAATTCGGCAAAAACTGTTGGCTTCTTAGAATGGAGGCGCGGGTCGGAATCGAACCGACGATAGAGGATTTGCAGTCCTCGGCCTTACCACTTGGCGACCGCGCCTTTCTTACATTTCGAATATGAACAAGACGTAGGTTCTTATTCATATCAAGCTAAATTTGCAGGTTAATTTAGTTGGGTCTTGTCAAAGCTCTATGAATCATCTTTCTACTAACAACTCTAAGGAGAAGTGACAGAGTGGCCGAATGTGACTGACTCGAAATCAGTTGTCGGGGAAACTCGACCGGGGGTTCGAATCCCTCCTTCTCCGCCATTTGCGAAGCAAACACCCTATCCGGCGAAGCCGGAAAGAGGGATGAGAACGAAGTTCGACGGAGCGAAGCGGAGATGGGACGCCGAAGGCGGTCGCGACGCGATGAAGCGCAGCTTCACCAATCCCTCCTTCTCCGCCAGGCTTCGTCGAAAACTTGTTGCCGAAACGAAACCTGTCCCGGCGTCGCGCAGCAGAGCCGGACTCCACAACACCTCTTTGAACTACGCCCGGGCAAGCCCAAGCTATCCACTCGCGCAGCGAGCGAGGGATGAGAACCAATACGTTGGACGGTCTATTGCTGGTTTTTGGTTTGGTCGCTTTCATTCTGGTATGGCTTCGGTTAAATGGATTTCCGCCAGTCGCACTCGGCAGCCCAGGCGCAGGGGAGGCAAGCGGGGAAGAGCAGTTCCTTCATTGTCGCGCAGTTTCGCCCCACGCTCATAGGATCTATTGGCGCTTCTGGATGAACAGTTCCGACGAGACCTTGAAATGCTCAGAAAGGCGTTGCAGGTGGGGCACGGTCAAATTTCGTTCACCCTTGAGAAGCAAAGAAGCCTGGGCACGGCCCACATCGAGAATCCGACCGAGTTCGACTCCGCTGATCCCGTTTTCCTGACAAAGGTATTGGAGCATCGCCACTCCCCGAGGCAAGGATGCGAGTTCGTCCTTGAGGATCTCGTCCTCGTAAGCCTCGAACAAGGTGGAGAGCAGATCCAGGTATTCCTCCTGGTCTGCATTGAGTTCACGCCCGGCCATCGCATCGATGACGGCAAGCGTGTTGTCGTGCCCCACCTTGTCGTGGATCGGGCGCGGCATGAAAGCGGCAACGAGCCCCTCGTAAGTTGCGGGCAGCGGCGTATGACGGTTGATGAGTATTGTCATGGTCTAGTTCCTTTCTTTCCAAGTGTTCTTATCGTATTCGGCGTGCGTGAGAAACTCGCGGATATAGACGCGACCACGGCTCGGGTTCTTAGGGGTAAAATGAATGGCGGCGATCAGGCGGTAGGATCCGATATTGAATACATAGACAGTGTTCCCGCTGCCAAGGCGAACCAGATCGGTTGAGTTGAAAGTATTTCGTATGTCGGTGAAATCGCCCCAGACGGCGCTTTGAACGGTGGAGAGCCATTGTTTGACGCTCGACAGGCTACCCGCATGGGCTTTGGCAAGATCAAGCAATCGCTCTTTCGTAATAATTCGCATTGTTTACAAGGAGTAAACATAGGCTGGGCGATGTCAATTCCGATCGCAGAAAAAAGTCCCCCATTCCGACGGAGACAATGCTCCCGGAATGACCTTTAAGGCGCTCTTGGAACAAGCAGCTCAAAATGCAGATATCAAGAACAAACGTAGGTGGTGACCCCAGATCCGCCAGTCGCCGGACCAATCAGCACTTCCCTTGTGCGGCTTCGCTCAACTAGTCCGCCCTAGCCTTCGCGGAGGTGGAAGAGCGAAGCCTGTCCCGCCATGGCGTAGGATCCGTAATCTCTTATTGTCCTTTCCGGCAAAACTCCTTTGGCTCACGCGGTAATGTCTATCACATCGAAAAGCTATGGGCAGCTGCCCTCGGGCGAACAGATCGCGCTCTTCGAACTACACAACAAAAACGGATGTTTTGCTGAGATCACCAATTACGGCGGTATCCTGGTCTCCTTGCATGTGCCGGATCGCGCTGGCCGTTTGGGTGACGTTGTTTTGGGTAAAGACTCTCTGGATGCATATGTGCAGGGGCACCCATGCTTCGGGGCAATCTGCGGACGTGTGGCCGGGCGGATCGGCGGGGCCCAATTCGAAATAGACGGTCGGAAATACGCACTGCAAGCCAACGAAGACGACATCAATAATCTGCACAGCGGCCCCGAAGGCTTCCACTTGATGGTCTGGGAGGCAGCTGTCATCGAAGCGAACGGTAAGGAAAAACTGCAGCTGAAACTGACCGACCCCGACGGGCATAATGGGTTTCCGGGAAACCTGCATTGCGTGGTCACCTATGCGCTGTTTGATGACAACACTTTGGAAATCCAATACGAGGCCACGACCGACCAAAGCACGCCGTTTAATCCAACCAACCACAGCTATTTCAATTTAAAAGGGAGCGGTGATGTGCTCGACCACGAGGTCCAAATCCTGGCAGAACAAACGGCTGCCGTCGATAAAAACGCCAGCTTGATCGGCCGGAGCGATCCCGTTGTGGCCGACTACAACGACTACCGTGATTTTGTTCGACTCGGTGCCCGCAGCATTCTGGAACAGGGCAACGCCGATGCACACTTTTTCCTCAGCAAGGGTCGCACCGCTCAACCTGAATTGGCGGCCACAGTCAGGGAACCGACGACCGGGCGCACGCTGGAAGTGCTGACCACAGAGCCCGGCGTGCAATTTTACGCAGGGCTGTTTCTTTCGGCAGACGGCCCGGATATCGGAAAAAACGGTGTCGTTCACGCGCCCCATGATGGGCTTTGCCTGGAGACTCAGGACTACCCGGACTCGGTTAATTTTCCCGGGATGGGCGGAGCGGTCCTACATCCGGGTGAGCGATTTCGATCCACCACCTGTTTTCGGTTCAAGACATATTGAGCGTATTTCAGAAGTCGATCCCTATCAACCCGGCGCGACGAGTCCGCAGCGTTCACCCATTTTCGCATAAACCTCCCTACCCTGCGCCGCCTGCTCCAGTAGGTCCGCATCCAGTTCGATGGCTCCTCTTTGAAAGACTGTCGCGACGCAGGAGCCCCCAAAGGAAAAATAACCTTTTTCCGAGCCCTTCTCCACGGGGCCGGGCTGATACGTCGCATGCATGCCACCCACGCACGTCGCACCGATTTCCATAACCAAAACCTTACCGAATTCCGCTGATTCGAGGACCGTGCGGGCGCGTCGGTTCTCCCAAAGAATTGAAAGACGCCGCCGCAACGCCAGGGGGCTGACCGAGCGGAGCGACCCGGGTAATCGTTGCACCGCCCCCGCCTGCCCCGAGACGGGGAAATGGTAGCGATGGTAGTCGACCGGGCAGAGTCTGGAGATCAGCAGGCTGCCGCCTTCAAAGTCCCCCGCCAGGGCCGGGTCTCCAATGAAACGAATCCGGTCGAAGGCCTGCCCTTTTAGATAAAACCGACCGGGCGTATCGATATTCGCAACCGCGAGATGCCGTCCATCGGCCGGGAAAACCGCGCTATCCGGACTCGAATCGACCGGGCGGGCGGCGGGCTTCAAGCGCCGGTAAAAAAACTCGTTAAAACTTTTATAGCTCTCCACGGAATCGGCGAACTCTTCGGCATCGACACCGTAACGTTCCAGAAAAGGTTGAATTCTTTGGCGGCTTTTCGGCTGATCCATCCGCAGACCATACCAGCGGGAGAACCAAATTCGTTTCACCGCAAGCGCGACGCTGAGGCGCCCCAGGGGATTCCCATAGGCCCAGCGCAGGAAGCGCTCGCCGTAAACTTGCTCGGTTTCAATCTGCCCCGTGCCCCGGTTATAGTATTCGATTGGGGCATTCATTGGATCATGCTTTGGCATGCGCTTAGATTGACGGTACTTCAACCCCCAGCGCAAGCCCGCGGATTGTTTCCTTGCAGCCGAAAACTGAAGTGCGAGTCTTTTACTGTTTTCCTGGACTCAGCCAACATTCGCGAGAAAACTTGCTAAAGCGGTGCACCGTGCAAAGCATCCCGCGCATGACCAAGCAGATTCAACAGGAATGCGCCCGACGGCGCACCCTTGCCATCATCTCCCACCCCGACGCGGGTAAAACGACACTCACGGAAAAGCTCCTCCTTTACGGCGGTGCCAAAGAGCAGGCGGGCGGCGTGCGCTCGCGAAAAAATGCGCAGGACACCTCTTCCGACTGGCTGGAGCTGGAGAAAAAACGCGGCATCTCCGTCTCATCGGCGGTCATGCGCTTCGACTTTGAGGGCTATTCCATTAATATCCTCGACACACCCGGTCACCGCGACTTTTCCGAAGACACCTACCGCGTGCTCATGGCCGTCGATTCGGCCATCATGGTGCTCGACGCTGCCAAGGGCATCGAGGACCAGACCCTCAAGCTCTTCGAGGTCTGCCGCAAGCGGGGCATCCCGATTATCACGTTCATCAACAAATGCGACCGCCCGGGCAAGGAGCCACTTGAGCTGCTGGACGAGATCGAGACCCGTCTGGGGCTGAAGACCTTCGCGGTCAACCTGCCCATCGGCGACGGTCCCGACTTCGTCGGCATCCTTGACCGCGCGGGCGGGGCACTGCACCGCTTTGAGCGCGTCACCGGCGGTCGCTACCGGGCCCCCGTCTCTATCGGCGGCCTCGACGACCCCGCCGTGCGCGAGGCCGTGCCCGAGCGTATTCTGGCGCATTTATCCGAGACCGATGAACTCCTCGCCGCCGCCGGGAGCGAGCTCGACGCCCCTGCCGTGGCGCGGGGCGAACTCACGCCGGTCTTTTTCGGCAGCGCCATCAACAACTTTGGCGTGCAACTCCTCCTCGACGGCCTCCTCCATCACTCCGCGCCACCCCAACCCCGCCATGCCAACAGCACCCCCGTCGATCCTACCGAGGCTGCCTTTTCCGCCTTCGTTTTTAAGATCCAGGCCAATATGGACCCCAACCACCGAGACCGCCTGGCCTTCCTCCGCATCTGCTCGGGTCGCTTCCACCGCGACTTGCGCGTCCGCCTCGCCCGCACAGGCAAAATCCTCCGCCTCTCCCACACGCATCAGGTCTTCGGCCGCGAGCGCGAGACGGGCGACGAAGCCTGGCCCGGCGACATCCTCGGCGTGACCGGTCAAGCCGACCTCGAAATCGGCGACACCCTGACCGAGAGCAAAGACATTTGCTACGACGCCATCCCCCGTTTTGGCCCGGAGTGCTTTGCCTATCTGCACTCCACTGACACGCAGACCTACAAGCGCTTCAACAAAGGCCTCGAACAGCTGCTTCAGGAAAAAGTCATCCAGCGCTTCTACCCGATGCACGCCGATCAGCGCATCCCCTTTATCGGAGCCGTCGGGCAGCTCCAGTTCGACGTCGTCCGCTACCGCCTGGAAGCCGAATACGGTGCCGACTCCCGCATGGAAAGCGCCCCCTGGACGATCACCCGCTGGATCGATCCGGCCGCCGCTGACCACCCCGCTCTGAGCGGCTACCTCTCCGGTGCCACCCGGGTGAAAGACGATCTCGACCGCCCCTGTCTCCTCTTCGAAACCCAGTGGAACCTCAACTACTTCACCCGCGAACACGGCGAGGTCAAACTCCACGACACGCCGCCGGAAATCTAACTACCTTCGAGGACACTCTGAGCGTTTAAGAAGAAGATCTGAGCAGACAGTGCTACTAACCGGCATGTAAGCGTATTCCAGATTGGCTTGTTTTCCATAAGATATTTGCCCATGTTCGGTATCATGGCAGTGAATTCGAAAAAAGCCGAGCCGCTTGACACGCTTTCGCGCGAACTTTTCTGGGACGTGGATACTGAACAGATCGATCCTCTCAAACACCGGGACTTCCTCATCATACGGTGTGTGGAACGGGGCTGCCGCACGGATGTTCAATGGGTTTGGGATTTTTACGGGCCACAGCAGTTCCGGGAGACGCTGCTCAATGCCCCCTCACTTGGCAAAAAGACAATCGCCTTTTTCGCCAGTCAGTTCGATCTGCCGCCGACGGCATTCCGGGCCTACGGTCGCCAGCAAAACTGGGAGTCATGAATCTATATCTTGACACCGTTCCCAGTAACCTGCTTGAGCTCATCCAAGAGCTAATGGAGGCCCCCGACCTGAGTAACTTTTTCCTGGTCGGTGGAACCGCCCTCGCCTTGCAAATCGGGCATCGCCAATCCGTGGATTGCGATCTGTTCACCACCGGTTCATTCGACGCCGAGGCCCTCGCGCAGTCGCTTTCTCGCGATTACTCGCTTTCGGAAGCCATTGTTTCTAAAAACAGCGTCACTGGCCGGATTGCCGACATCAAAACGGATATCATCGCCCACCGCTACCCAATGATCGAAGCGATCATCACCGCCGAAAACATTCGTATGGCAAGCCTCGCGGATATCGCGGCCATGAAACTTAACGCCATTGCCAACCGCGGCAGCAAAAAAGATTTTTGGGACATCCATGCGCTGCTGAATCATCTTTCATTCGATGCCATGCTACGGGCTTTTCGGATGAAATACCGACACGCCAGCTGCTGGGGTTTGGAAAAGTCGCTTGCTTATTTCGAAGATGCCGAAAACGAGCCGGATCCCGTCAGCCTCACCTCGATCCAATGGCGGCAAGTCAAAGCTGACATTCTGGAACAAATACGCCTCCGGTAAACTCTCCCTTAAGTCATGGACTTGCCGAAAAAAATTAAGACGTTATGAAACCACCCTCTATCCATTTTCGCCACCTTTTCTTCGTTACGCTTCTGACCGGCCTGATCACAGCCGCTCAGGCCGCTCCCCCCAACGACGCCCGGGAGGTTAACCCCATCGAAGTCGGGGCATCGATCCCCGCAGTCAGCCTGACCCGCGCCGACGGTTCCAAGGTGACGCTCCATGATCTGACGGATGAGTCACCCGCCATCCTGATTTTCTATCGTGGTGGTTGGTGCCCCTACTGCAATCGCCACCTCGCCGCACTGAGAGAGATTGAGTCGGACCTGCGCGAACTCGGCTACCGCATCCATGCCATTTCGCCGGATCGTCCGGAAGCCGTTGCCCGAACCGTTGCCAAGAGTGAGGGCGAGTTTAATTACACACTCTACTCAGATGCGTCTGCCGCGGTCGCCAAGGCCTTCGGGCTCGCTTTCAAGGTGGACGCCGAGACCTACGAAAAACTCATGGGCTACGGCATCGATCTTGAAGCCGCCTCCGGCCAGGAACACCACCTCCTTCCGGTACCGGCTGTTTACATTGTGGATACAGCGGGCCGCGTGCGCTTCCGCTACTTCGATCCCAACTACAAAGAGCGCCTGTCCGCCGAAGCGCTTCTCAACGCAGCCAAAGCAGCTCAGTGACACACTGCGCCTAATTTTGCGGGCGTTGACTAAAGTCGGTTCCGAACGTTTCGGTCCGAGCAGAATAATCAGGCTACCCCACACAGCGAGGGAATAACGCCAGGCACCGGACGTCTCATTGGCATGCGACATTCAAACCAACTCCTCTATTTCCGCTTACCACGAGCTTTCATTACGATAAATCAAATACGCCTATGCGTGGGATTGTTGGCCACGACGCTTATCCTCGTGCTCATCGCCACACCGACATCCTCGCAGACCATGCTCGGCTTCGACCTGAGCGAAGCCAACATTCCCACAAAAGAAATACGCCGTGGGGGGCCGCCACCCGACGGAATTCCTTCGATCGACAATCCTCAGTTTACATTGGTTGAGGACGTGAACTTCCTTGAACCGGAAGACACGATCATTGCCTTCGAAAAAGATGGCGTTGCCCGCGCCTACCCCTTCCGCATCCTTATCTGGCATGAGATCGTCAACGACACCGTGGCCGACCGTCCCATCGCCGTGGTTTATTGTCCGCTCTGCGGCACTGCCATGATCTTCGACCGCCGCTATGGCGAGCACACACTTGATTTCGGCGTATCCGGCCTGCTTTACAACAGCGACGTGCTTATGTTTGACCGTCAGACGGGGAGCCTCTGGTCTCAGCTCGGCATGCAGGCAGTCGCCGGTGATTTCGTCGGCACCGAGCTTCAATGGCTGCCTTCCGTGCAGACGACATGGGCGAACTGGAAGGCCGAAAATCCCGGGGGTGAAGTCCTTAACATGAATACCGGTCACCGCCGCGACTATTTCGATCTACCCTACGCAAGCTACTTTGCCAGTCGGGGGACCATGTTTCCCTACGAGCGCAACCGGGACGAACTCGACGTCAAAGCATGGGTGGCAGGTATCCGTCTGAACGATACGGCAAAAGCCTATCCTATCGAATCAATGCCCGACAAGCGCTGGATTGACGACGATATTGACGGCAATCCCATTCGGGTACGCTATGTATCCGACCAGCAACGTTTCGATGCCGAAACCCCTGATGGTGAACCCGTTCCCGTCGTCCATGCCTTCTGGTTTGCCTGGCAGGCCTTTTATCCTGAAACCGAACTCTACAAATCCGGGAAAAAAGAAACAAACTAATACACACCTCCCAGAATTCATGATGTTAATCCAACGAAAACTTCACCGATTTCTTTCCAACATGAAGACCTCGCTGCTTCTTGGTTTCGCCCTCTCACTGACCCCAGTCCTCGCTTCCGCGCTGCCATCCGTCCCGGCCAATATTAATCATGCCCCCTGGGATGCGTTAACGCGCACCTACGTGGATGCGCGTGGCCTTGTCGACTACGAAAAATGGCATCAAACGAGCGAAGACCGGGCAAAACTGGATGCCTACCTCGAAGCCTTCGCGCCGGTGCCGGACGAAGCGGCTGAAGGCGACGATCTGATCGCCTCGTTGATCAACGCCTATAACGCCTTCACCATCCATTTCATTCTGGAAAACTATCCAACCCGGTCGATCCGGCTTCTGGACAACGAGTTCAAAGGCAAACGCTACCGGATCGGTGGTCAGCTCTGGAGTGCCGAAGACATCGAGCTGGAAACACTCCGTCCTCTCATCGGCTGGAAAATGCACTCAGTCGTCGTCTGCGCGGCACGGAGTTGTCCTCCGCTGCTGAACGAAGCCTATTTTGCCGATGACTGGGAAAGCAAAATGGAGGAGCGCTACCGCCTTTGGCTCGCCCGGCCGGACCTGAACACCTACCATCCTGATCGCGGCTGGGGAAATCGGGGCGAAGTCGAGATATCGAAGATTTTTTCCTGGCACTCGGTCGATTTCGAGGGACCGGTTTCGGTGGAGGATGTGCTGAAACGCTTCGGCCCGGAAAACTACGCGAGCTTCTTCAAACGGGCGGATTACCGAATTAAGTATAAGGACTATCACTGGGGCTTGAACGACCAGAGCGAACTCGGAAAAGATTATAGCCATAACATCTTTCGTAGTTTGTTCTAGTAACCATTCATCGAGTCATGCATATTGGATATATCACCGGATCGGGTTTTTATGATTTGCCCGGATTTTCCGAAGCCAGGGTAAAAAACCGGTTCGGAGAGGCCCGTCTCTTACACGGCTCGGTCGGAGCGGGTCACGCCGTGACTCTCCTCCCAAGACACCGGACCGGGCATGCCTTATTGCCGCATCAGATCAACCACCGGGCCAATCTTCTCGCCCTGAAAGAGGCTGGCGTTGACGTGGTCGTCTCTTTCAGCGTCTGTGGCGTCATCAATCCAAACTGGCCCCTGGCCGCGCCCTTTCTGGCCTCGGATCTGTATTACCCGGATAACCGGCTCGGCGATGGTTCCACCTGCACACTCTTTACCGAACCGGGTGAAACGGGCCGCGGCCATTTACTGCCCGAGTCTTTCTTCAATACGACTTTGCTGGCCCGTATACGTAGCATTCTCATTTCCTCGGGCAACGAACCACTGGACGGTTGCTACGCCCACGTGCCGGGCCCGCGCTTCGATTCCCGGGTCGAGATCGCAGCGCTGCGGGCCACCGGAGTCGATTTCCTTTCCCAGACCTGCGGACCGGAGACTATCCTCGCCAACGAGCTGGAGCTCCCCTACGCACTGGTTGGTTTCGGCGTCGACTACGCCAACGGGGTTTCCGACGAACGCACCCCCGTTGAAACGCTCAAGACCAATCTGCAGCGCGGCAAAGACTGCTTCGAATTCATCGTCAAGCAGCTCTCAGGGGCAGATGAACCGGCACCCGAGTTCGAAAATTTTGTTTATCGATTCGAATGAAGGCCGCAAACGAAACGCCCGAAATCGCGTCGACCATCCTGCTTTTTCTCAGGGCCCCGCAGCTCGGCAGAGTGAAAACGCGACTCGCCGAGTCGATCGGGCCGCAGGCCGCGCTCGACACCTACCGTTCCCTGGCCGAGGGACAAATCGACCGTCTTCCGCAAAATTGGCCTCTCGAAATTCATTTCACGCCAGGCGACGCACTCGCCGAGATGCAGCAGTGGCTGGGCGACGTTCATCACTACCACCCGCAGGTAACTGGTGATCTCGGTGCCCGTCTTGAGACCGCCGTCACGCGGGCCTTCGCGAGCGGCGCGCAAAACGTTTTCTGTATCGGGGCGGACTGCCCGGCGCTCGGTGCGATTCATCTACAAAGCGCCGAACAAGCCCTGCAGGGCGGTGCCGACCTAGTTTTCGGTCCGGCCAACGACGGCGGCTATTACCTCGTCGGCATGCGGAAGGCAGAAACAGCCGCCATTTTCAGGGACATCCCCTGGAGCACATCCGACACACTTCAGACCTCGCTAGAAACAGCAAAACGACTCGACCTCCAAGTCCAACTCCTTGAGCCTCTGAACGATATCGACACCGTCGAAGAACTGCAACACGCCGTCGCTCAAGGCCTCCTGCCCGAATGGCGCTAACTTAAAAGAATTTTTTTTCGCTGAAAGTGCAGTGCTTGATGAGCCCGCAGTGCACCGAAACCGAGAACCTAACACCAGGGGCTGAAGCACCCTGGCTACGCCTGACGTCCGCCAGTCGTCGTCCTACTTAGTCGAGGTGCTTCAGCCCTCGACCCGCACATGTGAAATCTCGCTTTGTCTGCTTAAATTAGCCATTCGGGAATACCCCGAATGGTGCTAACTTAAGGCGGATTCGGGCATGATTTCACTTTTAATCTTTATCGTAATCCTTATCGTAATCCAAAAAGCGATTACGAGCAGGTGGGCATTCTCACGACATACAAAAATTTGGACCCCGGCGGAGACCGCTAAGGACTTTTGACAATTCCTGGCAAATCGACCAATTCAGCGGCATCCAGCGGATCAACCCGCTGCGCTAGAGCTTCCAACCAAACGAATCAGATGTGCACCCTTTCCTGGCAAGTCCACCCGCAAGGTTACGATCTCTGCTTCACCCGCGACGAGCAGCGCAGCCGCGCACTCGCCGAGTCGCCCGCCGTCCACCAAGTGGACGAAGGGCTTCACTACCTCGCCCCCACCGACCCGCAGGGCGGCGGCACCTGGATCTTTATCAACGCACACGGCCTGACGGGCGCGCTGCTCAACGCTTACGAACTAGCCGAACATTGCGCGACCGAAGCACCGCAGAGCCGTGGCCAACTGTTGCGCTCGCTCGCCACCGCCGAAACGGTCGCTGCCTTCGACCAAAGTCTCTCCGAAGTAGTCAATCCAAACTACCCGCCCTGCTACCTCTTCGCGTTGGCAGCCGACGGCTCAGTCGGGTTCTGGCTCTGGAACGGGCACTCGCTGGAGCCGCAAACGATCCCCGCGAACCAGTTCTTCACCACCTCAAGTGTGCAACCCGAGGCAGTCCGCACGCACCGGGCCGAGCGCTTTCGTCGGGAGCTTGGCCTGCCGCCCTACACATCTGAAGCATTGGAGCAGTTTCACCACGACGCCAACAGTCACCTTTCCGCCTTCGATGTCCGCATGTCCCGCCGGGACGCCCGCAGCGTCAGCCTCACGAAAACTTACTGCACGCGAGACGCGCGCCAAATGCACTACGCGCCACGCGATGGTGACGGGCCCTTTGCCCCGTTTGCGCGGGTGACACTCGAAGAGAAATAACCGGCGTCGAATCCTGCTAATCGTCGCTGCCCCCGGCATCTGTGTTTTCGTCTGGGGCAAAATCAGCCCTGCCCCCGCAGCGACAGACGCAGCGGCAAAACTCGTCCCAACCGCAACAAATTCGGAGGCCGCGATTCCATCGGCCTCATATTAGCTACAAGAACAACCTTTATTAGCGGCTCTTAGATAACCTGCGCTTCCGTGGCTCATCAGCACAAATTAGGGTCAAATTATCCGCAAAATCTTGACCGCCCACCCTGCTCCGGTCACTGTTTTGCGTCGTTATGGCCGAAACTAAAAGAAATGTTGTTCAGGTAAAAAACCCTAAAACACAACGATATGTGAAAATTGATCGGTCTGCGGGTAAAATTGTGAGCCATAAGCGCAGCAGTGGACCTTACAAGGGTGTCCCCGTTGCCCGGAAAAAGGCAGCGGCTGGATGATCTACTACAAGCCAACCGACGGCGAAATTCAAACCACGCCGATCGAGTCGAGGCCCAAGCATTGCTTCTTGATGACGCAACTTGGTGAGCCAGTTCCTGAAAAGCTCGAGGAAATCCGTGTTGAAATTTCGGACGCTTTGGAGGGGTTCAGATATGGCTTGTTGGATGCCAACTCAAAGGTCACGGGCCGTGATTTTTTGATCAAGATTTGGCGGCTCATTATTGGCGTCCCGGCTGGTATCGCGGTCATCCATGAAGATATGACGCCACAAACGCTGAGTAATATTTTCTATGAGCTTGGGATGATGGAGGCCTACGGAAAGGAAACCGTCATAGTGAAAACCAGGAAAGCAAAGATTCCATCGGATTTTTTACGCACAGAATACATCGAGTATGGCACCAAGTCTGCCGCCAAGCTCAAGCAGTGGATGCGTGGATTGCTGGACTTGGGTGATTTCTTCGAGACGATGGCCGACCAACTCGAAAAGAATCCGCTTTTGGAGATCGACTACCTGCGCCGCGCTTTCCTCATTACAGAAAATGAAGCGTTGAAAAAGCGGGCCGAAACAATCTACCAAGCGGCTGAGCTTGGTATCCGTGCGCGGAACAGTGTTGAAGCGATGATGAAAAACTTTTGAGGTCCACCACCATATCCGTCCAGTTGTGCAGCCACGACAGCAAAGGGCAAAGGGTAGCTGATACCGCGTCCGCTCGCAAACGCGGTTAATCTTTTTTCACGATGAGGATCATTTGAATTTGGCGTTTGTGTCCTGAGAGAACCTCGAAAAAAATTTCTTTCAAGACATGACAAACAGCCGCTGCCAGTGGAGCCCGCGCGAGAGCCAGGCCTCGTGTTCGATTTCGAAGTCATGCCGTTGAAATATCCAGCGCCACTCAGGCACCGTCTTAAAATGAAGCGCCGGTGTCATCGACCCACCGGATCGTGGACCATTCAGCCCGCCATCCATGAGGCGCAGTAATGCCCGCCCCGCGCGGGTATGGAAGACGGACTCCGTCACAATTATCCGCCGCCGCGCCACCCGCACCGTCTCAGCCAACACCGCCTCGGGATCTTCACAATGGTGCAGGGTCAGCAGCAGGGCCACCGTATCCCGGCTATCGTCCGCATGGGGCAGCACCCGACCATCGTAAACCTGATGCGGCAGCTCCGTTCGATTCAAATCGACCACATCGACCAGATCCACTTCCATGCCACATTCCCGCGCAACCCCTTCGCCGATCCAACCCTCGGCCGCACCCACATCAAGCAGAGTTTTTCCGAGCAGATAAGGTCGAATTTTTTCAAAGCGCCGGTCAGCGTTGCGACGCATCCATTTTACAAACACGTCCACTTCAGCCAGGTCTTGAACAATTTCGCCACCAGGGGCGTGAAGCGCGTCTTGTTGTAGGCGTCGCCGATCCGCTGAATGGCCTCGGCAGTGGTCGGATAAGGGTGGATCACCGCGGAGAGCGCGCCCAACTTTACCCCGCCCTGCATGGCCACGGTGATTTCTGAAATCAGATCGCCCGCGTGTTCGCCCACGATGGTGGCTCCGACGATCTTGCCCTTGACCGTGTGCATTTTGACGAAGCCCTCCGTGTCACCTTCGAGGATCGAGCGGTCGATCTCGGAGAAGTCCTGCCTGAAGGTCTGCAACGCATCACCGTGCTGCGCCTTGGCCTCCTGCTCGTAAAGCCCGACGTGCGCGATTTCCGGCTGGGTGTAGGTGCACCAGGGCACGAGCAGGTCGGTGTGTTTTTTCCGTCCCTTGAAGAGGGCATTTTGGATCACGATCCGCGCTGTGGCATCGGCCATGTGGGTGAACTTGTAGTCCATCGCCACATCGCCCACCGCGAAAATCTTTGGGTTGCTGGTGCGTAGCTGCGCATCCACAGATACACCTTTACGCTTGTCGAACTCGACATCGGCGTTTTCCAGCCCAATGCCCTCGACATTGGGCGCGCGCCCCACACCGACGAGTATCTGGTCAAATTCCCAGGTTTGGGTCGCACCTTCGTGTTCGATCCGGATCGTCCGCAGGTCGCCCTCGCGCCCCACCTGCTCGATCTTGGCATCGCAGACCGTCCGCACGCCGTCGCGCTCCAAAGCAGCTTCGACGACCTTTGCCGCATCGGCATCTTCTCGGGGCAGAATTTTACACTGTGCCTCGAAAAGAGTGACTTCGCTGCCCAACCTGGCAAAAGCTTGCGCCATCTCGCAGCCGATCGGCCCGGCTCCGATCACGGCGAAGCGCCGCGGCAGTTCGGTCAGGGAAAACAAAGTCTCATTAGTCAGGGCACCCGCTTCTTTCAAGCCGGGTATCGGCAGCACGATGGCACGCCCACCGGTGGCGATGACCGCCTTCGCGAATTTCAGTTCTTTGCCGTCGACCTCGATGGTCGCCTCATTCTTGAAGCGCCCTTCGCCGAGAAAGACATCAATGCCCAGCTCTTTGAAACGCTCCGCCGAGTCATTCGGCCCGATGGAAGCGCGCAGCTCGCGCATCCGTTCCATCACCGCAGAAAAATCCACCTCGGAGCCACCCGGCAAGCTGACGCCGTAGCCGGACGCATCCCGCACCGCAGCCGCCCGCTTGGCGGCCGAGAGTAGAGCCTTCGAGGGCACACAGCCGACATTCAGGCAGTCACCGCCCAGTGCATCACGCTCAATCAGTGCCACCCTGGCCCCCAACCCGGCCGCGCCCGCCGCCGTCACCAGCCCGCCGCTCCCCGCACCGATCACGACGAGATTATATTTCTCTGCCGCTTCGGGATTCACCCAATCCGGCGGCGCCACATCCTTACGCAGCCTCTGATTTGCTTCGGTCTCGGGTTCGAAAATCGGATTCTTCGTCGTATTGGCGTCAGTCATAGTCAGCTCAGTTACCGTGTGCGTTTTGCCTCCCCATGGATAAAAGGCCGTTCTTTATTTCAGACGCTTCAAACCTGGACTTATTCCGACAGGATTTGCTGCCGACGCTCGTTCAGCACTGCTGTTGAATCGGTAAAAAGAACTTTGGCAGGTGTCCTGCCAGTCCTCCTCAGGCAGTGAGTAATTGCATCCGTGTTTGCAGGTAAATCATGGTGACACCGCGAACGGGCGGGAACGCGTTATGACCGCGTCAGGTTGCCAGCACCAGCAAATCCGAGCCCTCAAACTGGGAGAAGGCCTTATCGACAGTAATCATTTCAAATCGTGCGCACAGGGCAAAGGCCGCCAACCAGGCATCCATCCAGAGTTTTGGAGAATTCGTGTCACGGGCAGCCAGATATTAACGTCCGGCAGCTTCACGACTCGATTCTATTTCCTGCTGCAGCAGCAAATCCGCCACTTGCCCGGCATCCAATTCCTTCAGGGAGGTTCCGGGCTGGCCGCAGTGAATCAGTGGCAGTTTCACCCTTCGGCGAGACGTCGGCGGATTTTCTGACATCAGGCCACGGCGAAATACTTCTGTAGCGACGTCGCGAAGTTTGCGCCCCTCATGAGCCGCGCGTAACTTCATCTCCCGAATCAGGTCTGCGGACAAACCCAAGGTTGGTTTCATTCTGCCAACTTTCCAACTTTCTTTCAAGTTTCTAATGAAAAGTCCCCTTAACTTATCGGACGCCTTCCTCCTTCGCCGAAGCCAAAGCGGACAGGTCGCGTTCGGAAGATAGGACTTGCGGGTAGATCGGGGAACCGAAGCGGAAGCGCTTCGGCTACGTGAAATACTTATTTGAACGATCACTAACCCTACCGAAAAGCAATTTCCTACCAGCCCCCCTCCCGGTCGCTACCCGGGAAAGATAGAGATGAAACTTGCTTGAACGAAGCAGTTTCATAAGAACAGTTCAGCTCAAGAAAGGCGGAATGTCCCCGATTGGAAGTGCCTCGACGCTGGCTGTCACGGGATAGGCGTGGCTCGCCCGGCAAAAAAGTGAGGCTGCTGTGTTGTCCGGTAACTCCCCGCGCACTTTTTCCAGTTTACCTGTATTTGAAGGGTGTTCCGCCCATTTTGCATCCGCTATCTTAAATCGACCTGCTTTGTGAAGCAGGAAATCTGCTTCTTTGCTGCGGTCGCGCCAGTAATAAAGCTGCCACCCGGGGTTCCGTGCCAAGTGTCTTCTGAACTCACAAAATAGGCCACTCTCCCAGAGTGCGCCAGCCAGGGGGGAATCGTAAAGATCCGCGAATCACAAGGACACCCACATCTAAAATCTTTGAGCGGCACTCTTGAAGTGCGGAGCAGACGCCAGGGCTGATTTCCATCGTTTTGCAGGGAATAAGTGTCGTGCTCGCACGTCAGATCGACTGTCACTACATTATCGCCGACATCCCCGCCTATGATAACCGAAACGAAGCAACAGCTGGATCGAAAAAGTTTCCATGCTGTCCTTGAGCAGCATGGTCTGCGTCTGGAGCGACAGACACCCAAAATTCTCCAGCTCAATACCGGTCGCCTCTGCAACCTCACCTGCATCCACTGCCACGTCAACGCCGGGCCCAAGCGCAAGGAGATCATCACCCGCGAGACGATTGACCGCATCCTGGATTGGCTGCGCCCCACCGACATCGATGTAGTCGACCTGACAGGCGGCACCCCGGAAATGGTCCCGGACTTCCGCTATCTCGTCGAATCCATCCGCGCCATGGGCAAGCGCGTCATGGTGCGCTGCAACCTGACCATCCTGAACGAACCGGGCTACACATGGGTGGCCGATTTTCACGCCGCCCACGGCGTCGAAATCGTCGCATCCATGCCGTGCTACAGTCCGGACAACGTCAACGCCCAGCGCGGCGAGGGCGTTTTCGATTCCAGCATCAGCGCCCTACAGACCCTGAACCAATTGGGCTACGGGACCGATCCGGCGCTGCAGCTCGACCTCGTCTACAATCCCAACGGCGCCAAACTCCCCCCACCCCAGGCCGAATTGGAGGCCGACTACAAGCGCGAACTCAAGGAGCACTTCGACATCGTGTTCAACCGGCTCTACGCCATCACCAATATGCCGGTCGCCCGCTTCACCTCCTACCTCAAGCGCAACGGCCACTACGCCGACTACCTGCAACTGCTACGCGACAGCTTCAATCCCGGCTCCGTCGAAGGGCTGATGTGCCGCGACACCATCAGCGTGGATTGGTTGGGCAATGTCTTCGACTGCGACTTCAACCAACAAATGGCCATGCACGTCGGCGACGGCCACCAGGCGCTGGCTCTCTGGGACCTCGACCTCGACGACTGGCTTCGTCGCCCCATCCGCACCGGCGAGCACTGCTTCAGCTGCACCGCCGGCCAAGGCTCCAGCTGCGGCGGAGCGGTGTCATAGAGGCGCACTGCGCCTCAGTTCTCCAGTTTTCAGTTCCTCCGTTCTCAGTTCCGGCCCGCAAAAAAGCACCCCACCACCACTCCACCACTCCACCACTCAACCACTCAACCACTCAACGACCTACTGCTAGTCATCGAAGACCTCGATCCCTGGGCGCAGGATAACGAGCCAATCTTTTGGACCGACTGATCCAAGGCTCAAACCAATGAAATCCGCATCACAAAGGCGCGGAACGCTTGAGCATGCTTTAAAAGGCACGGATTTCAGTGGGAATTTGCTCTTGCTGATCTTTAAAGGAGAGCTTTTGCTAAACCATCCAATTATAGCACTCGAATCGGACATAATTCATCCTTCAAACCTCAACCTTCAGCCTTAAATCGCCCCTCTCCCTCTTGACCGGCGTAGCCTCTGGCGAAGCGGGTTCAACCCTCACCCCGGCGGCTAGCGCCGCCGAAAAGCAAATTCCTATCAGCGCCCCTCCCGGTCGCGACCGGGGAAAGAC
>JAAAPI010000020.1 GCA_009908325.1 Verrucomicrobiota bacterium | reverse complement strand
CTCAGCTCCTTCCCCTGGAGCTGCTCGAAGCAATCGAAAAAGTTGCCATAGAGGGCCGCTTGCTGGTGCGGATTCTCGCCATAGCGCAGGCGCTGCGCCTGAGGGAGTTGTATGTCAAGCTGTTCGGGTATGCCGGAGATGTCGCTGAAATTCGGCGCATCGGCCACCTGACCCTCCAGATAATTAGCGATGGCCCCGTCGTAAGCCGCAGTGCGCTGAAAGACCTTCAATGCCAGTTCGCGGCGCAGCTTGGTCAGCGCGAGGTCGTCATCCATCGCCGCCAGCACTCGATCATAATCCGCCGCATCCACCACCACCGAGACCGAGGCGTGATTCTTCGCCGCCGACCGTAACATGGACGGTCCGCCGATATCGATGTTCTCAATCGCTAATTCAAAGCTGACGTCCGGCTTGGCCACGGTAGCTTCAAAAGGGTAAAGATTGACCACGACGAGGTCGATCATGTCGATGCCGTGCTCCGCTGCCGCGTTCATGTGGTCGTCCTTGTCCCGGCGCGCCAGCAGACCGCCGTGGATCTTCGGGTGCAGCGTCTTGACGCGCCCCTCCATCATCTCCGGAAAGCCGGTGTAGTCGCTCACCTCCGTCACCGGAATCCCCGCCTGCTCCAGTAGCTTGGCCGTGCCCCCTGTGGAGAGTAGCCGGTAGCCATGCGTTTCGACCAAAGCCTGAGCAAAGGGCACGAGGCCGGATTTATCACTGACGGAGAGAAGAGCAGTCTTTTGCATAGTGGGATCCTGACAATAAGCGTGTGAATTCAAAGGCACGGAGTAAAGACCCTGAACGCGATTCGCCAAGTGTTTAAAGAAAAATCTTCACCGTAGCTGAATCATTAGCAGACGGACATCCTGTTTTATGGTTTGCTTCGACCGGAAAATCGGTTCCGTTTACGGGGTGCATTAAGAACCATTTGCCCATTCGAATTTTATGATAACGCTCGACCGACAAGCGCTCCCCTACTGCCAGTCCCGCTATGAGGTGCGCCGCCGCGTTTCGCGGGCTATCAATGTGGGCGGCGTCTATGTGGGCGGTGACCAGCCGATTCGCGTGCAGTCCATGACCACGACGAATACTCGGGATGTCGAGGCCACCGTGCGGCAGACCCTTGCCCTAGCCGAGGCGGGCTGCGAAATCGTCCGCATCACCGCGCCCAACAAGGCCGCTGCGGCGGCACTGGGCGAAATTGCAAAAAAAGTGCGCGCCGCGAAGTGCGATGTGCCTCTCGTGGCTGACATCCACTTCCTGCCTGCCGCAGCCATGGAGGCCGCCAAGCACGTCGAGAAGGTCCGCATCAACCCGGGCAACTACGCGGACAAAAAGAAGTTCGCCGTGCAGGAATACAGTGATGCGGCCTACGAGGCCGAGCTGGAGCGCTTGCACGAAGCCTTCAGCCCGATCGTGCTGCGCTGCAAGGAGCTGGGCCGCGCCATGCGCATCGGGACGAATCACGGATCGCTCTCCGACCGCATTATGAACCGCTACGGCGACACTCCGCTGGGCATGGTGGAGTGCGCCCTCGAATTCATCCGCATCGCCGAGAGCCACAACTTTCACGAGATCTGTCTTTCCATGAAAGCGAGTAACCCGAAGGTCATGATCGAGGCCTACCGGCTGGCCGTGGCCCGCATGCAGGAGGAAGGTATGAACTACCCCCTCCACCTCGGCGTGACCGAGGCGGGCGACGGCGAGGATGCCCGTGTCAAGAGCGCGATCGGAATCGGCACCCTGCTCTACGACGGCCTCGGCGACACCATCCGCGTCTCCCTCACGGAGGATCCGATTTACGAGGTGCCCGTGGCGCGGGACCTGGCCGATAAAGCCATGGCTCTCTGGAAGGAGCAAGGCGCGGATCACCCCCCGGCCGAGCCGACCCACGACCGCGTCGACCCCTTTCACTTTGAAAAGCGCCCGACCCGGGCCATCGAGCTCGGGCCTCGTTGCACGATCGGTGGCGAAGCGGCCCCGGCTGTTGTCATTAAAACGGCCCAGCCCATTAAAAACACGCAGGAAATCGTTCAGGCCGTCTGCGCGGCCCAGATGAAGCTGAAAGACAGCAAGTTCGAAGGCCTCCAACTCGCCATCGATCAACCGCAGGATCTGGCGCACTTCACCCCACTGCATGAAGCACTGCACAGCGTGTTGCCGTGCTTTGTCCTCGAACTCGGCCCGGCTGTCGACCTCGCGGACCTCGAAGCTTACGAATGGCCCGCTGATGGTCTCGCGGGCATCGCGCTGGTGCAGCATGTGGCCAAAGAAGACGCCTTCTACGCCGCCCAACTTCTTCAATTTTGCCGCGAGCGCGGGTTTGTTTGTGGCATCGATTGCTCGGCCCAAGCGCTGCGTGAAGAAATCGGTGCTCAGCTCGCCCCCATGGGCAGCGAGCGGCTCATACTCAGCTGCGGTTCCGGAGCGGAGCCCGGAGATTCCTCCCACCCACTCGGCCGCTACCGGGCGCTTGCCGAGGCCGCCCATGATTTTGTGCCCGACGCGCCCATCTGGATTCGGAACTCCGCGCCGAACACCCTCGCGCAGAAGGATTATTTCTCCGACCGCTTGTTGGAAAGCAGCATCCTCAGCGGTGCCTTGCTCTGCGACGGCATCGGCAACCTGATCAGTATCGAGACCGAGCCCTTGCTGGATAAAGCCACCACCCTGGCCTATCAAATCCTCCAGGGTGCCCGCGCCCGGATCTCAAAGACCGAATTTGTGGCCTGCCCCAGCTGCGGGCGCACACTCTTCGACCTGCAAAGCGTCACCCAAAAGATCCGTGCCCGCACCGACCATTTGAAAGGCGTGACCATCGCCATCATGGGCTGCATCGTGAACGGCCCCGGCGAGATGGCCGACGCCGATTTCGGCTACGTGGGCGGCGCGCCGGGCAAAATCAACCTCTACGTCGGCAAGGAGTGCGTGCAATACAACGTGCCCGCCGACGAAGCCCTCGACCGGCTCGTCGACCTTATCAAAGAGCACGGCAAATGGGTTGAGGCCGAGTAACGCGACTTGGATTCTATTATCTCCTGATTGACGTGGGAATCCACATCGGCGCATCACTCCTCATGCTACAACCTTTGAAAAAAGAGCGATCTCTAACTGGTCTTTCCACTGATCAACCAGACGCCCTTATTCATGTTTGTCACGTCTCCGTTGATTGCCTCGAAGTTTCCCCGGCTCATCACCATTCCGGGCATTGTCCTGATCGTGCTACGTGCCTACCTGCTGAATATCAAGACCGGCGAGCGGAACTTCTTTGCGCCCCTCAAGGCGCTTTGGTATTCGCAGGGCGCACGCGCCATGGTCGGCGTGGCCTTTTTAACTTGCTCACGAATTCCTCAGCAATGCCTTCTCGATGAGCGGCAGCATCTTGCCTTTCCGGAAAAGGGTGACTTGGCCGGTGCTGCCGGAAACGACGATGCAGAGGCAGTCGACGGCCTGCGTGATCGATGCAGCGGCAGCATGGCGGCTCCCCAGACCACTGGGTAGATCGTGGTTGTAGTCGGGCGCATGGATGAGCGAGCCGGCGGAAACGAGCACGCCGTCCCCGCGAATGATAAAGGCTCCGTCGATCGATGATAGCTCTTTGACCGTTTCGTCCATGAATGGATTGAGAATATTGCGGTCCTCATCCTTGTAGCCATAAAACGGGTTCAGAATGAGCGGCTTGGTGTATTGGGAAATGGCATCGGCATTCCCCAGCGCGAAGAGGCAGCCGACGGGGTGGCCCTCGCGCCCTTCCACGGCCAGTTCGGTGGCGATGGCAAGCACCCGCTCGATGACTTCCGGCTTCACACTGGCGGGCAGCATATCCGACTTGCTGGCGAGCATGGTATCAAACTCCCGCTCGACATCGACTACCGTTATGCTGTCGAACTGATTGCTCTGCGGCAAGCCACCGACGCAGCAGAGCCGGTCATGACTGGAAAAAATCCCCCGCGTCAGCCCGATCAGGACGGCACTGCGCAGTTGCGAGAAGCGGTGGTTGCTGTAGGAGCGGATCGCGATAACCGAATCGATCTCTTCCCGGTCCGTTGCCGCCTCCGAGGTGCCGTGCGCAATGAGCACGGTTTTAAAATTTTGAAAAATGGTGCCGACGTCCACGCCCCCACCGAAGGTGTCGGCAAAAACCAGTGCCGACGTGCATTGGGAACCCCTGGCAATTTTCGCGGCCTCCCGCAGAATCAGATTGTTGAAACGGTTGTGTCGGCGGCGGGGCCTGCCCTCCTCTTCCTCGCCTCCAAAAACACTCTTCAACTCCTTTTTGAAAGTGGTGAGCGACTCGGCTGCCTGCAGGCGCTCCATCTGCCCGGAATCCTGAAATACCCGGGCCAGTGAGGCGAGGCTGTAAAGGTAGCTACGCGCACGCTCGGAGGCCAAGAGGAGGAACACATAGCGAATATCGCGGTATTGATCCTGGCCGTCGTAAGTCAGTCCATTCGGGCAGCGGCCGACCGCGATCATGTAGGGCCGCTTCATTTTGACCCGCGTGTGGGGCAGGCAAACCCCGTTGCCCAGGTAAGTGGTCATTTGCTCCTCCCGCCCCATGAGCTCCTTGAGCAGGCCTTTTTTGGTCACACCCCGCTCTTTCGTGACATCGCAGACATCCAGCAACTCCGATAGCGCCCCCTCAAAGTCCGTGCTTTGAATGTCAATGACACGGGTTCTGGAGATATAACGGTCTATGCGCATGAGGCCTTTAACGAAGCCGGGGGTAAAACTACTTGTCCCACTCGATGGCACCTTTCTTCAATTCGTAGAACAGTCCGAGAACGAGCACAGCCAGAAAGAAAAAGACCGGTAAGACAATCGGGAGATTAACTGCCAGAAATTCACGGAAAACAAGCACCCAGGGGATGAGGAAGACCACCTCGATATCGAATAGTATGAAGAGCATGGCCGTTACGTAAAACTTGACCGCGAAGCGGGCGTGCCCCGAACCATCGGCCAGCATCCCGCATTCGTAAGCCGAATCTTTGATGGCAGACGTCTCGGCCCTTTGGCCAAAAACATTGGATGCGACAAGCACGAACGCTCCGATACTGGCAGCAATCAGTGTTTGAACGAGGATCGGGTAATAGTCCGCAATTTCCATGACACCTTGAGAGAAGTCTGCTTTAGCCGATAGTTCAAGGTGTTTCTACTCAGAATTTTAAGAATTTATGAATAGCGCGAAAAAATGAGGACATCACCAGGGCGTGACACGTTGCAGCCATGATTTTCGGGCGGGCTCTGCGGTAGGTGCCACCCTTGGTTTCGTCTGTGATCGGACCGAAACGTCTCCTGCAGGAATCGACAACTTCTCGATGCGTATGCGGTCTCGCTCAAACTCACCGAGACCGAGACTCGCGGCAAAGGGTAACTGTCTGGGCAGCGGCTCTATCTCGGGGAAGCCATCCAGGACACGCATGGTATTCATCCGTTCGTAAAGCAGGCGATCCAGTGCCACCGGGTCACTACTCATCCATAGCCGGGGCTCCGACCGAGTGTAGATCGAATTAAAAAACGGTCCGGCAATGAATTGATAGCGTTCCAGTGATAGGAAGTTGAGGATGAGACGTTCCTCCAACTCTGGAATTGCCGCGATCTCGGCCACGGCCGCAGAAGCCGTCGCCTGGTTAACCAGAAAGCGCTGGCTGTTACTGACATTCCACAGTGTCGCATTGGCCAATACACCGTCCACACCCAGCGCCGGATCATCCACGCCGACGGCTAAATTGAACCAGAAATCGACCTCAAAGAGAAGCGGTGCCGGGAGGAAACTTTTCCGGGCTTGCGAACCCGCCTCGAGCTCAGCCGACCGGCGGCTTTCTGCCATGAGGCCCGGCTCCTGCTGCAAGGCTGGCGGCAGCGGGCTGTCGTAAAACCATTCCCTGTCATAAAAATCGCCGGTATCCAAAGCGACCACCGGGCAGCCTTCAAAGCGGGCCTTGGAGCGGCTCAGCGGCGGTAGGAAGCCGGCTTCGCGCAGGGTGTGCGAAGAGTAATCGACGATAAGTATCGATCCACGATCAAAGCCGCGCGTCTCCAAAGATTCGATGACTGCGCGGAGGAGATTGCGGGGCGTGCTCAGACCACGACCGCTGCGCGTATTGACCTTGAGCCCAACCTGCCCCCGTTCACCCGGCGCGAGCTTTCGACCGACCGACTCTTCGTAGGCCCCGAGTAAAGCCTCCACCTCGGCCAAATAGACGCTACCCTCCCCCAGGGGCGACTCCCAGACCAGACCAAGCGGCGCCCGCGGGGCCAAACCGGACGCAACCATTTGAGCTGCCGGGCTCAACAAGGCGCTGGCCAGCAAAACAACGCCGCAGAGTAACCCGGCTCGCGGCCGAAGCCTATCCCCTTGACAGCTAGAGAGTGGAAACGAAAGTAATGGCATTGCCCATCTGTTCGGAATTCTGCAAAACCGCCGTATCCAACGCCCACCAATGTTAAAAGCAAACTTCAATCGCGCATTTTTCCTCACCTTATTCTTGACCCTGGTTTTTCTGGCAGGTTGCAGCTCACCAGAGGAAAAGAAGAGCGCCCGGATTGACGAGGCCATGGAGCTTTCCCAGACGGGTGATTATGCGAGTGCCATCGAAATCCTCGAAGCACTCGCCGCGCAATACCCGAACGATCTGGAAATTCTCACTGCCCTGGGCCGCGTTTATTCGACCGAGGGTGACCACACCATGGCGGCCTTTTATCTCGAGCAGTCCCATCTGCAAGCAACCGACAATATCGAGCTTTTGTTTCAAGCCTACCGGGGTCTTCGGGCAGCGGACCAGCCGGCCGGGCATCTCCTGGAAAAACTGGCCGAGCAGGCGCCCGATGCCATGAATGCAGAGCTCTGGGCGCGCCTCGGTCAAACCCGCCAGGCGGCCAACCAATTTCAGCCCGCTCTGGATGCCTATTTAAAAAGCACCGGCTCCGGACCGGTTGACCCCCAGACATCAGCGGCCATCGGGGAGCTCTACATGAAACTCGGTAATACCGCACAGGCAGAGTCCTGGCTGGAACGTGCCGCCGACAACGACGACCCGAATGCCTTGACCGCCCTCTTCGGCCTGCTCGAAATCAAATTGCGGCAAAAGGACTGGCCGGGTGCCGAAGCCACCCTCGCCCAATTGGATAGGCGATTTCCCGGAGCGGTGGAAGCCAGCCGGTGGGACCAGGCGCGCCAGGAACTCGAGCGCTGGCGCGAGGCCCAGGATGCCATGCAAGCCCGACTCGCGCGAGCTGAAGCAGAAAAGGAAGCCGCCGAAGCCGCACGAGTGGAGGCGGAAGCGGAGGAAACCGGGACCGAGGCGTCTTCCGAAACGGCAGATACGGAAGGAGGCTCAGACAGCGAGCAGGCCGACACCGATTTAAGTGGTAGCGAAAGCAGTGCGGGCGAAGGCAAGGCACAAGTCATCACCGATTTGGAAGCAGCTGAAGCGATGGCCAACGCGCCCGCGATTGAGATGCCCGACAGCGAGTCATCGACATCGGGTCGTAGCGTCCGCTTTGATCCCAACATCGCCGTCGAGCCGGCGGATCCGGATATAAGTTTTCAGGTCGACTTCGATCAGGCCGAGCAGGGTGCCACCACAACCTATGCCGTGGAGACCACCGAGCCCGCCGAAACACCCGGGCCTGTCGAAACGCCGGAACTACCTTCCCGAATCACGCTCAACCAAACAACCAACCTGGGCGGTGCTCTCGGCACCGGGATCACGCCGGAGTTTGCCCCGAATCGTCCCGAAGCGGGCCCCCGCACAATTGAAGAGCTGTTGGCAGATGCTGAACTGGCCGAACGTGATCGCGATTTCAAATCCGCCATCCGCAAATATTGGGCGGCCATCAGTATCTCCAACCAGCGCGCCGATGTTTGGAACCTGCTCTCGCGGGCCTACCTAGTCGACGGACAGATCAATAATGCCGAGACCAGCGCCCTCGAGGCAGTGCGCCTGGCCCCCCGCGAGGTCGCCTACACCCTCGACTACCTGCGTGTGGCCCAGCGTTCGAAGAACGCCGACGCCTTCCTTTCCGATTTGGAAACGGCTTACGACCGTTTTCCCGCCAGCCCGGAGATTACGCTCTCGCTGGCCCGTGCACACGAGCGTATCTCCCAACAAACCGAGACAGCCCGCCGGCTCTACCTGCGCTTCATCGATATCGCGCCCAGTCACCCGCTTGTGCCGGAAGCCCGCGCAGCGGTCGCGCGGCTCTAGTCGCTGCGCGGAGTGAAAGTGAGAGTGAGAGTGAGAGTTGCTTAACCGAAGCAAGGCTTATGAAACTGGAGGACTATGGTGCCTTGATAAAAGCCAACGAGCTATTTGATCTTGTCGTTGTTGACATGGATCTTTTATCCAAGTCGATTGGATGTCGAAGGCTGGTCGATCAACAGATCGCATCTGCAGACTCGATTGCTTCGAATATTGAGGAAGGTTTCGGACGCGGCAGCCGCAAAGAATACACACAGTTTCTGATCATTTCGAGAGGTTCTGCTCAGGAGACCAAAGGTCGATATGGTCGCATGAAGCATTGGCTATCCGCAGAGACGATCCAAGCCCGCCAGATGCTCTGTAATGAAATAATCGCCATCTTAACGGCCACGATCAAAACCCTCCGCTCGCAAACAAAGTAACTCCCCCCCCTTTCTCACTCTCACTCGGCCAAAGCCCGCCACTTTCACTTTCACTCTCACTTTCACTCTCACTTTCACTCGGGCAAAGCCCGCAGCCACCCCCACTTTCACTTTCACCCTCACTCTCACTTTCACCCTCACTCTCACTCGGGCAAAGCCCGCTACTCAAGTTGCCAAGAATTAAACAGAGCTCGATCGAGACGATCAAACACCAGGTAAACCTGGTTGATGTGGTCGCGCCCTATGTCCAGCTCAAGCGCGCGGGGCGTTCCTGGAAAGGGCTCAGCCCGTTTACTCAGGAAAAAACACCTTCGTTCTACGTCCACCCGGACCGCGGTTTTTATAAATGCTTCAGCACCGGCGAGGGCGGCGACTGCTTCACCTTCGTCATGAAACAGGAAAACCTCGAGTTTTACGAGGCGATCGAATTCCTCGCCAAGAAATTCAACATCACCCTCGAATACGAGGCGGGCGGGCCCAGTCGCGAGGAAGTCTCGCTGCGAAAGCAAATTTTTGAGCTGCATGAGCTCGTCACGGCCTGGTTTCACCGCCAATTTCTCGAATCGGAAGAAGCCGCGCCGGTGCGCACCTACTGGACAGAGTCCCGTGGATTCACCGAAGAAACGGCCGAAGAGGTCAAGATTGGCTACGCCCCGGCAGCCCGCGAGGCACTCGCGCTCTACTGTAAGGAGCGCAATATCTCGACCGCAGCGATGCATCGATCCGGCCTTTTCTTCGCCCGGGACGGCGAGCAAAACCACGCCTACTTCAAATCACGCTTCCGGGGGCGTCTCATGATCCCGATCCGCGACGTGCAGGGCCGAGTAGTCGCTTTTACCGCGCGCCAGCTTCCCCAGACGCCCGAAGACGATCCCGCCCGCGAAGCGAAATACGTCAACTCGCCCGAAACCCCCATCTTCCACAAGGGCCGCATCCTTTTCGGCATGGACCACGCACGCACCCACCTCAGGGAAGGTGACAGCTTCCTCCTCGTGGAAGGTCAGCTCGACGCTATCCGCTGCTGGTCGGTGGGCCTGCATACCGCCGTTGCCCCCCAGGGCACCGCCATTACCGATGACCAGCTGCACCTCATGCGCCGCTATGAACCGGCCAGCGTGGAATGCCTGCTTGACGGCGACTCCGCCGGGCGCAAGGCGGCCCTCCGCATCCTACCCCTCGCCTTCAAGGCCGGTCTGGAGTTCCGATTTCTGCTCCTTCCGGAAAAAGCAGATCCGGACGAACTCCTCCGCGAGCAAGGCGCCGACGCTCTGGAGCCCCTGCGTAACAACGCAAAAAGCGGTGTCGAACTGGCAGTCACCGAGAGCTTGCCCGCCGACCGCAAACCGACCACCCACGAGAAAACCACCGCCCTGCGCAATGTCTTCGAGTTGCTCCGTAATGTCCCCTCCGAAGTCGCCCGCGAGGACTACATCCAAGTAGCAGCTCGACTTCTCAACGTCGACCCACAGGCCGCGCTGCGCGATTTTCAAAAAATGCCCCCGCCCCGCCCGGGTTTCAAAACCGCCGGCGACGAAGCCACGGAACCGGATGCAGCCACCCGAGACTCGCTATTGACACAGGCGACCTGGGAACTACTTTGGCTCGTTTTACATCACCCGGAATACGCCAAAAAGCTTTCAGAAATTATTGATTACGAATGGATTAATGGCGAAACAATGACCGCACGCCTACTTTCCCGTCTTCTTGCCGAACTACGTGAGGAACTGATTGAAGACGTTAGCCAAATAGAGACTATTATTGAAAACGTCGAAGAACGGCAGCTTCTCGCGGAGATCCACGCCCGGGACTTGGACGTCGAAGAACCTGCCAAACAAATTGAAATCTGCCTCGAGCGCCTCCGCCGCAAATGCCTGGATAAAAAAATCAAGGCGTTGGAACAACGCATCATTCAGGCAAGTCCCGACAACCAGTTGACGCTCATGCGGGAGCGCAAGACCTTATTACGGAACCTCGCCGCCCCGTTCGAACTCAAACTTTAAAAAGAACACACTTCAACCTTTCCCGATCACGACCTATCCTAAGAAAATTATGCCAGCTGCTACCAAGAAACCGACAAAGAAAAAGACAACGGCCGATAAAGCTGAGGCTACGAAAAAAAAGACCGCTGTAAGAAAAGTCGCCAAAAAGGCTCAACCAGCCAAAAAGTCAGCCCGAAAAGCGGTTGGGAAAGCAGCGGCTAAGCCTGCGAAGAAGACCGCTGCAAAGAAAAAAGTAGCCGCTAAAAAATCGGTTAAAAAACCCGCGAAAAAGGCCCAAAAACAAAAAGCGCCCGCGAAGAAGGCACCGGCAAAAAAAGCAACCAAAACCACGAAGGTGAAGCCGGAAGCGGTTGCGCCCGACGGGGAGAAGGGCACGAAACTAAACGACGCAACGAAAAAGGTCGTTCGCAAGCGCAAGCTCTCAACCAAGGCCCAGGAGAAGTTGAACGAGCGCATACGGAATCTGATACGCCTGTCCAAGGAGCAAGGCTTCCTAACCTACAAAGACATCAATAAAGCGCTGCCGGATTCGGTAAACAATCCGGACGAGATCGAAAATGTCATCTCCATTCTGCAGAATCTCGAAGTCGAAATACTTGACGAAAACGAGGTTGAAGCCTTCAAGGCCCGTCAGGATGAGACGGAGGAAAAAGAAGTCCGCACCTCGCAAAATGATATTCTCGATGACCCCGTCCGCATGTATCTCAAGCAGATGGGGCAGGTCCCCCTGCTGACGCGTGAAGAAGAAGTCTCCATCTCCAAGCGTATCGAAAAGGCCGAGCTCCGGGCTCAGGATGCCCTCTTCTCGACGGCACTCACGCTCGAGTTTCAAAACAACCTCGTGCAGAAACTGCTGAACCGCGAGGAGCGCTTCGACCGCGTGGTGTTGGACAAAAAGATCGAGAGCCGCGAAGCTTATTTCAATAGCTTGCCCAAGCTGCTCGACGAGGCGCATCGCCTCGGTGAGCGTATCTACGCTGCCTGGGACAGCCACATCAACGCAAGCAATGAGTCCAACGCGAAGCGGGCCCGGACCCGCATGATCAAATACGAGGAAGAGCTCCGCAAAGTGCTTCGTAAATATTGCCTGAAGCTAAAGTGCTTTGAGGATTTCCTCGCAGGACTAACCCCGGTCTATCGCGAAATCGCAAGTTTGTATGACGATTTAGAGGCCGCTGAAATGGTGTCATCGCGCCGCAGGAAGAAAGTCGACGTTAAAGCCACACAGCAGCGTCTCGATGCCATCAAAGCGGAATTCAAGATGAACCCCCGCGAATTGATGGAGATCATTCGCGAGGTGCGCGCAGGTGTGCGCCAGGCCCACAAGGCCAAGACCGAAATGGTGGAGGCCAATCTCCGCCTCGTCATCTCCATCGCCAAGAAATACACCAACCGCGGTCTCTCCTTCCTCGACCTGATCCAGGAGGGCAACATGGGCCTGATGAAAGCGGTGGAAAAATTCGAATACCGCCGCGGCTACAAGTTCTCTACCTACGCCACCTGGTGGATTCGGCAGGCCATCACGCGCTCCATCGCGGACCAGGCCCGGACGATCCGCATACCGGTGCACATGATCGAAACGCTGAACAAGGTCATGCAGATTCAAAAACAACTTCTGCAGGAGCTCGGACACGAACCGACTGCCGAGGAGGTGGCCGATGAGATGAATTTGCCCATTGAGCGGGTCCAGTCCATCATGAAGATGGCGCAACAGCCCATCTCGCTGCAGAGCCCGGTAGGTGACTCCGACGACACCAACTTCGGTGATTTCATCGAAGACAAGGGCGCGGAAAACCCCTACGATATGACGGCCTACAGCCTGCTGCGTGAAAAAATCACCGACGTGCTCGACTCTCTGACAGACCGTGAGCGCCGCGTCCTCTCGCTCCGGTTTGGCCTGGCCGATGGCTACTCGCGAACCCTCGAAGAAGTGGGTCGGCAGTTCAAGGTCACGCGGGAACGAATCCGGCAGATCGAAGCCAAAGCACTCCGGAAAATGCGCCACCCCACCCGCATCCGCCAACTGCATGGTTTCTTCGAAGGTGATATCAACCTTGAAAAACCCGGAATGGACAGTATCAAAAGAGAGAACGCTCAAGATAAATAAAACTCATGTTGCTCAAAGCCACTTCAATTCTCGCAGCCGGCGCGTTGCTTCTATCCTTGATGACCGCCTGTGGTGGTTCCAGCGGCGTCCGCGTAACCGAGGGCAGTGAGCCAGTCGGTGCTGTGGGGGCCGCCAGCCGGACCCCACAGGCCAACGATGTCACCATCGTTCATGTGAACGAGCGCGAGCGGTTGGCCACGATGCGTAGCGGCCATCGTTTTTCAGACAGAACGTTCCTGAAGACCATTGATCGCGGTGGCAATCAGACCGGATTTCTCAAGACGCGCGTCCAACGCCCCAGCGGTTTGCGGACCGCCGATATATTGGAAGGGCGCCCAAACATAAATGATCGAGTCGTTCCCGTGAGTGGACCGGAACAATCACGCCTTGAAAAGCTCTACCGCGATCCGGAAGACACGACGAATTAGGGCACATTTCCTAGTCCCGGAGATTATAACAACAAACCACACGCTCTTATGGAAATAGATACGCTAGCATTTCTACAAAACATTAACGGCCCCGAGATACTACTGATCTTCCTCATCGTGCTTCTGCTCTTCGGCGCAAAGCGCCTGCCCGAGCTTTTCAGATCGTTCGGGAAATCGATCCGGGAATTTAAAAAGGCCACTTCGGATATTGAAGAAGACATTCGTTCGGCGATGGATGAGGAGCCGACCAAGCCGGAATCAAAGAGCAAGGCCGAACCGGCGAAATCAGTCGAAACGTCCCGGGAGGTGGAACAGGATCCAGAGACGAAGCAACCGGAGAACTCCGAAGAACCAAAATCGGAAAAAACACATTGAGTT
>JAAAPI010000392.1 GCA_009908325.1 Verrucomicrobiota bacterium | reverse complement strand
AAGGAAAACCCGAAGGTCGGCAGCCTTGGCGCGCTTCATGGCGAGGTCCACGCCGATGGATTCTACTTCGTCCTCCGTTGTACGCAAACCCGCGGTATCAAGTAATGTCACCGGAAGACCGCTCAGATCCATCCGAACCTCGATCACATCGCGCGTTGTACCCGCAACCTCCGAGGTGATCGCGGCATCTCGCCCGGCAAGGACGTTAAGAAGTGTGGACTTGCCGACATTCGGTGCACCTACGATGGCCACCTCAAAGCCCTCACGGATACGCTCTGCACTTCCGACACCGGCAATTTCCTTATCCAGTTCGGCGCGCACGCTCTCAAGCAATTCCGACACTTCAGGCGACACATCTTCCGGAACCTCTTCGTCGGCGAAATCTATTGTCGCTTCCAAAAGAGCGGCTGCACGGATGAGTTTGCGCCGCCACTCTTCGGCCCTAGCACCCAACTGCCCAGACAGGACCCTCACAGCCTGTTTTCGTTGCGCTTCGGTCTCCGCGTCGATCAGATCTGCCAGGCCTTCAACCTGCGCCAGATCCAGCATTTCGTTTTCCAATGCCCGCCGCGTGAACTCACCCGGCTGGGCCGGTCGTAAACCGTCCTGTCGACCAAGCGCATCCAGGATCGCTGAAACCACCGCCCTCGATCCATGGCATTGAATCTCGACTGTCGTTTCGCCCGTAAAGCTGTGTCCGGCCTCGAACGTCAATACCAGCGCGGTATCCAACACGTCGCCGTCTGGTGATTTCACGCTCCGCAAGCCCGAACGCCGCGGCGCCGGCAAACTGTCCACAAGGGGTTCGACAGCTTGAAACGCCGCGGCGCCGGAAACGCGGATGATCGCTACGCCTGCTTTGCCTGGCGCAGTCGAAAGAGCAAAGATCGTGTCCATAGGTCCTCTGACCGGGCTCACATCAGGTGTTCATGGAATCGAAGAAATCCGAGTTCGTCTTTGTCTGCTTCAGCTTCCCGAGAAGAAACTCGATCGCATCGGTGGTACCCATCGGGTTCAGGATACGACGCAGGACATAGGTCTTCTGCAGATCGACCTTGTCGATCAACAAGTCCTCTTTCCGAGTGCCGGATTTCAGAATGTCGATTGCCGGGAAGACACGCTTGTCGGCAATCTTGCGATCCAGCACCAGTTCCGAGTTACCTGTGCCCTTGAATTCTTCGAAGATAACTTCGTCCATACGACTGCCGGTATCGATCAACGCAGTCGAAATGATCGTAAGCGATCCGCCCTCTTCGATGTTCCGGGCTGCGCCGAAAAACCGCTTGGGTCGCTGCAATGCGTTGGCATCAACACCGCCGGTCAAAACCTTACCTGATGACGGAACGACCGTATTGTACGCTCTACCAAGTCTTGTGATGGAGTCGAGCAGAATAACAACATCTCGTTTGTGCTCGACCAAGCGCTTCGCCTTTTCAATCACCATTTCCGCGACCGCCACGTGACGCCCGGCCGGCTCGTCAAAGGTCGAGCTGATGACCTCACCTTTCACCGACCGCTGCATGTCAGTGACCTCTTCAGGCCGCTCGTCGATCAGCAGGACGATCAGATAGCACTCGGGGTGGTTCCGCTCGATGCTCGTCGCGATGTTCTGCAAGATCACCGTCTTACCCGTGCGGGGCGGCGCCACGATCAGCGACCGCTGGCCTTTGCCGATAGGCGCCACCAGGTCGATCACGCGGGCGGACTTGTCCTTGATCGTGGGGTCGTCAATCTCCATCTGAAGACGCTCATCGGGATAGAGCGGTGTCAGGTTGTCGAACGCGATCTTGTGCTTGGCGTTTTCGGGGTCGGCAAAGTTGATCTGTGTTACCGAAGTCAGAACGAAATAGCGTTCGTTCTCTTCAGGCGCCTTGATCTCGCCTTCGATCGTGTCGCCAGTGCGCAGCGAGTGCTTCCGGATGGTCTCGGGGGAGACGTAGATGTCATCGGGTCCAGGAAGATAGTTTGCCTCGGACGACCGCAGGAACCCGAACCCGTCCTGCAACACCTCAAGCGTGCCGTCCCCATAAACTGTCCAGCCTTCGTCCGCGCGTTCGCGAAGGATCTGGAACATCATCTCCCCCTTGCGCATGGTGGAGGCATTCTCGATCTCAAGCTCTTCAGCCATGGACAGCAGGTCCTTGGCGGATTGCTTCTTGAGATCGGACAGGTTCAGGCGTTCGTCAGACATGGAAAGGTCCTTGCGAAATCGGCGCTTCGTGTCCGCGCGTTTTCGGCATCGTGTTATGGAATTCGGGATGCCCGGACGGGACCCGTTCGACGCTACCTAAGAGCACTCGCTTGCCGAGTCAATCTCAGAACTTCACGACCACAGAAAGAACGATAACGACCATCAGCAGCGTCGGCACCTCGTTCATCATGCGGTACTGTCGCCCCGTCAAAGTGTTCCCGCCCGCCATGAATGCTTTGCGACGGCCAGCCAGCCACATGTGAAACCACGTCATGGCCACGACACCCGCCAACTTCAGGTAGGGCCATACCGCGGACCAATCAATGATCCCCGGCGTCGCGACAAGACACAACCCGGCCACCCAGGCTACGATCATTGCTGGGTTCATTATCACCCGCAGCAACTTGAGCTCCATCGTCTGAAAAACCTCGTCGCGGCTGTCTCCGGGCTTCGATTGTTCTACGTGGTAGACGAATAGCCGTGGCAGATAAAACAGGCCCGCCATCCACGAGATCACGGCCATGATGTGCAGTGCCTTTATCCAAAGATAAACTGAGGCCAGAAGGTCAGACATGTCATTCCCGATTTTTCTGCTCTTCCCTTAAATAATAAATATAGAAAGAAAAAGGATGATGATTTTGTAGGAGTCGGCACAGTCTGGGGATTACGAAGTTATCCACTGATTTTCCCACCTGATGGCGGCATGTGGATAAACTTGTTGAATACGCTGATCCTGCTGAACCTGTGACTCTATAAATATCTGACAAATATAATTTTTCACGTTTAAAAGTTCGAACACGACAGGTGGAAGAAATGGCCAGTGACCGCGCAAGAGCACCATTTTCCCGTATTCAGAGTTTTCCTTGTCCCCAAGTGTAAAGAAATCCTGAAGACGCGCGAGATCACCGGGTTTTCCCATCCATCCCTGAAATGTTGGAAACTTCGGCAATCTGTCCCTACAAAAAGCAAGTAGATATGCAACGGGATATCCACATGTCACGCAAGATCATCTTGGCCTCCGGATCGGCTATCAGAAAAACGCTGCTCGAAAATGCGGGGGTCTCATTCGATGTATCACCCGCACGTGTCGACGAAACTACCGTGCGCGACAGTATGGTTGCCGACGGTGCGTCGCCCCGTGATATCGCTGATGCCCTGGCTGAACTCAAAGCCACCAAGCAAAGCGCGAAGCATGTCGATGCGCTGGTCATAGGGTGTGACCAGGTTCTCAGCTTTCAGCGTCAGATCCTGTCCAAGCCTGAGACCCCGGGCCAGGCGCTCGATCAACTTCGTGCGATGCGTGGTCAGCGGCACGAGCTTCTGTCCGCTGCCGTCATTTGTGACGGGTCGCAACCGGTTTGGCGGCATGTCGGCATTGTCCGGATGATGATGCGTGAGGTTTCGGACACATACCTTGAGGGCTACGTCGATCGGAACTGGGATAGCATCCGGCATTCTGTCGGTGCATACAAGCTGGAAGAAGAAGGAGTGCGATTGTTCAGTCAGGTTCACGGAGACTACTTTAACGTGCTCGGCTTGCCTCTGCTTGAACTTCTATCGTATCTCAGCCTGCGAGGAGAGCTTGAGACATGACAGAAAACCGGATTCCGCTGGCAGGTGTGATCGGTTCGCCGGTGGCGCATTCCAAGTCCCCGCAAATTCATACCCACTGGCTCAAGACCCATGGAATCCCCGGTCATTATATCCCGATCGACGTTTCTCAGGATGATCTGGAACATGTTTTGCGCACATTGCCCAAGATGGGATTTGTCGGGGTTAACATCACGGTGCCACACAAGGAAAAGGTGCTGGAAATCGCAGACCTGATCACCGACAGGGCAACGTTGATAGGGGCGGCGAACACCCTGATCTTTCGTAAGGATGGAAAGATCCATGCCGACAATACCGACGGCGTCGGTTTCATCCAGAACCTTCGCCAGAACGCACCGGGCTGGGACCCCAAGGTTGGGCCCGCGGCGCTTCTGGGTGCGGGCGGTGCGGCGCGGGCCGTGATCTCGGCCTTGTTGGAGGTCGGTGTGCCGCAGATCATGATCGCCAACCGCACTCGGGTCCGGGCCGATGCGCTCAAGACCGAATTCGGCAAGCGAATCGTAGTGGTCGACTGGGTTCAGGCCGGGAACATGATGGAAGATGCGGCGACGGTCGTGAACACCACGTCGCTGGGCATGATCGGCAAACCCCCGATGCGTGTTCCGCTGGACGGTCTGCACAAGGCCACCTTGGTGACCGATCTTGTCTATGCCCCGCTCAAGACGCGCCTGCTGGCCGAAGCGGAAGAAATGGGGTGCCAGACGGTAGACGGTCTCGGTATGTTGCTGCACCAGGCCGTGCCTGCTTTCGAACGCTGGTTCGGTGTCCGTCCCGAAGTTGACAGCGCCACCCGGGCGGCCGCTCTCAGATGACGTTCAAACTTGGGCTGACCGGCTCGATCGGAATGGGCAAATCGACCACCGCCCAAATGTTCGCAGACGAAGGATGCGCTCTGTGGGATGCCGACGCTGCAGTTCACAGGCTGTATTCAGCTGGCGGCGATGCGGTGGAACCGTTGAAAACGCTTTTTCCCACCGCGATTGTCGATGATGCCGTGTCCCGCGAGCGCTTGAAGGCGATTATCTTGGAAAATCCCGATGCGCTGAAAATGATAGAGGACACAGTCCACCCGCTTGTCGCCAAAGATCGGGCAGACTTTCTAGACAGGACAGACGCGGCCATCACCGTTTTGGACATTCCCTTGCTGTTCGAAACCGGCGCGGACAGGCAGATGGACGCAACACTATGCGTCACCGTGCCGGCCAAAATGCAAAAAGATCGCGTGATGGCCCGAGGAACGATGAGCGAGCAACAGTTCAAGGCGATCCGCGCCAAGCAGCTGCCCGATGCGGAAAAACGCGCCCGTGCAGACTATATCGTTGTCACCGATACGCTTGAACATGCCCGCACACAGGTTCAGGATGTGCTGCAAGACATCCAGAACAGGCTGATCCATGCGTGAAATCGTACTCGATACCGAAACCACCGGCTTCGATCCTGAACAGGGCGATCGCATCGTCGAGATCGGTGCTGTCGAGCTCTTCAATCACATGCCCACGGGTCGCACGTATCACGAATACATCAACCCGTTGCGCTCCATGCCGCAGGAAGCGTTCGAGGTGCACGGTCTTGGCGACGATTTCCTGCGCGACAAGCCGGTGTTCGAGAAGATCGCCCAAAGCTTCGTCGATTTTATCGGTGACGCCAAACTGGTGATTCACAACGCCGCTTTCGACATGAAATTCCTGAATGCCGAGCTGTCGCGTTTCAAATTTCGCAAGATTCCGTGGGACCAGGCAATCGATACGCTCGACATTGCCAGACGCAAGTACCCGGGCTCACCGGCCTCGCTCGACGCGCTGTGCCGGCGGTTCGGGATCGACAATTCGTCGCGCACGCTTCACGGTGCTCTGCTCGACTCCGAGATACTGGCAGAGGTCTATCTTGAACTCATAGGCGGACGCCAACCCGACTTCGCGCTTGCAGGCGCCTATTCACCGGAACGCACGGACGACAGCGCTCCGGCGGATTGGCACCCCGGTCCTCGGGCAAATCCGCTCCCGCCAAGGCTCAGCGAACAAGAACGCGCCGCGCACCAGGCATTCGTGGAACACATTGGCGACGGCGCGCTCTGGAAACAGATGTCTTAAAGCGTTTCGCTTTTAACCCGAGGCACCAGATAAAGGCGAAACGCGTACAACATCTGAGCGTTTCACTGCGTTTCCCGAAAATCTGTGAGTCAGGTTTTTCACGAAACGCTTTAGGCGTCCGGCGTCGGCTTTTCTTCGGCTGATGCGGCCTGACGGCGCATGATCTCGTTGCGATAAAGCTGGACGAAATCTATGGTTTCCAGGTTCAGCGGCGGGAACCCACCGTCGCGCGTCACGTCGCTGACGATACGGCGCACGAAAGGAAAGATCATCCGCGGGCACTCGATCAGAAGGAAAGGATGCATCTGGTCGTCCGGGACATTCTCGATCTGGAACACGCCGATATATTCCAACTCCAGCAGGAAAAGCGTATCTTCGGTGCCCTTGTTCTTTGAGGTGATGACCAGTTTGATCATGACCTCATACTGATGCTCCGCCGACCGCTTCTTGGCGTCGAGGTTCACGGCCACCTGAACGTCGGGATTGACCTCACCGCCAGAGCCGCGCTGGGCAAGAGCGTTCTCGAAGGACATGTCACGGATGAACTGTGTCAACACGTTCATCTTGGGACCGGTTTGCGTTGCTTCGGCGTCCGTCTTGGCGGCGCCATTATCCTGTTCGGCCATCTATTGTCTCCTGGCGGGAAAATACGTCGCGCGAAGCCTTAGCAGGATGCCGAACGCGCCTCAATGCCCGCGTGTCAATGCCGCGTCCAACCCGACCCGTCATGGTTGGGTTTTTTGGGGGGGTCGACCTCTTCATAATGGCCTTCGATCACGTCGCCTTTCGCGCGCGGGCGAGGATCACGGCGCATGTCCTTCGGTCCGTTCGGACCCATCTCGAAGCGCTGTACCTTTATGCGCTTGCGCAGGAATTGAAACAGCGATTTGCGGATCGGCGGAGCGAGCAACGAAAAGCCGACCGCGTCAGTAAAAAAGCCCGGCGTCAGCAGCAAAGCGCCGGCGATCAGGATCATTGCCCCATGCGCCAACGGCTCGGTCGGGTCATCCAGTTTTTCAAACGAGGAGCGAAGCTGCCCGATCGCCATGGCGCCTTGGGTTCTCACCAGCCAAGTGCCGATGATCGCCGTCAAGACCACAATGGCCAGTGTCGGCCACAGACCGATCAACCCGCCGACCTGTATGAACAGCGCGATTTCGATAAGCGGCACCGCAAGAAAGGCTACAAATAGCCACATGAGAACGATCCTCCTTGGTTTCAAAGGCGGCTATGGTGGACTCGCCCGGATCAACACCCTACATAAGAACCAAACCGGGAGGTTTCCATCCTGGGCACGTTGAGAGGTTTGAATGAACTCGCCCCTACTTCAGTTGCTGGTCCTCGCAGGCATAGCCATTTTCCTGATACTCCGTCTGAAAAGCGTTCTCGGCACCCGCGACGGGTATGAGCCGTCGCAACAGCCGCGCCCTTCGACGCCCACACCGTCACGTAGGCAAGACTTCGAAGTGATCGACGGCGGTCCTGACCATGATATTACCGATCATGCGCCTGAAGGATCCGATAGCGCCAATGCGCTTGCTGATATGAAGCGCGCAGACAACAGTTTTGCGGTCGGAGAATTTCTACAGGGTGCCAAACAGGCCTATGAATGGATTCTCATGGCGTTTGAGCGTGATCAGATGGACGAAATCCGGCCCTTCCTGGATGATGATGTCTACGAAGCCTTCAAAAGCGTCGTGGACTCCCGCGCGCAGCAAGGCCTGAGTGTTGAAGCCGAATTTGTCGGCGTTCGCGAAACGACCTTGGCGGACGCCAAATTCGATAATGCGACCAACACCGCCGAGATCACCGTACGGTTCATTGGCGAGCTTATTTCCGTTGTGCGCGACCAGAACGGGGAAATCGTCGAGGGCGAACCCGGCAAGCCCAAGAAGCAGAAGGACAGCTGGACCTTCGAACGCGTTATGGGGTCAGACGATCCCAACTGGCGGCTTGTTGCCACGGGCGAATGATCGGACGGGCGGCAGCAGCGTTCCTTTTTCTGGTGATGGCGTCGATTGCCGTCAGGGCAGAGGAGGTAACGCGTACCGTCCTGGGCTTCGAAGATCTTGCCGGTTGGGACAAGGACGACCACGAAAAGGCGCTTGACGCATTTCTGCTGACCTGTCCGGATCTGGATAACCCGGACTGGCGTGCGCTGTGCGCTCTTGCGCAGCAAAGACCGGCGGCCCGCGACTTTTTCCAGCTTTTTTTCCGCCCCGTTCTGATCGAAGACGGCAAAGATGCGCTGTTCACCGGATATTTCGAACCCGAGCTGAACGGATCCCTGTCACGTTCTTCACGATATCGGTATCCGCTTTACCGAAAACCCCCCGAGGCGCAAAACGGCAATCCATGGCTGACCCGGCGAGAGATAGAAGCCAGCGTTGCAATGCAGGGTCGCGGGCTTGAAATCGTTTGGGTGGACGATCCGGTCGAGAAATTCTTTCTGCAAATCCAGGGCTCGGGTCGCGTGACCCTGCCCGACGGGCGCAAGATCCGTGTCGGCTATGGTGGGGCGAACGGGCACGAATACCGCTCAATTGGAGCCGAACTGGTCCGGCGCGGCATCTACCAGGCGCATCAGGTTTCGGCCCAAGTGATCAAGAACTGGGTCCGGCGCAATCCCGTGGCGGGGCAGGAACTGCTTTGGCACAATCCATCCTATGTGTTCTTTCGCCGGATAGATTCCGTGCCGGCGCATATGGGTCCGCTCGGGGCGATGAACCGTTCCGTGACCGCAGGCCGCACGATTGCAGTCGACCCGGCCTACGTTCCGCTCGGTGCTCCGGTCTGGATCGAGAAAGAGGGCGCTGGCCCGATCCGCAGGCTGATGATCGCACAGGACACCGGCTCTGCCATAAAGGGGGCGCAGCGGGCCGATATCTTCATCGGCACCGGGGATGAGGCGGGGCAAAAGGCCGGTCGTCTTCGCGACCCGGGCCGCATGGTCGTCCTGCTGCCGATCCAGCGTGCCTACGCCACTGCGACGGAGCCGAACCTTTGAGCCGCAGGCGGGTCACGCCCGATGAATTGAAGCTTTGGCAGCAGGTCGCAAAAACAACCGAACGGTTGGACCCGAAGGCGGAAAAAGAGGGGCCAACCCTGTTACGGACGCAGTCGAAGCAACCGTCTGACGCGCCGAAACCGGAGCTTTCTGATTTCAAGGTCGGACAGAACGCCAATCCTCCGGACTATAAGCATGACAGTTTGCCCGGCCTCCCCGAACGCCTTGCCCGCCAGCCACTGCAAATGGACAAGCGCACCAACACGCGTCTGAAGCGTGGCAAGGTCGACCCCGAAGCCCGGATTGATTTGCACGGAATGACACTCGCTCAGGCGCAGCCAGCGCTGACAGGCTTCATTCTGCGGGCGCAGGCGCAGGGCAAGCGGCTGGTTCTGGTGATCACTGGCAAGGGAAAGAACACCGACACTGGCGGGCCGATCCCGGCACGGCATGGGGTGCTGCGCCATGCCGTGCCGCAGTGGCTGGGAATGGCGCCGCTCTCGGGGTTGGTCTTGCAGATCACCCAGGCGCATGTCCGGCATGGGGGCGGGGGTGCGTATTATGTCTATCTACGCCGCAACCGGTAGCATGGGTTTGGCGCGTGTGATGCCGACGGTCATCATCAGCGTGGTAAAGACGAAGTAGCCTGCGACGATCAGGTATTGGCTTTCCAATCCGAGCCCCAGATCGATGCCCATGCCGGTCAGGCCGGGGCCGATGGCGGAGCCGAAGACCATCACGGCGGCGGCCATGGCCTTGATCGAACCGAGGCGGGCGGTGCCGTAGAATTCGGCCCAGAAGGCGTTGGGTAATGTGGTGTTGGCACCCGTTGTCAGGCCGAGGAAGAAGAGGCCGGCAAGCAGGGTCAAGGTGCTGTCAGTAAAGGCGAAAATCGCGAAGGCGGCGACCATGGGAAGCTGGAAGAACGGGATCAACCTGGCGGTGCCGAACCGGTCCAGCGCCCAGCCGGAAAGGACCATCGCGATGATGCCGACGGCGGTGTAGAACGGGTAGAGGGCGACCAGCTGGACGTGGGGGATGCCCTTTAATTCGGCGAAGTGGACCTGGTGGAAAAAGAAGGCCGTGTTGAAGGCTGCGGGGCCCAAAAGTGCGGGGACCATGAACCAGAAAAGCCAATGAAATAAGGCCTGATTGCGGGTCCAGTGGCGAGAACCCATGCCCACCGACTGGTCGGTTTCGGCCAGGGATTGGGGGGTGCGTTCGAGGCGGAGGAGGCGGTGGATGACGGGGACGCCGACAAGGGCGATGATTGCCGCGGCGACCCACAACATGCGCCAGTCGTAGACAGCCAGAAGTGCAACGAAAACAAGGGGTAAGAGCGCCTCGCCCAGGGCGAAGCCGAGGGTGGCGATGGACAGGGCCTTGCCCCTTGTGGCGATGAACCAGCGGGACATGGCGACGACGGCGAGGTGGCTGGTCATGCCCTGGCCGGTGAAACGCAGGGCAAAAATAACCGCAATCAACCCCCACCAGACCGGGTTGAACGCCATGGAGAGGCAGGCAAAAGCCAGCAATATCAGTATGATAGGGGCGAGGGTGCGGACGCGAAAAAAATCCGTGAGGCCGCCGGCCCAGACCATGACCAGGGCGGAGGCGGTGGTGCCGAGCGTGTAGATCCCGCCCCATTGCCCGTGGCTGAGGTCGAACGCGGCCCGAACCTCCCCTGCGAAGAGCGAGATAAAAAACGTTTGTCCAAAAGAACTTAGGAAGGTCAGCAGCATACCCGCCGACAGGAAGGGGAGGTTGTCACGGAGAAAATCGAGGAGCCGCATGGCCCCCTTCGTGGCCCGAAACCCGGGCGAAGAAAAGCGAATTAAAAGGGGTGCGATCCGATTCGTTAACGCCCCCCGGACAGGCCAAAACGGAACGTCGGTATCGCGTCGGTATTTGGGTGGTATGCAGACGGTGCGATTTTTGGGGTTTTGGCGGGTTAAGAGGACGGACGGTAGTTGCAGCAAACTCTTTAACGTCGTGGCGTTATTAAGACCATTTCAAAAACTTTTAGGATAGGGCGAGAAGTTGATCATGAGCTGCAGAGAACTGAAAGCAACCAGTAATGACTCTTTGAGAGCAATTTCTGTGTGTAGAGCAGAAACGCCTGCGTCGTCTCTTTCCTTTGCTTATCTTGGAATATGGCGGCGATGGATCCTTGCCTTCGCTACGTTCAAGGGCACACATGAACTCGTCCACCAATTCGGCACCCGCGAGTGTTTCGAAATCTCGGGTCGGAGTTAAAAACGCCGCCACACACCAATTCTCTGTGGACTCAACCGCAGGTGCCAGAACATGTCGCTCAACGTCCGCATCTGTCATTTCCGCCAATTTGCTTGCGCGCGAAAGTACTGTTTTGACTTGTTCTGCGCGAGCTGCACTGGCCGCGGGATTTTCCACGTCTAGGTCAAGCACATCTCTTACAAATTTCTTAAACCCATCATCACCGAGAATATCGCTGTCTAGCTGAATCAAAAGACCGTTCATTGGCTCAACACCCAAGGTACCGCCAAACAAACCGCCACCAAAGTATTTTTGAATTCTCGTTGCGGGTGGATTCCTCAATAGCCAAGTCAGTACTTGCGTCCATCCGCCGTCACTAGCAGTTTTGTCAATTTCAGGCTGCAAAGGGACAAACTGAGTTTCTACTCCTTCGGTTTCGAGCGAGTGTCCCAGAAATTCTTTTATCGCGAAGAAATCGGTCGGGCCTTCACACACAACTCCAATTCTCATTAAAGATCACCCATAGCTCCTGGGATATCACCATCAAGCCAAACCTGAGAAAGGTTTCTTCCGTTCATAGCAAGCTGCCAATCATCACGGCTCATTTTAGGATGAGGCTGAAGTCTTTCTGCAGTGGTGTGTCCCCGTTCATTCCGCCGAACCACAAACACTCTTTGGTTGTCGTCAAAAAGATCAAAAGCATCAAGCGAAGTTGGATTGTGACTGGTCAAAAATACTTGCTTGGCACCCCAATTGGCGTTTGTTTTAGAAGTCAGATTAACGACGCGAATGATCTGTTCCACCAGCTTTCTCGTAAGCTTTGGATTGAGCGCATTATCTACATTATCGAGCGCAAAAACCCTCGGCGCTGAAGGATGCGACAAGATGATAGCTGAGAAAAGCAGGAAGAGTGTTCCTTCGCTACTATCGTAAACAGAGAGTTGGTTACGCTTGGCATGCATAAACTTGTCTACGAAGTACACGATGTCGCTTGATGCGTCGGCTATTTCTCGAGAAGTAAGAATTGGGTTTGGGCGATGTGCTCCAAATTCACGCGCCCATCCCGGTAACCAAACTAACTTGGTACATTCATCCATTATCTGCCATTCAACACGCTGTTCGTTCTTCTTTTGATCTTTCCTCGGCTTTAACTCATCCCAAGCATCCAAGAAACTTGTCACCGCTACAGGTAAGCCTTCTCCGCGCAGTCCCACGGGTGGAACGTCAACTCTGCCACTTTGCTTACCTCTAAGGAAATCTGTCTGAGGGGAAAAAATAACGAAGCGAGAAAACTCAGAAAATACATCCGCCACAACGTCCGGCAGATCGTATGTCGCTTTGATCTGATCCCAAATGCCGCGATGCTTTTCTAACCGATCGGCGTGCGTGACACCTGTCGCTCGAGCACCTCGATTACTCCTCCCAAAGATGTTGTCTTTGCCAAAAAAAGCCGCCTCCGAGAAAAACCGAAGAAGTGGGTCGTTATCACGACTCTGTAAAACGGCATTATAACTTATGTCGTCGCAAAATTTCGCTTCAAGCTTTAAAGTTTTGGGCAAGTCCTCGTTCTTAAACGAAGATTTCACCAACTCAGGTGGGGTTATACGCAAACCCTTGCTTCCAATATCTGAGTCTCCGAGACCACGGCCCAGACAGGCCGAAGCAAGACCAACGGCTTCAAGGATGTTAGACTTGCCTGCCCCATTACCTCCAATAAAAAGATTGACGCGCCCGAAATCAAAACTTTGATCTCGAACAGACTTGAAACGCGTGACTTTGAGACTTTCAATCATGTTGACGGGCTTGGATCAAAATCGAGTATAGCACAAGCATCAAGAAGCCTGACAACGATCAGACCGCCAAATTGGTGCATATCGGTCGGCTTCTACAAGAGGCTCACTCGAACCTAAACACAATAATCGATAGCCGCTCACAAAACATACCTGCTCAAATCCGTCGACTTCATCAGCTCGCCCAGGTTGGCGTCCACGAAGGCTTCGTCCACGACCACCTTCTCCCCGGCTCGATCCGGGGCGGTGAAGCTGAGTTCCTCGAACACGCGTTCCATCACGGTATAGAGCCTGCGCGCGCCGATATTCTCGATGGTCTGGTTGACCTCCGCCGCGATGCGGGCGAGGGCCTTGATGCCGTTCTCGGTGAATTCGACCGTCACCTCCTCGGTCCCCATGAGGGCGGAGTATTGACGGGTCAGGGCGTTGTCCGTCTCGGTCAGGATGCGCACGAAATCTTCCTCGGTCAGGGCGCGCAGTTCGACCCGGATGGGCAGGCGGCCCTGAAGTTCGGGCAAGAGGTCTGACGGCTTGGCGATGTGGAAGGCGCCGCTTGCGATGAAGAGGATGTGGTCGGTCTTGACCGGGCCATGCTTGGTGGAAACGGTCGTGCCCTCGATCAGGGGCAGCAGGTCGCGC
>JAAAPI010000123.1 GCA_009908325.1 Verrucomicrobiota bacterium | reverse complement strand
GAACGGCTGACATATTGGAAGGGCTTCCAAAGATAAATAACCGGGTCGTTCCGGTAAGTAATTCAGAGCGTTCACGCCTTGAAAAGCTCTACCGCGATCCGGAAGACACGACGAATTAGGGCACATTTCCTAGTCCCGGAGATTATAACAACAAACCACACGCTCTTATGAAAATAGATACACTCGCATTTCTACAAAACATCAACGGGCCCGAAATACTCCTGATCTTTCTCGTAGTGCTCCTGCTTTTTGGTGCGAAACGCCTACCTGAACTCTCCAGATCTTTCGGCAAGTCAATCCGAGAATTCAAAAAGGCCACTTCAAATATCGAAGAGGATATCCGCACGGCGATGGATGAGGAGCCGACCAAGGCAGATCCAAAGGGCAAGGCCGAACCCGCGAAATCAGTCGAAACGTCCCGGGAGGTGGAACAGGATCCAGAGACGAAGCAACCGGAGAACTCCGAAGAACCAAAATCGGAAAAAACACATTGAGTTTCCCTGCCTGTTCCAGACGTCTGAATGAAGCTCACTGACCTGAACCGATATGGCGCAATCGGCGCGAACTCGCTGTTTGTCCAAATCGGCAGTTTCAACTTGTTAATCGATGCGGGACTCCACCCCAAGAAGCTGGGCTATGATGCCCTACCCGACTTCGGCCCCATCGAAGGTATTGACCTGGACTTGATCGTCCTGACGCACTGCCACCTTGACCACCTCGGCTCCATGCCGATTGTCACGGCGCACAACCCCGGCGCCACCGTCATCACGAGTGCCCCCAACGCAACGATCGCCCCCCGCATGCTGCGTAATTCCATCAATGTGATGAAGCGTCAGCGCGAGGAACACGGCATCGCGGAATACCCCCTTTTTCTGCATCGCGATGTAGCGCAATTTAGTCGGCAGATCGCCATCCAGCGCTTTGAGCGCGGCGAGATCTACCGCAAAGGGAAGGATCGGATCGAAGTAATTCTCCACCCGGCGGGCCATGTCGCCGGAGCCGCAGCGGTCGAAGTCATTCACGCGAATCGCCGAATTATCTTCACCGGTGATGTCCTTTTCACGGAACAACGCACGCTACCCGGTGCCCGTCTGCCGAAAGGTCCCATCGACACCCTGGTCATGGAAACCACCCACGGAGCCAAGATACCCGACCCCACGAAAACGCGCGCGGCCGAAGTGGATAAGCTGCTCGACCAAATCGGCGTTATTTTGGAGCGTGGTGGAAGCTGCCTCATCCCCGTATTCGCACTGGGCCGGATGCAGGAGTTATTTAAAATCCTCTACGAAGCGCACAATTATGGCCGACTGCCGAGATGCCCGATTTTTGCAGCCGGGCTCGGCATGGCGATCTGTGAGATCTTCGAAACGATCCGCATGCAGACACGGCTGATTGATTTCGACATCAAAATGCTGGAGAGGATGCAGGTGCGGGCCGTCGATCTAAATATGCGCCCGGGGCGCGATCTGCCCCAAAAAGGCATCTACCTCGTGAGCAGCGGAATGATGGTCGAGCACACGCCTTCTTACGGCGTGGCCGCATCGCTCCTGCCTCACGCGCCAAACGGCCTCTGCTTCGTGGGCTACTGCGACCCCGACACCCCGGGCGGGCAGCTGCTTGCCAATCAGGGGGTGGAAACTTTCTTCTTCGACGCGCTCGATTACAGTTGCCCCATCCGTGCCTCGATTGACCGTTTTGATTTGAGCGGTCATGCCGACCGTGAGGAACTGCTCAATTACGCCGAGGGCAGCGCCGCCCGATCCATTGTCCTGACCCATGGCGACCCGACTGCCCGCGACTGGTTTAAGGGCGCCTTGGCAGAGCGCATCCCCACCGCCGACATTCTCGACCCCGAGCCTTTGATCGATTATGTGGTTTGACCGATTCGCTTAAGCGCCCAGAAACCCACCAAATTGAGTCCTAAAAGACAAGTCTCCCGCAACTGGTGGCAGTTCACCCTTGGGCTGTGCTGCGTGATCGGGCTGACCTTGCTGGCATATTTCTGGCTGCCCTTACCTTCCGTCGACTCCGGGAAATCCCCGACCGAGCCCCCGCCCCGGAAAATCCAAAACACCCTGGAACTCCAGATTGCGCTGGCCCGCAGCGGCTTCTCACCCGGCTCAATCGATGGCGCACTCGGTTCACAGACCCGACAGGCTCTGACCGCCTATCAGCGCGCCCACGAATTGCCGCCCACGGGTGAATGGGATGTGGCGACCCGAAAACAGATCATGATCCGGGATCCGGTTTATGCCTACATTGAGCTGAGCGAAGCGGACCTTGGGCGAATCGATCCCCCGCCGACCACTTGGCGGGAGCGTGGCCAACGTAGCCGCATGGCCTATCACTCCGCTCTCGAAATGGTCGCCGAGACAAGCCAGAGCCATCCGGATTTAATCGTGAGATTAAACCCGGAAATCAACTGGGACGGATTACACCCCGGACAGCGAATCAAAGTCCCGCATATTCCGGTAGTCCGCACCAGGGGTTCCGCAGAGCATTTGCGCATTTCGCTATCGGAGCGAACCCTGCAAGCCATCGACCCGGCGGGACGTATTCTCTTTCATGCCCCTGTCAGCATCGCCCGGCGCGTTGACAAGCGCCCCAGCGGCGAACTGAAAGTAGCGGTCCGCGTGAAGAACCCGAACTACACCTTCAACCCCGCGATCCTCAATGCCACCGCCGCCCGCGAAGGGATTATCGAAAAATTCATCATTCAGCCCGGCCCCAACAATCCGGTGGGCAGTGTCTGGATCGGGCTCAACCTGCCCAGCTACGGTATCCACGGCACCCCGGAGCCCGAGCAAGTCGGACGCACCGAGTCCAGCGGCTGTTTCCGGCTGTCCAATTGGAACGCAGAAACGCTCCTCGGTCTCGTCCACGACGGCATGTCTGTCTATGTTGAACCTTAACCCGCATCGAGTAGCAGCTGCAGAGCACCCTGCAGCTGACCGTTGGAAAACGGCTCCGCGCGGTCGATGATTTGTGCCTGCTTCAAAAATCGGTGGAGCGCGTCGGGAGCGTCACCGGCAGGCCACTGCTGCCAGTAAATTTCCACCCCGGGAAGCATAGCTTCCGCTGCGGCCAGAGGGAGCAGCGCATCGCAAATCAGCGTGTTCAGACGCTTCGCACTGATGGCCCCGCCAAATACTTCGGTCGAGACGCACCCGGCCAACTGAGGGATGCCATGAGCCCGGCGGAAAGCAGCTCCGGTCACTCCCCCGCCAACCCTCGGAAACGACTGCAAAACCTTTCCGAGGCGTTCCGGCCAGTCCGGATGCTCCCGGCAAATACTCGCATACTGCCGGAGCCGCTGCCGGGGATGATTGGCGGGGCGCAGACCACTCAAACGCCAGTTTGCGTCCTGCTCTTCAAAAAGACTGTCTACAGAGACGCGCCCGCTCGCAAAATCGTCGATACCATGGCGAAGCGCGAGCCTTGCCATGGGCGCACGGTTACGCGCATAACCGAGCACCTCGAGACAATACTGATGGCAGGCGTCCTGCCAACCCGCACCGGACAAGCGCTTCCCGGCGAAAGCCACCTTGCGGGTCCAGCGTGCCTCAGCACCGACCCGTAGCCGGGCGCGTCGCTCCTCCAGGGGCCGCTCAATGAATGCCAGCATCCACGCCGCATCTTCCACCTGTTCGAGCTCCAAAAGTGCATCATCCACGGCGTAATCCTCAAGATCCCGCTCCAGAACGGGCATAAGATAAACCGTCTCGGGTTCCATCCCCCGGCTCGTCCGCACGCCCGAATCCGAAGTCTCCGGTATGAGCACGACATGCAGGCACACGTTCGCAAAATTCGGATTGGCTCCGTGACCATGCAGATTCCAGTCGGAAGCATGAAAATGCACTTCCACATCGCCGATACACGGCTGACCATCTAACTCAAGGCGCGCTTCCAGAAAGTCGGGGCCGTCCAGCAAATTCCAACGACCCGGATGGAGAATGCGCAGTGATTTGCCGGAGAGTGTCCGCAGCCCGTTTTGATCAAAATCGCCACGAAGCCAGATCTTCTGCAGAACCCGTTCCGACAAACTAAACGGACCGTAGAGCCCCTGAATCTCCTGAACCTCGTTTTTTCGCATGGACGAAGCATGCGGGGATGACGCCATGCGGTCAATCCGCGTGTTCGTTGAATCGAAAGACCAAGACATCAAAGCGTAGGGGCTTCATTTATGAAGACCGCCGAGGATCGGCTCTTACAATACAGGTCCCCGGCAAAGCGGCGGTCTTCACAAGTGAAGCCCCTACGTAAAGTGCCTACGTAAGCGGCGGTCTTCACAAGTGAAGCCCCTACATAAGTGGGTGAAATTCACCCTATCGCAGCGCCCGCTTTCCTGAAAATCGAGCTTGTTCCCTGCCCCGTCTTTATTCACCCTATCCCTGCTCTGCTAAACACCCCGGCACAACCCCTTAACATCCCCCAACAATTGATCCTGCTTAGCTCGGATCCGCAAGCCGTCGTGTCATTGCAGGAGCTTTTGCAGACGGCTGCCGACAATGCCTGTCAATTGCGGCATGTCGACAACCTGGATAAACTTGGTTTCTCCGACTTGGAAAGGGTCTGCCATGCGGTTCTCGTCGATGTGCGAACGGATAAATGCGCCGCTATCGACGCGATCCGTGAGATCAGAAGCCAGCGACTACGCGTCGCACTGATCGCCCTCTGCCGCGATTTCCGGGATTTGTTGGACTTCGACAAAGTTACCAGCGAGGTGGATGACTATTTGGTATTCGGACAGTTTTCAGTCGATGAACTAGTCGTGCGTATCGACAGTGCCCGCCGGCGACGCACTCGGGAGAACACCCATTTGCAGGAGCAGTCACTCCTCCAGTCCCTCCTGAATAATGTCTCGGACTACATCTTTTTTAAAGATCGTGAAAGTCGTTTCACGAAAGTTAATCGTCACATGCTAGAGTCGTATGGCAAAGGGCACGGAAACCTGATCGGAAAAACGGATTTCGATATCTTTTCTCAGGAACATGCGCACGCAGCTTATCGGGACGAGCAGGAGATTATCCGCAGCGGCAAAGCAATGGAGCCCAAGCTGGAAAAGGAGACCTTTGAGGACGGTCGCATCAACTGGGTGCACACAGTTAAGGTCCCGTTGAAGGATATCCGTGGTCAGATCATTGGGACCATGGGTATCGCCAGAGATATGACTGAACTGAAAAAAACCCAGGACAGGCTGAAATCGAAGCAAAATATGCTCCGGACAATTATTGACCACGCTTTGGCCGGAATTTTCGTAAAAGACAGAGATGGGCGCTACCTTCTCGTAAATAAACAGCATGTCGCCTACCTTGGGGCCACAACAGAAGCCGATGTGCTCGGCAAAACGCTTTACGATTTTATCGATAATGAAAAAGCGGAGCGCATAAGCACATTTGATCGTAAAATCATGGATTCGGGCAAGGCTATCGAGAACCTTGTCGACTGTCGGGAACAAGGAACCTCCGATGAATATTGGTTGCTGACCAACAAGGTCCCGCTCCGGGACGACGCCGGGCAGATTGTTGGACTCGTCGGTATAACCCTGAACATTACGAAGCAAAAGCAGTCGGAGGCAGAGCTGAAAAAAACAATTCAGCTGTTGGAAGAGACCAAGCTCCAGCTGATCGAAGCGGAAAAACTGAAAACGGTTGGGCGTCTCGCAGCGGGGGTGGCCCACGAGGTAAAGAATCCGCTTAACGTGATTAGTCTGGGAGCCGAATACCTCCAAAGCATGGTTGATGGGCCGGAGGAAATTCTGGATCTTCTCAAAGATATGCGCGAGGCAGTCAACAAGGCCAACCTCGTGATCTTTGAACTTTTGGATTATTCCAGCCCGCAAAAACTGAAGATGGATTTGGGCGACATCAATGAGCTGATTCGCCGTGTGCTTGGTTTAATGCGTCACAACTTCACGCAGGCAGGCGTTTCTGTGATCGAAGACCTGAGTGATTCGATTAATGCGGTCCGCATGGACGGGCAAAAGATGGAACAGGTATTTATCAATATTTTTCTAAATGCGATCAAGGCAATGCCGGAGGGCGGGTCCCTGACCGTTCGTAGCCGTATGATCCGCATGCAAAAAACGGGGACCAACCTTTCTTCCGAAATGACAGCGCTATTCCGCGTGGGCGACCCCATTGTTATGATCGAAGTCATTGATTCCGGTAGTGGCATCAGCCCGGAGTCTGCCCAAAAAGTGTTTGATCCGTTCTTTTCGACAAAAGCCAGCGGAGAAGGCAGCGGTCTGGGTCTTTCAGTCAGCAAAAGTATTATCGACCTGCATCATGGTTTGATTAGCCTTTCCAATCGAGAGGACGCGCAAGGTGCTTGCATGCGATTACTTCTCCCCGCCCCACCATCAAACCCCACTGAATCAATCCACTCAGAATGATCCACCTAAGAAAAGTCACCGCGGATGCCGATGCAAGACGCGTTCTGGTCATCGATGATGAGGTCAGCTTTACGCGCATGATAAAGCTCAACCTGGAAGCAACGGGCAACTACGTTGTTGCGACATTGAACGAGAGCCTGCGGGCTTACGAAATGGCCCGGCATTTCACCCCCGATATCATCCTGCTCGACGTGGTCATGCCCTCGGCGGATGGCGGCGATGTCGCTGCCACCTTGAGGAAAAGGTCGGCAACTAGAAATATACCGATTATCTTTGTTTCGGCGATGGTTTCTAAACGGGAGTCAAAACTCGGTTTTTACGAAAGCGGGGGCGAGTATTTCCTCGCCAAGCCAGTGGAGACTAATATGCTCTGTGGGGCGATTGAGAAAGTGCTTTGCTCGAAAATTTAACGCTTATCAATCGGCACGTATTCGCGCAGCGTCTTTCCGGTATAAATTTGCCGTGGCCGGTGGATCCGGCTCTTGGGATTTTCCGCAATTTCCTTCCAATTGGCAATCCAGCCCGGCATACGACCGATGGCAAACATCACGGTAAACATTTCGACGGGAATGCCGATCGCTTTGAGGATGATTCCACTGTAGAAATCCACATTCGGATAGAGTTTCCGGCTGACGAAATAGTCGTCCTCCAGGGCGGCCTGCTCCAGTTTTCGTGCAATGTCGAGTAGCGGATCCTTAATCCCGACGCTTTCCAAGACAGACTCGGCGCTTTTGCCCAAGATTCTGGCACGCGGATCATAATTTTTATAAACCCGGTGGCCAAAGCCCATAAGCTTGGCTTCGCCTTTCTTAGCGGCCTCGATAAAGCGCGAACCGTCATCCCCTGCCGCGTGGATTTCTTCCAGCATTTGGATGACCGCCATATTCGCACCCCCGTGCGATGGACCCCAGAGGGCACAGACGCCCGCTGAAACAGAGGCGAAAAGGTTGGCCCCGCCGGAAGCGACCATGCGAACGGTTGACGTCGAACAATTTTGCTCGTGGTCCGCATGCAGCATGAGGAATAAATCGAGCGCCTTTGCGGCACCGTGATCGTCGACATACTGTCGGTAGGGCTCCGAGAACATCATGTGGAGGAAGTTACCCGTGTAGCTCATGTCTGCGGGGTAAACGAAAGGCATACCCATCTTCATACGGTAGGTCATCGCCGCGATCGTGCGCACCTTGGAGATCAACAATGCGGCCGTTTCGTCAAAATGCGCCAGATCCTGCTCTCGGTTGTTCGTTGACATTCCCGGGTAGTAGGCCCCCAGAGAATTAAGCATCGATGAAAGGATGGCCATGGGGTGGGCAGAGCTGGGAAACCCGTCGAAATGGCTGTGCATCCCTGTGTGGATCGAAGCATTCCGCCGAACATGCTGGCGGAAGGCATTGAGGCAGCTTTTGTGCGGCAGCTCTCCGTAAATAGCGAGCATGGCCGTCTCCAGAAACGACGAATTCGCTGCCAGCTCTTCGATAGGATAACCCCGGTGGCGAAGAATGCCGTTTTCTCCGTCAATGAAAGTGATGTCACTCAAGCACGAGCCCGTATTACCATAACCCTCGTCGAACGTGATGCAGCCGGTCTTGGATCGCAAAGTCCGGGTATCCAGGGCTCTCTCGCCCTCGGTTCCCTCAATGATGGGGAACTCAAAATTCTCTTTCTCTAATCGTATCGTACCGGTCTTGTCCATGTTCGTCGTTTTCGTAAGCTTGGGTCGTGCTGTCTTCTTTGTAGAGGTTAAAGCGATTTCAAAAAATTTCCATATAGTTGCAATCCTTTTGCCTGACTTTTTTCCGGATGGAACTGTGTGGCATAGCAATTTCCCGACTGGATACCGGAAACGAAGCGACCGCCGTAGTCTGTCTGAAAGGTGACGATTTCCGGATCGGTCGGCACGATATGATAGCTATGCACAAAGTAAAACTGGTCTTCGCCCGACCGAAGGCCCTCCGTCAGAGCGGTATCCGGCTCAAATGCTACCGAATTCCAGCCCATGTGAGGAATTTTCAGGTCGGGATCCAACCGGAAGCGGCGAACGGCACCCTTGAAGACGCCGAGCCCGACCGCATCGCCCTCCTCCGAATGCTCAAAGAGCGCCTGAAGCCCGAGGCAAATCCCGAAAAAAGGCCGGTCCGCCGCGATCCAATCCCGGATAACCGCATCGAAGCCAGTGCTTTCAAGAAGACGCATAGCATCGACGATAGCACCCTGCCCCGGAAAAATCAGTGCATCGGCCCGACCGATTTCGCCCGGAGTCGCTGCCAGGTAGGCATTGGCCCCCACATGCTGCCACGCTCGGACGACGCTGCGCAAATTGCCCATGCCATAGTCAATGACGGCGAGCTTCGGGCGTGTTCGGTTGTCGTTTCCGTTCATGAGAAATCCTGACCGTGGCGCAAATAGCCGCAGATGCAAGCCGAGTTTGCTCCGTGATTTACTTCCCGTGGCGTGCGAGCTTGCTCGCGCCTGCGGTATCTTCGGACCGCCGGAGCTACTGTAACCAACACCGACGTCCGGGCGTCCGACGAGCGGACACGCCACAAGGTGCCAAATGTGGCGTGCTCGCTTCAGCAGTATCGGCCCAACAGCTCAGATGAGCCTCGCGGTCTGCGTCAAACTTTGCTTTAGCCTAAAGGCCAATCAGCCCACGCAGTTCGGGGCATAGCGGCGGCACTTAACGTAGCGCTCCGCAACGCCCCGACAGGCCGGATGTTGGTTTCCGATCGCGCTCAGTTTCGATTCAAGGGCGTCACCATCAAAGGGATGATCACTGAATGCAATGACCCGGTTCTCGTAGCCGTCGATCCGATACATGATCGACTCCGTAAAATGACACCGCAGCGCCCTTGATCGAAATATCGGCAAGTGCTTTACCTTATCCGGTTCGATCAGATTGAAAATAAGCATACCTCCCGGCCGAAGCATTTGCGCCAGCGACTCACACCACGTGGCATCCATCGGCACACAGCGAGCGGGCACGCCATCCGCTTCGCCGTAAAGGTCTTCAATGACCACGTCGAAGCGCTCGTCACCACGGCTCTGCTGCACCCACTCGACCGCATCGGCGGCGACCAATTCGCAACTATCCGGGCATTCGAAAAAGCCGTTGGCAATCGATAGGTGGATCGGGTCCAGCTCAACCCCCACAATGCGCTGCGGAGCGACCAACTCAGCCAGTTGGCACCCCACGGCCCCCGCTCCGAAGCCGAGCACGAGGACGTCTTCAATTAATCCCGGCCTGCGATACAAGGTCGGCAGCGTGATTAAATCCCAGATCGAGCCGGCCAGCGGCCGGTTTGGGTTCCACTGTGAGTGATTCACCCCGTTCCGATACAGCCGCACCGACGCTCCCGCCGTGCGCACTTCATAGAGGTTTCCCTCAATGACCTGCTGCCAAATAATCGCCATGAAAGCCTATCGTTTCAGCTTTCGCTCGACCATACCATGGGCTTCCACCGGCACCCAGTCGCGCCAGGTCGCATCACCGGCCTCAATCATTTTCATAATCTTGCGCCCCGTATTGGCCAGTAAGCTCGGGTCACCCACTCCGATGGGCAAAACCCGCTTATTTTCAAAGAGGTGGGTGTAAAAATTCTGCCAGTTTTTGGGTGCCTTGAAATTTTCGGCCGTGACCAACTCCATGCTGCGGGTGTTGTGCCAGGGATAGACGAAAAGCTGAACTCCATTTTTAAAGAGTCGTCCAAAGGATTCCATCACCCCGCCCGCCAGATTGGCCGACCACTTTTCTTTAAAAAGTTCATTGAGCAGACCGATACTCAAAATCATGGCAATGGGCTCGGCAGTGTAACGACTCAGGTAGGTCGCGATGCGGTAAAACTCCGCACTCCGGCTGATCAGCACGGTCTTCCCCAGGGCCTGAAGCGCGTCGGCACGGTCGATGAAGTCCTCGTGGTCGACAGACCCGTCACGCAGCAGATTGTTCATGCTGATTTCACAGATCTCAATTGAACGGTTCTTTTGCGCCTCGCTCAGCACATTCGAGAAAACTGTTCTCGATTGCTGGATCATATCAAGGTGCAGCTTCAGCACGGGGTTGAAACTACCGCGTAAAAGAAGAATCGGACGTTTGTAGAGCGCATCCGTGGCCTGCACAATTTCACCCTTTTCGTTAAACATGGCCGCTTCGGTCAGCTCGCTTTGCACGAGTTGCAGTGCACACAGGCGGTTGTCCACATAGCGAAAGTCCTCACCGGAAAAGCGCAGCATATCCACCTCGACACTGCCCTTACTCAAACCGTCCCCGAGCGACTCGACAAAGTCGGTCAAATTTTCCCGAAGGTAAAAGGCAGCATGAATCAAATTCACCCCAACCTTGCCGAGTGCATCCATCTGGTCGGCGTTGGCTTCATCCAGCAGTCGGACGTGCAATACGATTTCGCAGGGCTCCGTTTGCGGCTTCAATTGCAGGCGTATTCCCAGCCACCCATGACACTCCCCGGAGTCCTGGTAGCCCCGCGCCCGCACCGTATTGCAAAAAGAGAAAAAGGTCGTGTCCTTCCCCCTTTCGGGGCCCAGGCGCTTTTCAAGAAGACCATACTCATACTCCAGCATGGAGTGGAGTCGCTCCTGCGAAACGTAGCGATTCGCCTTCCCGTAGAGCGCATCACTCATCGTCATATCATACGCCGAAATCGTTTTCGCCACGGTGCCGGCACTTCCCGACACCCGGAAAAACCAATTTGCAGTCTCCTGACCGGCCCCGATCTCGGCAAAGACGCCGTAGCGCTTCAGATCCAAATTAATACCCAAGGCCTTTTCATAGGTGCTCAACTGCATTTTCTCCGACATACGTCGCAATCTGTAGGTGCCCCCGCAAAGAAGGCAAACCGTAACTCATCTCGCATAAAAAATCCCTATCGACACCGCAAATACTCCGAGGCCGATGCTCGCGGCGGCATAGGCACCCGCCAGGGTCCCCCCGCCGGATTGGACCAGCTCCAATACCTGCCAGCTGAACGCGGAAAACGTCGTATAGCCGCCACAAAAGCCGGTGACCCACAAGTTCCATTTCTGCGGATGCACCACCATCCTGCCATCCTTCGCCCAGCGCCCTGCCAAATAGCCGACCAGAAAGGCTCCGCTGAGATTGATAAAGAATGTCGAAAACGGGAAGCCCCCCATCCCCATGCTCCGGGTAAGCAGATCGATTCCGTAGCGTAAGCCGCCACCCATTCCGCTGCCCAGCGCGATATAAAGATGCGTTTTCATACGGCCAACCCCTCGCCGATCGCGTAGCCACTGACGACGCACAATAGGCATAAAATCACACTACCCAGCAAGTTAGCCAGGGCGCGCCCCCACGCCCGTTCCGAAACCAGGGCAAAACTCTGCAGGCTCAGGGTGGAAAACGTTGTCAGCCCCCCGCAAAACCCAATGCCTGCGAAAGCAAAGCCCCCGTCCCCGGCCAACCAGCCCGCGCTCGCGAGGCTCCCCCAACCGAGCAATAATCCGAGCAGGAAGCTACCCAGCAGATTGACGCCGAGCGTCCCCCACGGCAACCGCTCTCCGCAAAAGCGCGTGATCAGCCCGGCCCCGATAGAGCGAACGACCCCGCCCAGCGCACAACCTAGCATAACAAACAAGAATAGCATATGAGTTGCATGCCGTTGATCGCGTGGAATGTAAAGACTGGCCAAAGCGAACAAATAAAAGTCTGGCAACCCCACACGCGCTCCAATTTTAACGGCAGCCTCCGGGATCGCGAGACTCCCGTCTCGCCTGTCTTTTACTTCCGACCCCCAAAGCCCATACCTCGCAGATAAAACGCACAACGTGTTCGGTCAAATAGTCTACAGTCAGCAGGTCATAAATCTGGCTCGGCACTTCACCGATAATGAACTTTGGATTTTGGCACGACTTGTTTCGGCTTTGTTTTTTCGGGTATTTCCGGCCCCAGTAGCTGCCAAGTTTCCAAACCGTAGGCGCTCGCAAGTCGTTCAACCGTTTCCAGCCAAATTCTGTTTTTTCGGCCTGCTTCGATACTTTGGTAAAATTTATAGTTAAAACCGGCAATTTGCGCAAACTCTTCCTGGGTAAGCCCATGACGGCTTCTTAACAGACGTAAACGCTCACGTATTTTGACGATTTCCTCCACACCACCGATAATGGAGTTTTTCCTATTGACAAAACACCCTCCGATTGGTGGTGTTTTTGGAGTATCTCACTTCTAATTTTGACCCGCAGTTGGCGATAGAAGTATTTCCATCTCTAACTACTCGGCCATGAAACCCACAATCCGACCCTTCATTATCGCTGTTGCCGTGGCCGCGATTGGTTTCACTTCTGTCAAAGCTGCGGATACCGCTTCATTTTCGACCGAAGCAAGGGCCATCATAGAAAATCGGATGTCAGAAAAGGCGCTAAGGGAAAGCCGTCGCAGGGCAGAGCTTGACGCCGTTCCAGCAATCACGCGCCGGGTCATTCAAAAAGAGAACCATCAAATAACCATTAACCGCGTGGCACCGCCCGCGCCTAAGACCGCTCCGGCACCGATTTCCGCTGAGAGGCACCAACCAAGTCCGCTTACGCGTGCCGAATTCGAGGCGCTCATGGCAAACCAGCCGGAGCAGCAGTCAATTTCGCTGTCGGTCACGGTATTCGGCGATGAATACTCCAAAATCCTCTGGCGAAAGCCCCGCAGCGCGGAAGAAAATAGCGACGCACCCCAAGAATTCGAGATTTGGACCAATGTCACGTTGAAGTATCTCACCCCGATCAGCTCGTTTGAGCGGGACGGCATAGTTTACAACTATTTTGGCTTCGGCGAAAGGATCACCCGTGAAGGTGAGGTCCGGCGAGGTGCTTTAGCCGAAAATCGAGGGTACGATTACAAATCCCGCTGGCAGGAGCCTCCGATGGACTTCACTACCGGCCAGTCGGAATATGTTGTTGTAAACGATGGCAGTCGCTCGATTCCAGCGGAACTTTACCAACAGATGGACGCGCTTTTCGGGCACTATCTTGAGAACGAAGACAGGTTCAAAACTGCGTTCCAAAGAGGTCAGGCGTTGAGGAAGGCGAGAGAAGCCTATTTGAAGGAAAGTCCACCGGAGCCGAAAGAGGTGATCATCAACCACTGGCCGATTTCGAAAGGTGGTGCCCGATGAGTCGGGTCATAGCGAAACTCGGACTGTTTGGCGGCGGTTTACTGGCGTTGCAGGCGATAGTCGTTGGCGCAGACCCCTCCGCTTCCCATCTGAACCATGGGCTCGACGTCGAGGTCGATACGCTCA
>JAAAPI010000033.1 GCA_009908325.1 Verrucomicrobiota bacterium | reverse complement strand
TGGGCAGCATGAAAGGAGAAATAAGCCCCCAGCTCAACGAACGGGGCGACTTCTTCGGCCGAGCCACTGTAAGCGTGGAGGTGAACGCCACGGGTTGGAATCGGGTTTTGGCGAAGCAGACGGAGCAGGGGGTCGGTGGCTTTGAAGCAGTGAATCGAGACGGGCAGATTCCGCGCAGCGGCTTGCTTCAGTTGCCAAGCGAAGGCGTCGCACTGCGCATCGAAAGGCGCTTTCGCGAATCGCTTGTCCAGGCCGATTTCACCGACGGCGCGGGCTCCGGAGGTCAGTGCCGCCTGAAATTGGTCCTGCCAGTCGTGCGGCGCGTGGTCCAGCTGACAGGGATGCAGGCCGATGGCTGCTCGGGTTCCGGGGTGGTTCCCGGCGAGCCTGAGGACTTCCGCCCAATCCTTGGGTGAGGTGCCATTCAGAATACCGGGAACTTCGAGGGAGCCTGAGCCGCTTGAGTGAAAATGGGCGTCGCAGTAGTGATTTTTCGGACTCGAGTGCATGCGTTTACGGGTCGTCATGCGAGCGGATCGCGACGGTCATTGTAGCGACTGGCTCTTGAGCGGGCGTAGCGGAGTGGAGACCCTTTATGCCAGGAGTCGTCGTAGGGCGTGGTGCTGAGACTGTCCGAAATGGTCCACTACGACGATTGCGCCAGACAGCTTTTGGCGAAGCGCTGGATCGATTCGACAATCCGGCTCAGCCCATTTCGGCGGTTGGGAGAAAGGTGCTGGGTGATGCCGACCTCACCGAGAAAGTCGGCGTCGGTTTTTACGACCTCTTCCGGCTTCGCGTTACTGTAAAAATCACAGAGCAGACTGGCGATTCCTTTGACGATTGCCGAGTCGGACTCGGAGTGAAATTGGCAAAGGCCCTCTTTAAACTCAGGCACGACCCAAAGCTGCGACATACAGCCCTCAATTTTGAAGCTGTCGATGCGCAGGTCTTCCGTGAGCCCTTCCGCTTTTTTGCCGCGATCCACAATGTAGCCCAGACGTTCGTAGGGATCGGGAATGAGCGTGATTTCTTCGACAAGTGCTTCTTTTTTTTCTTCTAAGTTCATGGTGTCTATTTGGAAATTTGAACGATTCTCATTCGAAGTCAAAACATCGGAGAAATTCGGGGGATTTGGTTGGAAAGTGGCGAGGTTGGCTCTGCCGCCTCGTCAGATTTTCGGTCCGGTCTCATTGGACGAATAAACGCAAAAAGCCCGACCGGGTGGTCGGGCTTGAAGGTTTGGGTCGAATGGCCGTTCGTTGCTGCTGACTTCTGGCTTTTCGGGTTGGCGGGTTCGACGAGCTGGAAGCTCGTCACTACGGTTTGCCTGGAGGTGCCGACAAGCTGGAAGCTCGTCACTACGGATTGCCTGAAGGTGCCGACAAGCTGGAAGCTTGTCACTACAGTTTGCCTGAAAGGCCCGACAAGCTGGAAGCTTGTCACTACGGCTTAAAGCGTGCCGGCGTAGATGGCGTTTTCGCCGAGCTCTTCCTCGATGCGGAGGAGCTGGTTGTATTTGGCGATGCGGTCAGAGCGGCTCATCGAGCCGGTCTTGATTTGTCCGGCGTTGGTCGCTACGGCGATGTCGGCGATGGTGCAGTCTTCGGTCTCTCCGGAACGGTGGGAAATCACGGAGTTGTAGCCGTGGACTTTGCCCAACTCGATGGCATCAAGGGTCTCGGTGAGGGTGCCGATCTGGTTGACCTTGACGAGAATCGAGTTCGCCACGCCGAGGTCGATGCCCTTTTGCAGGAACTTGACGTTGGTCACGAAGAGGTCGTCGCCGACCAGTTGCACCTTGTCGCCAATGGCGTCGGTCAGGGTCCTCCAGCCGTCCCAGTCGTTTTCATCGCAGCCGTCTTCGATGGAGTCGATGGGATACTTCTCGGTCAGCTCCTTGAGATAGGCGGCCTGTTCGGCGGAGTCGCGCTTGGCTCCGCCGTCACCTTCGAACTTGGTGTAGTCGTAAACCCCGTCACTGAAAAATTCCGAGGAGGCGCAGTCCAAGGCGAAGGTGATGTCGCTGCCGACCTTGTAACCGGCCGCTTCGACGGCTTTGCTCAGGGTGTCGAGAGCATCTTCGGTGCCTTCAAATTTGGGGGCGAAGCCGCCCTCGTCGCCGACAGCAGTGCTCAAGCCACGGTCGTGCAGCACTTTTTTGAGGCTATGAAAGCACTCGGCCCCCATCCGGACGGCCTCGCTGAAGGTCTTGGCACCCACGGGACGAATCATAAATTCCTGGAAGGCGATCGGCGCATCGGAGTGCGAGCCGCCGTTGATCACATTCATCATGGGCACGGGCAGGACCTTGGCATTGGGACCGCCGATGTATTTGTAAAGGGGCAGACCGAGCGCGTCGGATGCGGCATGTGCGACAGCCAGCGAAGCGCCCAGCATGGCGTTGGCTCCGAGCTTGCTTTTGTTGGCGGTGCCGTCGAGGGCCAGCATGGTCTTATCGACGGTGATCTGATCGCAGGCGTCCAGCCCGACCAATTCAGGGGCAATAACGTTATCCACATTGTCGACCGCTTTGAGCACGCCCTTGCCGAGGAAGCGGGCCTTGTCGCCGTCGCGAAGCTCGACGGCCTCGTGTTCGCCCGTGCTGGCTCCGGAGGGAACGGCAGCGCGGCCAATGATGCCGGAGTCGAGTTCGACGTCGACTTCGATCGTTGGATTGCCCCGGGAGTCGATAACTTCGCGGGCGCGGATGTCTGTGATGATGGTGCTCATGTTTGAAGCGTGTTATTTTCTGGTTGAGAGATGGTCGCTGCCTCCGTCCACGTGTGCAGGCGGAAATGCAAACAGCATTGATTGTTTTGCACGGTCACCCCAAGCTGTCAACCTTGCATGCGGGGCGACCGGCGTTGCGTGGTGCAATAATAGATGCAGGGCAGCTACCTTCCGCCGTCGCCCCAGCGGCGAACCGCTCGGGGCTATGGCGGACAGGAAAGGAAGCTGCATACGTATGTCCGCTCCTTTCCCTGTCCGCCGTAGCTTTCGAACCCTTCGTGCCGAAAGCGAAGGCGGAAGGTGCGGATTACGATAAGGCAACGCCGACGGATGAGTTTACCCCGCGATTAAAATTGCATGGCGTTGGGTGGGCAAGACTGCAGGCGCGAGCGAGCTCGCACGCCACGTCAGGCGGGTCGCATACAAATACGCCTAGCGCTGCTGCTGATACATGGCGAGGCGCTGTTGCCACTGGCCAGCCAGTTCGGAATTCTCAATTTGGGCGGCGTAGCGGTCGAATTCGTCGCTGCGTCCGGCGAGATCGGCTTCGATGGCGAGGTGGTAGGCCGCCTCCGCACGGGCCGCGTCGGGCAAGGTCGCATTCGCAGCAATGTCGGCCAGCTGAGCGAGCGCATCGTTCTCCTGACCATTGTAAAAACGGGCGAAGGCCTGGCCGATGAGGGCGCGGCCTTCGAGGATCGTGCCCTCCAGCGCGCCGCTGGCGATGGTGTAGAAATTGACGGCTCGCTCGAAGTCTTCTGCTTCGAAAGCCGTGTCGGCTACGGAGAGCGCGGCCAGGCCGCCGAGTTCATCGTTGGTGTGGGCTTGAGCGAATGCGTCTAGTGTGTCCGCTGCCTTGGCTTCGGCGTAGGCGGCCTGGACCTTGGCCTCGGCGCGTTCCTGGTAGATCCGCGCTCCGTTGAAGCCGATGATGACCAATGCAAGAACGATGATCGAACCCGTGATAAAGCCCTTGTTTTCCGACCAGTAGATACTGACGCGGTCCTCGAAGCTAATGTCCTCCGAATCCTTGGCATCGACGAGATGACGCTCGTCGACGACGTCCTGTTGATCTTCCGGAAGCGTGGGATTGTGAATTTTGTTTTTCTTTGGGCGGTGCATATGAGCGAGGCGTGGGGTGGAGGGAAAATTGGTGTTGTGGAGTGGTGGAGAATTGGAGTGGTGGAGAATTGGAGGATTGGAGTTTTGGGGAACTGGAGTTTTGGAGTTGTTTAACCGAAAACCGAAGAACCGAAAACGGACAAACCGCAGCCTTCGGGCTGCTCAGTCGAAGACGACGGTCTTGTTGTTGTAAACTAAAATACGATTGTCGAGATGGAGGCGGATGGCTTGGGCGAAGACGGATTTTTCCAGATCGCGGCCTTTGCGGATGAGGTCGGGGATGGCGTTTCGGTGGTTGATTCGGGTAACGTCTTGGTGAATGATGGGGCCTTCGTCAAGATCGGCGGTGGCGTAGTGGGCGGTGGCACCGATTAACTTGACCCCCCGGCTGTGCGCCTGGTGGTAGGGCTTGCCCCCGGCGAATGCGGGAAGGAAAGAGTGGTGGATATTGATGACCGGGCAGCCCGCTTCGTTGAGAAAGCGGTCGGAGAGGATCTGCATGTAGCGGGCCATGACCACAAGCTCCGTCCCGTGTTCGTGAATCTTTTTCAGTTGGGTGTCTTCGGCCTGCGCTTTGTTCGCCTTTGTGACCGGGATGTGGTGGAAGGGGAGACCATAACGGGCGGCATCGTCAGCCAGGTCGTCGTGATTGGAAATCACACAAGCCAGTTCACCGGCCATTTCCCCGGAGCGGAAGCGGAGGATCGTGTCGTGAAAGCAGTGGTCGATTTTTGAGACAAAGAGAGCGACCTTCGGGCGATCCGTGGACAAGGCCACCTTGGCCGCCATGTTGAGCTCCTCGCCGACGAATTTCTTAAATGCAGCGGCTTCGTCCTCCATCTGCCCGGAGGGAATCCATTCCACGCGCTGGAAAAAGATGCCAGCTTCCGGGTCTTCGTGTTGGTCGGCATGCACGATGTTGCTCCCCCGCAGAAATATCCAGCTGGATACGCGGGAGACCAGGCCCGGTTGATCGGGACCGTGGATGAGTGCAATGATGCTCGGTGTTTTCATGAAAACCGGGAAGTGTGTAAGGCGGCGGATGGTCTGCAATTCTTAAGTCGCCGGATTTTTTGGTCGGGGAGGGGCCTATTTAAGGCCGCAGATGGTTCTGCGGGAGTCGGGAGTTGTCTACGGTGTTCGTTCAATTTTGGATTTTTCGGCGGAAGCCCTAACCGGACGCGGTCTTCATAAATGAAGCCCCTACGTCGTGTGTCGATGCTATCAGCAATTTCTTCTGCAATCACCGGAAAAAATTGCTTTTCATTTTCTTTAAAGTCCTTAACGGTGTTCCCAAGTCTCGCCGAAGTAGCTCAGCTGGTAGAGCAATTCATTCGTAATGAATAGGTCGTCGGTTCGAATCCGATCTTCGGCTCCACCCAAGTGCCCGACGCTTCAGCGGCGCTGGAACTTGGAGTGCCCTGCGTAGCTCGGAGAGCGAAGCGGGGCTTCCGCCTTCGATCAGCTTCAAACCGACGACCAGCGATTGCGAATAGGTCACTGGTGGTCGCCTTCGGCGGCACTGCGCTTCGCTTAGCTTGCAATGTGGACCGGGGGCTTTTTGCGTGCCTGCAAATCCTGTAAATCGCTTCTTTGACAAATGGCTGAAAATCGGCCTAATTTATGCAGCGGGGAAAGGCATGGCGATCATGAACCAGGAATGCCAAACAACGGATACATCACCGGGGCGTCCAGTCTTAGAGGGGCTGCTGTCCGATGCCGATGTGCGGATCGGCGGCGACCGCCCATGGGATACCCAGGTGCACGACGACCGGTTCTACGCGCGTGTATTGGCAGACGTGTCGCTCGGGCTGGGCGAAGCCTATATGGACGGCTGGTGGGATGCGGAAGCCCTCGACCAATTCTTTTATCAGGTGCTCCGACAGGATTTGGATCTCAAGCAAATGAAACGGCCGGGTGTTCTGCTCGATTGTCTGAAAGCGCGGCTTATCAACGGGCAAAGCAAGAGCCGGTCCAAACGCGTGGCGGAGTGCCACTACAATCTGGGCAATCGGTTTTATGAGCGTATGCTGGGGCCGTCCATGCAATACACTTGCGGCTACTGGAAAGAGGCAGCGGATTTAACCCCGGCCCAGGAGGCGAAGCTCGACCTGGTCTGCCGGAAACTGCAGCTCAGGCCGGGGGATCGTGTGCTGGAGCTCGGGGGCGGCTGGGGCGGCTTCGCCCGCTTCGCGGCCAAGCACTACGGTTGTGAGGTCACCGTTAACAATATTTCGGAGTCGCAGGTCGACTACGCCCGAGAAAGCTGCCGGGATCTGCCCGTCGAGGTTCGGCTGGACGACTACCGCAATGCCAGCGGTTGCTACGATAAGGTGGTGTCCATCGGTATGTGCGAGCATGTGGGGGCTTTGAATTACGAGGCGTTTTTCCGGCTGCAGCGTGATTGCCTGAAAGAGGACGGACTCATGCTGCTGCACACGATCGGGCGCGAGCGGACGGATCTGACCGCCGACCCGTGGTTCACCCGCTACATCTTTCCTGGTGGACAATTACCCTCGCTCCGCCAATTGACCGATGCGGCGGAAGGTTACTTTGTGCTAGAGGATTTTCACAATTTCGGACAGGACTACGATCACACGCTGATGGCCTGGTTCCGAAACTTTGAACGCCACTGGCCCGAATTCCGGGAGGAATACGGAGAGCGCTTCTATCGGATGTGGACCTACTACCTTTTGAGCTGTGCCGGCTCCTTTCGCGCCCGTCGCATTCACCTCTGGCAATTGGTCTTTTCGCCGCATGGGGTCGAGGGTGGCTACCAGCCGGTCCGTTAGTGCATGCTGCCTGAAAAAGAGTCGATGGGAAACACCGAAGAAGACAAACGGTCCGCATTTGAGCGCCATAAAGCGGCGCTTGTGCAATCCTTCCGCGAGGCGCGCGAGGCCGGTCAGCGGGTGCGCCTGGGCAAGCGCACCTCCAATCTTTTCCGACGGCGCCGGGCGGACGGAGCCCGCACACTTGAGGTGAGTGGTTTCAACACCGTCATCGAAATCGATCCGGTCGCACGAACGGTCGATGTCGGCGGGATGACGCCATACGACGCGGTGGTGGCGGCCACCTTGCGTCACGGGCTGATGCCCGCCGTGGTGCCGGAACTCAAATCCATCACCGTGGGCGGCGCGGTGACGGGCGGCGGCATCGAATCGTCCTCCTTTCGTTTCGGCTTTGTCCATGAAACTGTGGTTGAAATCGAGATTTTGACCGCATCCGGTGAGGTCGTGCTCTGCCGCCCCGACAACGCGCACAGCGATCTTTTCTTTGGCTTCGCCAATTCCTATGGCACCCTGGGCTACGCGCTCCGGCTCCGTATCGAGCTTGTGCCCGCCGGTCCTTACGTGCAGCTCACGCACCAGCGCTGTGAGGCACCCGAAACTTATTTTGAAGCGCTGGCCGCGAGCTGCGGCGAAGAACGGGCACGCGGCGGTGCCGCCAGTTTTGTGGACGGGGTGGTCTTCCGCGAGGGGGAAATGGTTCGCACAGTCGCGCGCTCCTGCCAGTCGGTGGAGTCTGTCAGCAGCTACCGCTTCATGCGACCGTTTTATCATTCGATCCGGGAACGCGGGGAGGACTGGCTCAGCATCGAGGATTACATCTGGCGCTGGGACACCGACTGGTTCTGGTGTGCGCGAGCCTTTGGCATGGAACGTCCCTGGATCCGTTTTCCTGTCGGGCTCCTGGGCGGACTCAACTCCCGCACCTACTGGAAAATCCGTCATGTTTACGAGAACTCGCGCTTGCTCCGCCGGATCGGGCCAGGGCGGGGGAAGGAGTGGGTCATCCAGGACGTCGAAATCCCAGTCGACCGGGCGGCCGAGTTCCAGCATTTCCTGTGCGGGCGGATTGGAATCTTTCCTTTCTGGATTTGTCCTGCTAAGGCTTACGAGGATTCGTCTCGTTTCCCGCTCTACCAGACCGATCCGGAGACACTGTATATCAATTTCGGCTTCTGGGGCGGCTTGCCCTCAGGCGCGGAGCCGGATGCACACAACCGCCTGGTGGAGACAAAGGTTCAGGAACTGGGGGGCAAGAAATCACTCTATTCGACCTCGCATTTCAGCGAGTCCGAGTTTTGGGAAATTTATAACCAGCCCGCCTATCGGGCGTTGAAAAACCGCTACGATCCGGAAGATTATTTTCCGGATCTTTATCAGAAATGCGTGCTGGGTTGACCGTTGCGTTTACAGCCTTTCCGGGAGGGGGCCTTGTCGCCACTTTTCGATAAACCCTGCGATTTTTTCGAAAGAGGCGTAGTCTCCTGTGCGCACATAGTAGCCACTTGAGCAAACCCCGCAGAGCAGCAGACCCAAGTCATCAAGACCCCTGACGGTTGCGCTGAGGCAACCGGCACCGAAGGCATCGCCCGCCCCGGTTGAAATGAGCGGTTTTTGACAAACCGGACCGGGGAGGTAAGTGGACTGTTCACGGCTGGCGCAGGCGGCCCCATCGTTGGGGTGGATGATGATCCGGTCGACTTCGATGTTGTCTTTGAGGAAACGGGCCAACTCGGCGACCGAATCAGGATCTTTTTTTCCGGAAAAATCACCGCCGAAAAAAGCACCCATCTGCCAGGCCTCCTTAAGATTAAAACTCAACAAGGTGTGGCATTGTGCGGTGATCTTTGGGAGTCGCTCCATCAGCTTCTCGACATCCTCGCGCGGTCGTTGCTCAAACTCCGCGAGGTCCATGAAAAAGGGGATGGTCTTGGCCTTGACCCCAAGGGCGGCCAGACGCTCCGCGAGATTTTCCCAGATTTCGCCGACATGGATGAGCTTGCCCCAGTTGACGGCGCCGATGAACTCTCCCTTCTTGAGCAGTGCATCCAGATTTTCCGGACCGACACACTCGAGCAGGCGTTCCCAGGTGATCTCGGCACAGCTTCGGAGATCAGAGAGCATGACCTTCCCGTCATCAAATTCGAGGCAGTCGCTGTGGGCGGGGTCGGCCAAGGAATAGAGCTTCGTCGCTTTATTTCCGAGCGCCTCTTCGTAGATTGGTAAAATGGAATCGCGGCCCATCGCACCAATGTAGGTCAAATCAATCGCACCGTTATGGATGCCGTGCATGGCCGAGGCGAAGAGCGGGCCGTTCCCGCCGAACTTATCACCGATGTGTTGGGCCGGGTAGGAGGCTGCGATACCGGCAGCGGCTTCAATCTTGGGGCCCAGCTCGGCCATCGTTGAGGGGTTTTCCAGTCGAATGAAGGTGTCAATAAACCCATCAAACCCGACGATGCCGCCCGGCCGTTCACCGGATGCCTCGCGGATTCGTGCTATTTGCCCGGGCAAAGAATCGGCCAAGTCGTTGATAGTGCGGAAGACGTTTGTATCAGACATGCCGCTAGGCTAAGCGATTCCGCGCCATCACGAAAGAAAAATCGAGGGAGAAACCCTTTCACTACGAGAAATGAAAAAAATAGCCGCTCCACTAGAAACCGATCAGCTCGATTTTGTGCTGGGTGGCTTTTTTGAGAAGATGCGCCTTGTCGAGCATGATGACGCGTCCGGCTTCGAGCACGGCGGTCGTCACCCCGGCGGCGTGCATGACATCGAGGGTGCGCTCTCCGAAGACGGGCACGTCGAAGCGGTAGTCTTGTTTTCGTTTGACCGTTTTGACGAAAATCAGGCCGTCCGTTTTGAAGTGACCGGCGCGTTCCAGCATGGGGTCGGTGCCTTCGTAGGCCTCGACGGCGAGCACGGTCCCTTTGCGCACGACGGCCCCCTGGCCGATGTCGAGTTCGGTGATGCCTTTGGCGATGCGTATGCCGTGCTCAATATATTCGGGTTCGGCCTGGATGCGGCCGGGTGTCATGAGGCCTTTTGTGGCTATTTGATCGTCGAGAAAGCTGCGTGCGTCGAGCATCTCAATGTCGAGCGCCTCAATCTCGGCGGCGATGGCACCGAAGATGGTTTCCGCGTTTTTGATTTTCAGCCGATTGAGGATCGCCAGTGCCTTGAGATCGGGGTGCAGGCCGTGGAAGAGGCGCTTCGGGGTGATTTGGCCCGCCATGACGGCGTAGCGGCAATCAAGTTTTTTCAAGGCGGTGAGGAGTTTACCGAGCTGCCCGACTTTGATCTGGGCGTGTGCCTCCTGCGGAACCGTTTCGATTAGGCCGGCTTCGGTTTCGCCTTTGAAGGAAATCAGCCGCAGCGGAATATCCGTCGCACGGATACGCTCTGCCATCAGTATGGGGTAGCGGCCCTTGCCCGCGATCAATCCAACCGGTTGGGGTGTAAAGCTGTCCGGCAAAAAGACGGAAGGCTTCGCGGGCACAGCGTTGGGCTCATTCTTTGAATTCATAAGGTCGCGGGCTGGGTTGATTGAAGTATTCGGTATTGACGACCATAACTGGCTCGGGTGGGGTAGCGGTTTCGGCGTTGGCTTGGAAGAGAACACGCCGACTGGCGTGCGTGGCGGCCTGATGAAGCTGCACGGCATCGGCCGGAAGCACATCGATCAACCCTCGCGAGGCGACTTCGCGGCGTTGGGCGCTCCGGTCGCTAATCCGGATAATCGAGCCGCCCGAGACGAACTCGCGCGCGGTTTCGCCCGGGTAGTCGTAGGTCAGATTTCCTTCAATCATGGCGATGTGGAGCCCTGTCTGGTCGTAGCGGATGTGGGCGATACCGCGATGGACGCGGAGGGAGCCCTGAGGCAGAGAGACCCGAAGCTCAGAGATGGGGGAAATGCGCTGCGCGACGAGAGCGAGTTCGCCCGATTCCAGCTCGAGGGACAGCGTCGAAGTGGAGGGTTCGTAGCTAAATCCTTCCTTTTCGGAAGCGAAACGCCTTTGCTGGTAGTTCAGGAAGCGGAGGCGGGTTGATTCGCCGATCCCGATAGCGGCTCCGTTCGAGAGGGCGAGAAAAGCCTGCGTGTCCTTTCCGGTGGCCCATTGTAGCCCGGTTGGCAGTAAGCTGATACGCGGTTTTACGGAACGATTTTGCCCGGATTCATCGAGGATCTGCGGGGTTCCGCTCTGACTGGTCAGAACGGCATTCCCCTCGATCATGCCTTGCGCGTAGGTTGCTGCCGGGAAAAGACATGCTACCAGTATGCACAATGCAACGACACGGAGCCCGGGGCATGTTTTCATTTTCAGCTCGGCGATGGGACGCATGCATCTTTCAGATTTAACAAAAACCGCCGGGCGAAATGCCCATGGTTGACGCGATCCTTGCTTCTGGAGGTTCATTGGCGTTACACCGCGACAATGTTAACGATCTTGCCCGGCACATAGATCTCTTTTTTGATCGTCTTGCCGTCGATAAATGCCTGCACGCGCTCGTTTGCTTTGGCTGCGGCGAGCGCGTCATCCTTGCTGACATCGGCGGGTAGTTGGGCGTCGCCGCGATACTTGCCATTGACCTGGAAGATGATTTTTACGCTGGCCTCGACGAGCTTGCTCTCGTCGTATTTCGGCCAGCCACCGTCGGCGATACTGCCTTCGTGGCCGAGACGCTCCCAGAGTTCTTCACCGAGGTGGGGCGCAAGCGGAGCCAGGAGTTTGACGAAATCCTCCACGGCAGCGCGGGGCAGGGCCTCGGCTTTGGCCAGGTGGTTGAGGCAGATCATCATTTGCGAAATGGCGGTGTTGAAGCTGAGGCGCTCGTAATCCTCCGTTACTTTTTTGATTGTGGCGTGAAGGACGCGTTCGGTCTCGGGGTCGAGGGCATCGCTTTGGCCGATCCCGACCTGCAGTTCGCCGTCTTGGCCGACGACGAGGCGCCAGGTTTTACGCAGGAAGCGGGCGATACCCTCGATGCCTTGCGTGTTCCACGGCTTCATGGCTTCGAGCGGACCGAGAAACATGAGGTAAAGGCGCAACGCATCGGCCCCGTAGCCTTCGATGATGGTTTCCGGATTGACCACATTGCCGCGGCTTTTCGACATCTTTTCACCGTCTTCACCGAGGATAATGCCCTGGTGGAAGAGCTTTTTGAATGGCTCCGGATCGCTGACCACCCCGAGATCGTAGAGCACGAGATGCCAAAACCGGGCATAGAGCAGGTGCAGCACGGCGTGCTCGGCCCCGCCAATGTAGAGATCGGGCATCCCCCAGTAGGCCTCCTTGTCCGGGTCGATCAATGCGTCGTCATTTTTCGGATCGATGTAGCGGAGGTAATACCAGCACGAGCCGGCCCACTGTGGCATCGTATTGGTCTCGCGAATGCCGGGAATCCAGCCCGGTTTCGATTCGGCGGCGGTTTCGCCGGTTTCCGGATCGATGTGAACGTGCAGCCATTGTCCGGCCTTGGAGAGCGGGCTCTGACCGTCGGGCGAAGGGGTGTAACTCTCCACTTCGGGTAGCTCAAGCGGCAGCTCGGTCTCGGGCAAAATGATGGCGTAGCGCAGCTCGCCTTCGACCACACAGGTGACGGGGCGGTCGACTGACTTGAGCGAATCATCGACTTTGGCGTAGTCGGTCTCGCTGACCCAGAGGACGGGAAAGGGCTCACCCCAGTAGCGCTGGCGTGAAAAAAGCCAGTCGCGCAGTTTGAAATTCGTCGTGGCCCGCCCGCGATTTTCGGCGGCCAGCTGCTCGATGACGGCGGCCTTGGCTGACTCGGAGTCCAGCCCGCTCAGAGATCCCGAGTTGATGAGCTTGCCGGGGCCGATGTAGGCTTCGGTGAGCGCACCCGAGGCGTCCTTATCAGCCGCGCCGCCGTCGTCGATCACCTGAATGATTTCGAGATCGAAGGCCTTGGCGAAGGCAAAGTCACGGGCGTCGTGGGCCGGCACGGCCATGATGGCACCCGTCCCGTAGCTCATGAGGACATAGTCGGCGACCCAAATCGGGATGCGCTGCCCGTTGACGGGGTTGATCGCGTTGGCACCGGACCAGACGCCGGTCTTCTCCTTGGCCAGTTCGGCGCGCTCAAGGTCGGACTTGCTCTTGGCTTTTTCCACGTAGGCGTCGACCGATTCGCGCTGTTCCGGGGTGATGATTGACGCGACGAGCGGGTGCTCGGGGGCGATCACCATGTAGGTCGCTCCGTAAAGCGTGTCCGGCCGGGTCGTGAAAACCGTCATTTGCGCGTCGTGTCCATCGACGTCGAAGGTAACCTCAGCACCCTCGGAACGGCCGATCCAGTTTTCCTGTAACCGCTTCGTCGAGTCCGGCCAGTCGAGGTCCTTTAATCCCGCGATGAGACGCTCGGCATACTCCGTGATACGCAGCACCCATTGGCGGATTGGGCGGCGCTCCACGGGAAAATCACCCCGCTCGGAACGCGGGCCTTCGGGCGTGTTGAGCACTTCCTCGTTGGCCAGCACAGTGCCCAGCTCCGGGCAAAACCAAACCGGTTTTTCATCCACGTAGGCGAGCCCCTTCTTAAAGAGCTGCATGAAGATCCACTGCGTCCACTTGAAATATCCCGGGTCGGTCGTGTTGATCTCACGGTTCCAGTCGTAGGCAAAGCCGAGCTGCGATAACTGTTTGGTAAAATTGGCGACGTTTTGCTTTGTCGTGATGGAGGGCTGGGTGCCGGTCTTGATGGCGTATTGCTCCGTCGGCAGGCCGAAGGCATCCCAGCCCATGGGGTGAAGCACGTTGTAGCCCTGCGCTTTTTTGAAGCGTTTCAGCGCATCACTGGCCGTGTAGCCCTCCGGATGGCCGATGTGCAGGCCAGCTCCCGACGGGTAGGGGAACATGTCGAGGACGTAAAAGGTCGGTGCCTCCGCAAAATCTTTCGCCGCAAAGGTATTGTGTTCCGTCCAGTAGGCCTGCCACTTGGGCTCGATACTGGAAAAGTCATAGTCTTGGTTTGAGGTCGCCATAGTTTTGAAACTGGCGGATTTAGAGCCCTCGCAA
>JAAAPI010000246.1 GCA_009908325.1 Verrucomicrobiota bacterium | reverse complement strand
GGGCAACGAAGGCTGGGTCTATAACGATAACGTCAAAGCCCCCGAGATCGTCAAATGGCTGGGCGAAACCGTGGGCAAAGAAGCCGAAGACCTCACCCGCCACGACAAGTGGCTCTGCATGATGTATCCGCGGCTGGTGCTGCTGAAGCAGTTTCTGGCGGAGGATGGCGCGATCTTTGTTTCGATTGATGACAATGAAGTGGCCTCACTGCGATTGTTGATGGATGAGGTGTTTGGGAGGGGGAACTTCGTAGCTAATCTTGTCTGGAACCACAGCGTTCAGGCGAAGGGTTATACGGATATTATTTCGCTCCATCATAACCACACGCTCGCTTACAGTATGCCGAACTTCTCTGTTCTTGGCCTACCAAGGACAGAGGAGCACAATAAGAACTACTCCAACCCAGATAATGATCCACGTGGAAGGTGGAGGAGCAGCGATGTCAGAAATTCATTAGACCGACCCAACCTTAAATACAATATCACGACTCCTTCTGGAAAAATTATTAAGCACCCTCCAAACGGGTGGAGGTTCAGCCGAGCAACATTTGAAAAAGAACTAGCTATCGGAAAAATAATATTCTCAGAGAAAGAAGATCGAGTTATCCGCAAGATTTATTTAGCCGACCAAGGTCGGCGTTCGGCCGAGTCCCTTTGGTTTGCGAATGAGGCTGGAACGACTCGGGAAGCGACCCAGGAAGTGTCCAACATTCTAAGCGAATCGTCTAAATTTGACACTCCAAAGCCTACTCGATTCATCCAGCGCATTCTCCAAATCGCCAGCGACGGCCCCTCGCTCATCCTCGACTCTTTCGCCGGCTCTGGCACGACGGGCCACGCCGTGCTCAAGCAAAACGCCGCCGATGGCGGGAACCGCCAATTCATCCTGGTCGAGATGGAGCCGCAGATCGCCAAAGACATCACGGCGGAGCGCGTCCGGCGGGTGATCGAGGGCTACACCGACAGCAAAGGCAAAGCGGTCGAAGGCCTCGAGGGCGGCTTTCAATACTGCCGCCTCAGCACGGAGCCGCTCTTCGATGCCTACGGCGCGATCCGCGACGATGTGAGCTTTGCCTAACTGGCGGAGTTCGTCTGGTTTGTCGAAACCGGCACGGCCTACCATGCGCCGAAAAAAGAGTCCCCCCGGCTCGGCGTGCACGAGGGCCGTGCGATTTACCTGCTCTACAATGGAATCTTAAAAGACCGCAGCGACTTCGGTGGCAACGTGCTCAACCAGCGCACACTCCACTTTTTAGAGCGGGAGTTCCCCTATGACGGCCCCAAAACCATTTATGGAGCCCGCAGCCGCTACCAGCCCGCCCGCCTCAAGGCGGCGCAGATCGAATTCAAACAATTGCCCTACCGCATCCAGCATTGATTCGCTAATAACCATGGCGCTCTCCAGATACAATACGGCGATTACTGAAGAAGGACTCCGCACCAACCCGGAGAGCCAATATTTCGAGCGTAAGGGACGGGAGACGAAGCCCAGCAAGATCGCAAACGAGTTGATCGGCATGCTCAATGCGGGCGGTGGCACGCTAGTCTATGGCATCGCCGACGACGGCACGGTCGAAGACCTGCAAAAGGCAGCCTGCTGCCCGACACCCCGCACGACTTGAACCGTTACCGCAAACTCGTCCACGAGCTCATCAACCCCCCGGCCAACATTGAGCTGGAGGCAATCTATCTGACGAGCGGCGAACTCATCTTCCTCTACCACGTCGATCAAGACTACGAGCGCCTTTTCGCCCGCGCCGACAACGAGGCCGTCTATCTACGCGTCGCTGCCGACAACAAGGGACCACTCAACCGCGACGAGGTGAAGAAACTGGAATACAACAAGGCTATCCGGTCCTTCGAGGACGAACCACGCGAAGATTTCGACCCGGCAGACTTGAACCGGGATATCTGCAAGGCCTACCGCAAGGCCATGCGCTTCGCAGGAAGTTTTGAGGAACTAGCTGTTAAACGAAATCTCGCTCTGCGTAAGAGCAGCGCAGTCGTTTTCAAGAATGCAGCCATTCTCCTCTTTGCGGAAGACCCGAGCCAATATATCGCGAATGCATATGTGCGCTATGTTCGCTACAAGGGTATCAAGCAACGTTCGGGCAGGGATTTCAATGTGGTTAAAGACGAGCGTTTTGAGGCATCAATCCCGGTCTTGGTTGAGCGGCTGGAAACCTTCTTACAGGCTGCATTGCGCGATTACTACTTCCTCGATATGGAAACGGGCCGCTTTGATCGTGTGCCGGAATTCCCCAAGGAGGCTTGGCTGGAGGGCATCGTCAACGCACTCTGCCACCGCTCCTACAACTTGCAGGGTAACTCGATCTACATAAAGCATTTCGATGACCGGCTGGAAATCTCCAACAGCGGCCCGTTGCCCGCACAGGTGACAGTGCAAAATATCGGGCAGGAGCGCTATGCTCGTAACCCGCGGATTGCGAGGGTTTTAGCGGATCTCAATTATGTCCGCGAACTCAACGAGGGCGTGCCGCGCATCTTCGATGCTATGCGTGAGTTCATGCTGGCCGAACCTGAATACCGCGACCACGAAAACACCGTCACGCTGATCCTCCGCAACAAAGTAACCGAGCACAAAGAGACCATCTACGGGGAAACCTTGCAGCGAATCGAGACTCACTGGCCCAGGCTCAACCAAAGCCAGCGCACCATCATCCAACTGCTTTTCGAGCACCAGGAGATGGATATCGCCGGATTTGAGAAGCACATGCCACTGAGCGGGCAAACCATACGGCTCAATCTCAAACACTTGATTCAAATCGAAATCGCAGAAAGACTCTCCGATAAAATACGTGATCCGAATGCACTTTATCGCTTTCTGAACAAATAAGAATAAAAGCACCTTAAATAAGAATAATCACTTTAACCATTAAATATCAGTATTTTAGATCCAAAAAGCCGCTCGGGCTTAAAAATAAGAATAAAAGTGCCCAAAATAAAGAAAAACGACTTAAATAACTTCAAACCAACAACTAACAGACAAATCAGGCGTTATTTTTCGAAAATAAGGATAAAGGCACCCAAAATAAGAATAAAGCTGCCCAACCACCCAAAACAATCCGCAGCCAAACCCTGCGGGTTTTGAAAGACCGCGAATCCCCCGCCCACAAGTCAATCCGCCGCGAGATGGGCGAATTTACCGTGCTCGAAGTGAGTGAGGCGCTTTACATGCAGCCCGCCACGCTCGAAACAGGCCACGTCATCATTGTCGCCACCATGCAGAGTTTTAAGCGGGAAGACACCTCCGGCTTAACTGCCTACAAGGAAAACGGCCACCTCATGCCGCACTTCCGTGGGATCACAGACAAGGCGGTCGTGGGCGACCACTCGCTGGTCGACGTCTTCCGCCAGCGCCGTCCCTTTATCGTGGTCGATGAGGCGCATAACGAAGGTACTCCCCTGGCTATCGATACCCTGTCCAGTTTTTGCCCATCGGCGGTGCTCGAACTGACCGCCACACCGGACCGCAAACACGCGCCCAGCAATGTCCTGCGCAGTATCTCGGCCTCCACCCTGCAAAGCTACGACATGCTCAAGCTACCGCTGGAACTGGCGGTGCACGAAAACTGGCAGGTCGTGCTGCGCGACGCGCTCGCGCGGCGCGAACAGCTTGAAAGGGACGCCGAAGCGGAGCAAAAACAGACTGGCGAGACCATCCGCCCCGTGCTCTTCATCCAGGCGGACAAAGAGAGTCAAACACAGGACACCTTTACCCCGGACGTGGTGAAACAACGCTTGATCGCCGACTTCGGGAAAGATGCGAAAGACATCGCGATCGTTACGGGTAAAAAAGACGAGCTCGGTGCACGCCAAGTCGGCGATCTGGATTTTCCCCGGATCATCATCACTGTCGACAAATTGCGCGAGGGCTGGGACTGCCCCGTCGCCTACGTGCTAATGACCTTCCGCAACAGCACGAGTGCCACAGCCGTCGAGCAAGTGGTTGGTCGGGTGTTACGCATGCCTTCGGTCAAGCGCAAGCAGCACGAGACGCTGAACCGTGCCTATGCCTATGCCTGTTCGAACCAATTTGGTGAAATCGTGCGAAGCCTGCGCGATGGGCTGGTGCAAAACGGCTTTGAAAAGATGGACGCGAAGGAACTCATCGTCGCGCCAACAGAATACGAAGACGATCTCTTCACACAGCTCGAAGAAACGGTACTGCAACTACCCGAGGACGCAGACGGCATTGTCAGCCCACCTGATTTAAGCGTGTTTTCCGCTGCCGACCTGAAGAAAATCGATGTAACCCCCGAAGCAGGTCGAATGACCGTGCAGGGCAAGGTCACGCCCGCCTTGCGCAAGAAACTCCTCAGCGCCTTCAAAGATGAGAATCACAAGAGCGCCATTGATCAGGCGTTAACGCTTCAAGCCGAAAACCAGGCACCGGAAAGACCCATTCCACCCAGCCGCCGCGGGGAGACGTTTTCTGTGCCACGGTTGCTCATTCAACAAGGTGATTTCCTAACAACTTTTGACGAAACCACACTGATTGAGGGTGATTGGGAACTGGCCAGTTTCGACCCAGTTCTGACGGAGCACGAGTTTCCAACCAACCAGGAAGCCATTCAACGTGCGCGCTTCGGCATAAGCGATAAAGAGAAAGTTGATGTGCGCGCCTATGATGAACTCGAGGCCCAACTCAGACTACTTGACGACGAAGGCGGCTGGGATCTGCTTTCGCTCACCTCATGGCTCGATAGTAACCTGATTTTCCAGTATGCGAGTCGCGACGAAAAAGTCGCCTGGATTCGGCGAGTGCTCGAGGAACTCGTCAAGCAGCGTGGGCTTACCGTTGAGACGCTCGCCTATCGCAAGTTTCGTCTACGGAAGGCTATCGAAAACAAACTTAAATCGGGGCTTCAAAAAGTCCAGCAGGCAGCCTTCAAAGACATACTCGCCAATGAGGGTAATCAGTTCAGCCAGCTCGCGGGTGAGGCCAGCGATCTAAACAGTGTAGTTAGCGTTTCGAATGAAAACGTCGTTCATTTCAGTGAAGGTCGTTACGCATATGATGACCCCTACTCGGGATTTTTCCAATTCCGAAAACATTTCTTCGGTGTTATTGGCAATCTAAAAAGCCGTGGTGAGGAGTTTGACTGCGCGGTGTATTTGGATCAGATGCCTCAAGTAGACTACTGGGTGCGCAATGTGGAAAAGAAACCAGGGTCTTTTTGGCTACCGACCTCACGATACCGCTTCTACCCGGACTTTGTCGTTAAATTAAAAGATGGCCGTATCCTTGTCGTTGAATACAAGGGAAGCAAACTGTCCGAGGCGGCGTCCGAAATAGAGAAAAACGACGTCGGTCAGCTTTGGGCATCCCGCTCAGAAAACTGTCTTTTCGTCATGGTTGTGGATCGAAATTGGCAGACGATTCAGGATGCAATTTTATAACCTGCCTACGCTTTATGCAGCGGCGGCTTGGCTACCTGCAGCGGCAGCCGGTGCCCGCGCAGATCGACAAACAACGATCCCGCTTGCGCCTCACTTTGCACGATAGCGCTGCCAATCGGGCAGTTCAGCATGGGGGAGAGCGTGCCCGAAAGGACCTGACCAACCTCGTTGCCCGCTTCGTCCCGCACTTGCGTGCCCTCGCGGGCGATGCGGCGGCCCTCCAGCTTGAAATGCAGGACCCGGCGGGAGACGCCCTCCGCTTGCTGCTCGCTTAGTGCGTTTTTCCCGATAAAGTCGTCTTTCCCGAACTTAACCGTCCAATCCAGACCCGCCTCCGGCGGGGTAATCGTATCGCTCAGTTCATGCCCGTAGAGCGGAAGACCCGCCTCCAGGCGCAGGCTGTCGCGTGCGCCGAGCCCACAAAGCTTGAGCCCGTGGGCTACGCCCTCGGCCAGAATTTCCCCGGCCAGCGTCTCGGCGGCCTTGGGTGACACATAGATTTCAAACCCATCCTCACCGGTGTATCCCGTGCGGCAAATGCGGATTTTCCCGCCCAGGTAGGCGACCTGCTCGTGCCGGAAACGACCCATCGAGAGCGCTTCCCCCAGTCCAACAGCTTCCAGAATCGTGGCTGCATTGGGCCCCTGCAAAGCAAGCAGCGCGTAGGCATCGGAGTGATCCTCAATCTCCACCAGCAGGCCCCATCGCTCCGCCTGTTTTAAAAACCAGCCGAAGTCTTTCTCAATATTACTGGCATTGACGCAGACCAAAAAAGCATCCTCCGCCGTGCGATAAATGATCAAATCGTCGACCACCGTGCCGTTGCTATGGCACATCGGCGAATAGATCGCCTTGCCGACGGGGGCCTTCGCCACCGCGTTCACCACCAACCGGTCCAAAAAGAGCGCCGCATCGCTTCCCGATACGTGAAACTCTCCCATGTGACTAACGTCAAACAACCCGGCCGCCTCCCGCACCGCTTTGTGCTCTTCGAGGATGCTGCTGTATTGCACGGGCATATTCCAGCCGCCGAAGTCGACGAACCGGGCTCCTTGAGCGGCGTGAAAAGAGTGAAGTGGAATTTGCAGTGCGGCGGACATGATCAGTAAATGAGTATCAATATGAAGAAATCTGTCGGCTGCAAGCACACTCATTCTCGGGCGTAGGGGCTTCACTTGTGAAGACCGCCGAACGCTCAGAGCTACTACAATGCGGTCTTCACAAGTGAAGCCCCTACGAGAAATCCAGTTCCATTTTGATGTGTCAAGTATTGGGCAAAGATACTTGCACAAGCAAACCAGTCGACTTGTTTGACGACTTAGCTATTTTCCTATTCCACCAGACCCGCACTCTCATTTAACAATACCTGTTCGATTACAACTATGCCCGCCTCACTAGCCGACACCCGCGAAGACGCCCGCCACTACATACCCGCCAGTGATGGCGACATCACGGCCATGCTGGATGCCGTGGATAAAGGCCGGCTGGAGGATCTCTTCGGACATATACCCGAAGCCGTCCGCTTTGCGCAAGCCCCCGAGCTGCCCGGGGAGCTGGAACACACCGAACTCAAGGAGCGACTCAGCTCCATCGCCGCGAAAAACCGCGTGGGCACCAGCTTTCTCGGCGACGGCGTGCCCGACTTCGTCCCCTCTCCTGTTGTTGCCCCGATATGCGATATCCGCAATCTCACCACGGCCTACACCCCCTACCAGCCGGAACTCAGCCAGGGCACCCTCCTCGCTCATTGGATCTACCAGTGCTCCATGGCCCGTCTCACCGGCTTCGAGGCCGTCAACGCCTCCCTTTACGATCGCTCCACATCCATTTTCGAGGGCATCTGCGCGGCCCTCCGCATGACCCGTGGGAAGAGCGCGGCCATCATCCCGGAAACGCTCTACCCGGGGGATCTTGAGGTGCTCGAAACGCTCGCCAGGGGCACGGAGGTCGAACTCATCCGCGTGCCGGCCGATTCCAAGACTGGCTTGATCGACAGGGCGGCGCTGAAAACCACTGTGGCCGAAGCCGCCGAGCGCCTTGCCGCCATCGTCTTCCCGCAAGTCAACACATTCGGGCTGCTCGAGCCGGTGGACGCACTGGCTGATCTGGCCGCTGAAAACAAGCTCAAGACCATCGCGGTGATCGACCCACTCCTCCTCGCCCCCGGTGGTTTGAAGGCCCCCTGCGAATTTGGCCAGGCGGGGGCCGACATCATTGTGGGAGAAGCCCAGCACCTTGCCCTTGCACCTAACTTCGGCGGCCCCGGTTTGGGGCTCTTTGGCGTGCGCTTCAGCGCAAAAGACCGCAGCGGCGTGCGCGCCGCACCCGGGCGCTTTATCGGCAAGGCAAAAGACAGTGCCGGGCGCGAGTGCCGCGTCGGCGTGCTCTCCACCCGCGAGCAACATATCCGCAAAGACAAGGCTACCTCCAACATTTGCTCCAATCAGGCCTTCATCGCCACGCTCGTCGGCGCGGCCCTTCTGGAGCGCGGTGATGCCGGCCTCGAACGCATCCTCAACGACCTGCGCACGAAGCTGCACGCCGCCGTGGAACAACTGACGCGCTTTGAAGGCGTCGAATTGGCCTTCCCCGAATCGACCACGTATAACGAGGTCACCCTCGCCCTCTCAAAACCCGTTTCCGAACTCCTCCAAGTCGCCCGCGCGCGGGGCGTGCTCGCCGGTGCCGACGTCAGCGACCGTATCGCCGGCGGACGCTCGCTTCTCAAGCTCTCCTTTTCAAACCGCGAGCAGCCCCTCGAGCCACTCCTCGCCGCCTTTGAAGCCGTCTTTGGCCCGGCCAAAGAACCGGGTGAGAAGCTGAACTCAGCAGACACCGCTCAGCTCCGCCAAACCGCCCCGGGCCTGCCCGCCTACCCGGCTAAAGAGATCATCAACTACTATCAGGAACTCGGGAAGCTCAACGTCAGCCCGGACGACGGCTGCTACCCGCTCGGCTCCTGCACAATGAAGTATAACCCGAAGGTCAACGACTGGGCTGCCAGCCTGCCGGGATTCACCGACTTGCACCCGCAGGCGCCGGTGGAGGATGCGCAGGGCTGCCTCATGGTCTTGCACGAAATTCAGGAGTGGTTCAAACGCATCACCGGCCTGCCCGGCGTCACCACCCAGCCGCTCGCTGGAGCCCAGGGTGAGCTGGTCGGACTGAAACTGTTTCAAGCCTACCACCGTGACCGGGGCGAAACGCGCGACGTCATCCTCATCCCCCACTCCGCCCACGGCACCAATTTCGCCAGCGCCACCATGGCGGGGTTCGGAGGTAAGCTGGGCAAAATCGTCTATCTGGAGGCCGACCCCGAGGGCCGCGTCCTCAACGAAGACCTCGACCGCCGCATCGAAGAATACGGCCCCCGCATCGCGGGCATCATGATCACCAACCCGAACACCTCGGGCATCTTCGAGACCCACTTCCAGCAGATCGCCGAAAAAATCCACGCCGCCGGGGGCCTAGTTTACATGGATGGTGCCAATATGAACGCCATCGCCGGCTGGATCGACCTCGGTTCAATGGGTGTCGATGCCGTGCACAACAACCTGCACAAAACCTGGACCATCCCCCACGGCGGCGGTGGCCCCGGCGATGCCATTGTCGCGGTCAGCGAACGACTCATCCCCTACCTGCCCGGCTATCAAATCGAGTTCGACGGCGAACACTACAGCCCGGTCAAACCGGCGAAATCCATTGGCTCCTTCCACCGTCACTGGGGCAATTTCGCCCACAAAGTGCGCTGCTATACCTACCTCCTTCGGCTGGGCCGCGAAGGCGTCCGCCGCATGTCGGCCGTGTCCGTGCTCAGCGCCCGCTACCTGCACGATGCTCTGCGGGCCGATTACAAGACCCTGCCGGAGGGCTCCGATGCCGAACCCCGCATGCACGAGTTTATCCTGACGCTCAAGCCGGAAGACCTCGATGCACTGGAGAGCGTCGATTTACGCAAGGCCGACGCCGCCCCACGCATCGGCAAGCTCTTCCTCGACTTCGGCTTCCACGCCCCCACCGTGGCCTGGCCCGAGCCGCTCGGACTCATGATCGAGCCCACCGAGAGCTACACCAAGGCCGAACTCGACCGCTTCGCCGATGCAGTCAAGGCCATCCGGAAACTCATCCTCGAGCACCCCAAAGCCCTCCTGAGCGCACCTCATTTCACCCCCATTGATCGGGTTGAAGAAGTCGAAGCCAACCGCGACGTCTGCCTCTCCGAATCCCTCGAAACCCTGCCACTCCTCAACAAAGCCCGCATCCCCTCCAGCGAACTCGCCCAAATGCCCGTCGATGCGATTTACGCGAAAATCGTGTTCGCTTTGGGGCAGTCAAACTCGGATGGAGGTTAAGCAACACCATACATCTCGACGATGAGCCTTCGCAGTTCCTCGGCGTCGGCGTCTTCGATTTGGTCAATACGCTGCCTCAACCGCTGCCTACTCACGGTCCGAATCTGATCAACCGCGATTTCACCCGCACGGCCAGCGCATTCGATGACAATCCGGGACCGCCAAGCCGGATGTAATGTCGATGTAATCGGACAAATCACAACGGTTTTAAGATGCCGGTTCATCAGATCATCACTGATGACTACAGCAGGCCGTATTTTTGCTAATTCCGCCCCGATCACTGGATTCAAATCGACCCAGTAGATGCCATACCGTTCAATTTTCATAGTCGATGCCATCCTCGGCGACGGCTTCCCATTCGGACCAGTCTTCGGCATCACCGGCCGCCATGTCACAATAAGTTTCCTCCCAATTCAGCTTCTTGCTTGGAAGTGGGCGGAGAACAATGGCGTCTGGCGTCGTTTCTATCTCGACAGCGCCCTCAATTCGGTAACGAGCCAGTAATTGTTTACTCAAACGTATTCCTTGCGAATTCCCTATTTTTGCGAGCTGAACAGTTGACTTCATATCGTAATTACTGTGGTTACGAAAATCACTTGTCAAACCGATTCATTCGCTGAAAAGCAAAAAACCTCGCCCTTGTCTTACGAAGCGGTCCATCTTGTTTCATGCTTCAATTCGTTTTCATCGTCGCCCTGATCGTCTTCGTCGCTGCCGTCTTCTGGCTCGTTTTGAGGAATGCATCCGCAAAGATCAGCTCTCAATACGAGCAGCTTTCGAAACAGCTCGGCCTCGAGCACAACCAACCGCCCGCCAAAATGGGCGGTTTTCTCCGGCCTGAGCCCTCCCTCTACGGGGAGTATCGCGGGCGCGAGGTCTCGGTCTCTGTGCCCGGGAAAGGTCTGCAAAACACCCGCCAAGTCGAGACCGTGCTCAAGGTTGAAGTGCGGAATCTGCCTTTCAATGCCCAGCTCACCGCGACCGGACCGCTTGCCGGTATGCGTCAACGCGACAGCGGCGGGCTCCCCCGCTGGAAGAGTGGCGACGCCGCCTTCGACGGCGCTGTCGACGCCCGCACCGATCAGGGAGAGGCGCTGGGCGATCTTCTCGACGACGGCCGCCGCATCTGGTTGGCTAAAATGCTTCGCCAGTCCAAAGGCACGCTTTACATTGGGAAAAATAAGTTGGTCTATGCCCGTCTCGGCCTGATTGCCGACGAGAAAACCCGGCGCGAACTGGAAGCTGCGGTCGAATTTTTATGCGACCTGGCCAAAACAATTGAGGCTTAGCAGCCACTACAAGGTATGCGCCTCAATAAATACCCCGTTATTCTTATGCTCGGGCTTTTGGGCAGCAGCGTCCTCTTCGGCGGAGATACACCCAAACCACCTCCCTTTGCCGTGGGCGAACGACTCGAATACAGTCTGAAGTGGAGTGTCTTCTCGGTTGGTAGAGCCTACACAGAAATCGTCGCCTTCGAGGAGCGGGCGGGCAACATGGCCTGGCACTTTGCCTTCGAGGCCCGAACCAACGCCTTTGCCGACCGTATTTTCAAAGTGCGCACGCGGATCGATACCTGGGTTGCGGCCGACCTACAGCGCACGCTCCACTACACGGAGCGCAAGCGCGAGGGGAAGACGCGCCGCGATATTGTCATCGAGTTCGATCATGAAAACGGCACCGCGACCTACAGCAATTTTGGCAAGCCCCGGGAACCGCTGGAGCTGGGTGAGCTGCCGCTGCTCGATCCGCTGGGTGCCATCTACCACCTGCGGGCACGCTTTGCCGATCTAGGCTCGGATGAAGCGGCCATCCGGCTCTCCGTAACGGATGGTAAAAAACAGGTCCCCCTGCAACTCAGTCCCGTCGGGCGCGAGCGGGTGCGCGCTGGTGGGAAACGCTGGCAGGCCCTACGCTTCGAACCCGAAACTGGCGAATTGGGCGGCGTCTTTGAAAAAAGTGAGGACGCCCGCCTTTGGATCTGGATGTCAACCGAGACCGGTGCCTACCCACTTTTGGTCGAAAGCGAAGTCATCGTCGGCAGCTTTTGGGCGAGGCTGCAGAATTTTTGATTGAACACTTCCCTGGAGGTTCCGGTCTCAACAACACTAACGAAGTACGATTTTCTCCACTATTGCCTCTCGAAAGGCCAATCGCCACGATTCCAAGTTATCATGAAATACAAAGCGCTATTCCTCGCCCTTACCTCGGCCACTACCGCCACAGCCCTCTCCGCCCAAACGGCCATTACGGTCTACAACGGAAACTTTGGTGTCGTGCGCGACACCGTGCCGCTCGAACTACAGTCCGGTGTCACCGAGCAGAGTTACAGCGGAGTCACCACCCAATTGGAACCGGAATCGGTCATCCTGCGGGATCCCTCCGGTCAAGTGTCCCTCAGCGTCGTCGAGCAGAGCTACCGCAGCGACCCGGTCGACCAGACCAAGCTCCTGCAGATGTTTGAAGGCGACACGATCCGCTTTCTCAAAATCGTCGACGGCAAAGAAGTCATCGAAACGGGCAAGATCATCCGCGCACCGTCCACGGTCATGACGACCAATCAGTATGGGAACACCCAGCAACGACAGCTCGACCCCATCGTCGAGGTTGATGGCGAATTGATCACGCGCCTGCCCGGCACCCCCCTATTTCCGAGCCTGGGCGACGACTCCATCCTCGAACCCACCCTGAGCTGGAAGCTCTATGCCGACCGGGCCACGACCATCGACGCCCAACTCAGCTACTTGACGGGCGGGATGACCTGGAAGTCCGACTACAATCTGGTGCTCCCCGAGAAGGGCGACCAGGTCACCATGACCGGCTGGGTCTCCATCCAAAACAACACGGGCACAACCTTCGAGGATGCCTCAATCAAACTGATCGCCGGCGATGTGAACAAGGTTCAGAATTTAAAAGCGGATCCATTCGGCGCATCGAACGATAGGCTTATGTCAGCTCGGGCTGCGGGCGCCCCCGAAGTCGAAGCCAAAAAGTTCGACGAGTTTCACATGTATGCCCTCCCCCTCGAAACCACGCTTCGCGACCGCGAGACCAAGCAGGTCGAATTCGTCCGCTCCGAGCAGGTGCAGACCAAAAAGCGCTTCATTTACAACGGGACCGGTGGTGCACGCTATCACGGTGGCCTCAACACCAACCAAAGCTATGGGCAAAACGCACAACCCGATGTGGCCATCTACCGCGAGTTCAAAAACAGCGAAGCCAACGGCCTCGGGGTTGCCCTACCGGCAGGCAAGACCCGGTTTTACCGGATGGATAGCGATGGGCAGCTGGAGTTTACCGGTGAGAACGTCATCGACCACACGCCAAAAAACGAGACAGTCCGCGTCTATCTCGGCAACGCCTTCGACCTCGTGGGCGAGCGCACCCGCACAAACTTTTACAAGCATCCCAGTCGTGATCTGATTCGCGAAAGTTTCGAGATCGAAATCCGCAACCGCAGCGAAGAAACCGTTACGGTGCAAGTCGTCGAGCCTCTCTATCGCTGGTCAAACTGGGCGATTATTGAACACAGCGCAGATTATGAAAAAACCGATGCCCAGACCATCGAATTTCCCGTCACGGTAAAAGCCGATCAAATTGAGACGATCCGCTACACCGTCGAATACACCTGGTAGTGGACGATTCGTTGCGTGCGAGCTCGCTCGCGCCTAAGGTGTTGTTGGACCCTCAGGCAGGTTAGCCAAGGCTGACAATTCGGGGCGTCCGGCAAATGGACACGCCACTGGCTTCACGTGGCGTGCGAGCTCGCTCGCGCCTGGGGTGTTGTTGGGCGTCCGGAATGAATTCAGGCCGACGCTGACATCGGGGCGTCCACCATTCGGCCTGAGCTCATGGTCGAAGGCAAGCGGACACACCACGGGTTTCATCCTAAAAAGATGAGTTGAAGGGTTTTCAAAAAGGGTGCCATCGGCCAAGTTGATTTTGAACAACGACTTGGAAATGAAACCCGACAGCACCCTGATCC
>JAAAPI010000347.1 GCA_009908325.1 Verrucomicrobiota bacterium | reverse complement strand
GTCGTCCCGAACAGACACCTATGATTACCGCGCCAATGCAAGGTCTAGCAAGGCTCAAGATTTCTGTCCGGTTAGTATACGAGGGTGCCAAAAACGACCATTTTAGGACTGCTTTCTCAACAATGTCCACGCCTCCACCTCCATCGCGTCGGCCAATCGGGAAATGTTATCGACGGAAATATTCTGCTCCGAACGCTCGACAGCACTGAGATAAGTCCGATTCAGCCCGGACTCATGTGCAAGGCGTTCCTGCGACCAACCAAGCTCCGCCCGAAAGAGCCGAAGGTTTCGTGCAAGCACATCTCTTAATTTACTTTTTGGCGTTTTTTTCACAAGCGTGAGAATGCCGCTTGATGGTTTTAACTCTACCTGTTTTAAGATACATTCGATACGAGGTTGACCGGAGACCAGACCATGCAGATCATCACGTTTTTCGCGGCCAAGGGGGGTGTCGGTCGCACCACAGCGGTGCGCGCGACGGCCTCGGCACTTCTGTGGGCGCACAAGAGAGTTCTTATCCTCGACCTAACATCGGTGCCGAAAGGCCTGACGCCACTCCAGGAATGGCAAAATTTGATGGCCGCGCAGGGCTTCGGCCAAAAACAGCTCTCGGTTCAGCTGGTGAGGGACATCGAGCACCTGGCGTTCGCTCTGCGCTTTGCGGAACGCGAAAAGGTCGACTATGTGCTGGTCGACACGCCCAACCGGCCAACTGATCTGGTTCTCGATACCTTGCGCCGCACCACGATCATCGTCGCTCCTGCCAACGGAGACACCGAAGCAGCGCTGGTCTCGGAGGCGATGGACCGCTACCAACCGGTCGACGTGCCCGCCTACGGATTAATCACCGGCGTAAGGAGCACAGATGAGGAACGGTTCGTGCGGTCGTGTTTTGTCGGTATGCCGACCCTAAAATACACCCTCCCCCGCAGCGACCTGTTTCGTCGCCAATCGCTGCGGGGCGATCTGTTTTTGACCGGCAGTCGGGACCAGAACGAACTGACGGCCGAGAGTAAGGCGCGCCATCTCGGGGAGGAGTTGATGATGATTTGCCTGCGAGCACATATCAAGCATCATCCGCCGAAAGGCTACACCGTAAACCAGCCGCTAGCGACTGGCCATCCACTCGCCCACCTGCGCGAACTTCACCGGCGCAATCCTCAAATCATAGCGACGAGGTCTGCCGAGTGAAGAGTCGCCCTCTTGCCGCTTTGTTCGGTAGGCTATGGTGACGATGATCTGGCGTCGACGGATATCACTTATGAAGGGCGGGAATAGCATGGCTGACGAAACAAAGCGCGAGTCCCGCAGCGACATCGACAACAGCACTGTCGCCCAGCTGATCGAAGTTGGTTTGGTTGCGCGCTATCGAAATGATCCCGACGGAGTGGACCGTGCACGGCGCGAAATACGCGCAGAGCTGCTGGCGAAGAAATGGGTCCTGCCGCCTCACACATACGACGATGACATGCGATAGACGGACTACGGTCAGTTTCAAAGCATAACCGAAAGGAGCCGCTGGCACCCGTACGAAGAGCGCTCCGGCAGAAGATGCTCCGATGACGGATGCACCAGCGACAGGCTGGCTGAGCGCGGCGGCTACGCAACGCTGGCCATGCGATACATCACCAACCACCAGAAGATGCCATCAAAATGCCCTCGGCCGCGCTCGAAACTACCCTTGCCTGCCAGAACGTACAGCCCGCCCCATGTCTGATCAGCGCCACATCACATCGGTGATGCGCGCCGGGATCGGGATCGGCCCAAAGGGTCGACAGGCGGGCGGCCCTGCCTGCGGAACCTCTATTCAATCGCCACCAAAACTATGCGGAGCGCCTTTGATATCGCCCCTGGGGCCGCCCGCGAGACCGCCAGTAGGCGCGCCCACGGGCAATCTCATAGCGCATCTGTCAGCACGTTGGCGAAGCCAATGTATATATGGACCATAGACAACCGATAACGAATCGACCTACTGTTCACCTCACGACCTGAACCGGTGGCGATACCTGATTAATGGACTACGGCTTCTACATGCAGGCAAAACCGATTAGCCGCGGCGGCGGTCGTCGCTCCTCGGTTGCCGCATCCGCCTATCGCGCAGCGGAACTCCTGCGGGACGAATACAACAAGAAGACGTTCACGTACCGCCATCGCCACGACGAAGTTCACGGTGCCTGGATCATTACACCAAAGAAAGCGCCGGATTGGGCAAGCGATCGACAAGAACTTTGGAACCGTGTCGAACTTTCGGAGCGTCGGAAGGATTCCCAGTTGGCGCGGGAACTGAAGGTTCAGTTTCCTCATGAACTCTCGGTCGAGGACTGCTCGCAGATCATGTGGGATTTCTGCGAACAGCAGATCGCACCTTTGGGCATGATCGCGGATGCAGCTCTTCATGCGCCCGGTAAAGGAGATGACCGCAACCTGCATGGTCACATCATGCTGACTATGCGCCACCTCGAACCTGACGGCTTCGGGAACAAGAACCGCGCCTGGAATGCCAATGCGATTCTTGATGGATGGAAGGCTGATTGGGAACGCCGCTGCAACGAAGCGTTGGCAAAGATCGGTTCGGACCGGCGCTTCGACCGGCGCTCGTTGAAGGCCCGTCGCAAGGAACAACTCGACGCCGCCAATGCTGCCAGCAACTGGATCGAGCGGCGGCGCTTCGAGATCAAAGCCGAACGGTTGAACTACATTCCCCGCCCGAACCTTCCACAGATCGCGTATCGCGCCATGATCGAGGGTCGGGAAGTCCCCGAGGAATACAAGGACAAGGTACTGGACTGGGAACTCGCGCGCGAAAGCAAGATCGCCGCTAAGGATCGGGCTGCGCAGATGGAGATTGAGCTGGAGGCCGAGATTGCGGCCGCAGAAGCCGGGCAGCAGCCGCTGGAACATGACACCGCTGCCACCTCCCTTGCCTTGCCGGACCTCGAACGGGTCAACATCAAGCGCGGCTTGCACGACGGCGATCCCCTACAAGAGATCGATGCGAAATGGACGGAAAGAGCGCTGGAATGGCCCGAGCGCGCGGGTCTTGCAGCGTATCTCGCGCAGGAATGGCCTGACGCCCTAGCCTTTGATTTGGTGGTAGAGGCCACCGACCCGCTGTTCGAGGCAAAGGACGACCCGAGCCATCCACTGCATGCCCTGCTCGATCACCTCCGCGAGATCGGCCAACAGACGATCAATGGCGGATGGCGCAGCTTCCGGTCTCTGGCTAGGGCGCTCTTTACCGAAGATGATCTGCGCCGCGGTCTCGATCCAAAACTCAACCAGTCCGTCGCCCGGCAGAGCACCCCCCTGCATCCGGCTAAAGGACACGACGCCGCTGATCACGAAGAGCCCGCACCGGACAAGGCACCGGATGCGATGCGGGACACCTCTGGCCCTGCACCGCACCTCCCGCCCGAAGCGCCGGAACCCACAAAACCGGCAACAGAGACCAATACTCTGGATCCCACACCCGCCGAAGACCCCCTGCCGACACCCTCCGTTGTCGAAGCGGAATCCGAGACGTCCGCCAAAGATGACGACTTGTCGAAGGAACCCCCGAAGCTTTCCGAACCTGCACTTTCGGATGACAGTCCGGATTTCTCTGACCCGCGAAGGGGATCCCCGCGTAAGACGCGGAGGTCCCCTTCGGAGGCAGACGTGCCCGTGCCGCCCCCTCCACAACCCTCAGGGGACCGCTGGACGCCCGAGAGGCGCGAGGAAGACCGCAGGCAGCGGGAAGAGGCCCGCAAGGCCGCTGAGGCGGCTCACAGGGCCCGTGTGGCGGCCGAGGACGAGGATATCCGGGCCGAGGCCATCGATTTGCTTTTCCGCCCCCAGATACGGTTTGAAGACGGCAGATGGGACGACTGGGTAGGCCCGGCCGGGGAATGGATAATAGCCTTCTCGCTTCGGGCGATGGATACCGGTCAGCCGGAACTGCAAGCGCTGCTCCGGGACGAATGGCAACTTGATTCCTCCGATCCGTTGGCGTTTCGCAGTAAACTGAACAGCCGTGAGTTCGATTTGGGCGGCCTTGCAACCGCCGTTGACGATCTTGACCGCCGGATGATCGCAGCCAAGGGCGATGCCTGGCGGGATCGCCGCAATGCCTTCACGAACATGATCGAATTCTATCGGCTACCACGAATGCGGGAGGTAAAGACTGAAAGCGCCGTCAGTCTGTTCGAGACCACGATCAGGAACATTTGTGAGCGAACCGGCCTCGCGGATTTCTATCGCAACACCCTTGTGCCGCTTGTGAACCGTATGGCCGAAGCGCTTCGCTTGAAGCCCGTACCCGCTCTTCCCAAGCCTGATCCTGACCCTGGACCTGTTTCCGGAGGATCGGGACCGGGCGGACCATAAGCAATTCGCGTTCGCCATTTGGCACCGTCACTATGCACAGCTGATCTATGATATGTACCAGTTTCGTTGCGTTTCTATGCCTTGAAGATGATGTTTAGATCGGTTTTGAAGCTGATGTGGACACAGGCCTAGTGTTAAATATGTGTTAGAGTCAGTGTTACATAACTTTTTTCGCTTATTTAAACTATTAAATCCAAATGCTTATCCATTACCCAGGTAACTGAAAACACGAATCTTGGTAACTGAAAACACGAAGTTTGGTAACTGAAAACACGAATCTTGACAGCGGTAACTGAAAACACGAATGTCGCCGCATGGTAACTGAAAACACGAATCTGGCTCCCCTCCTCCCGGACCGTCATCCGCAGCACGATCTCTTCATCTGTGACGTGGCCGATGCCGTCCTGAAGGATGTGATGCAGCACATGGAGCACCCGTTCTACTCGTTGTCCAAGAAGCCCGAGACGTCTGTGAAGCGTTACAAGAACGGCGAGCACTGGCTGGAAATCACACCAAGTGTGAAGGGGCTCGCGACGATCTACGATAAGGATATCCTGATCTACTGCATCAGCCAGATTATGGCAGCTCTGAAGCGCGGCGAGCAGGTTTCCCCTCGCGTCCGGATCAACTCCCGAGAGCTCCTGATCTTCACGAACCGGGGTACCAGCGGCCGCGAATATCTTTCGCTGCTGGATGCGCTTGATCGCCTGGAAGGCACGAGAATCCGTACGAACATCGTCACCGGCGATGAGGAACAGATCGACGGGTTTGGCCTGATCGACGCCTCCTCGATCCGCCGGAAGCACGGAATAGACGGCCGCCTTCTCTGGTGTGAGGTCAAGCTGTCCGACTGGGTGTTCAACGCGATCCGGAACGAGGAGGTTCTGACCCTTCATCGTGACTATTTTCGCCTACGCAAACCGATCGAGCGGCGGGTTTACGAGCTGGCGAGGAAACACTGCGGACAGCAGAAGACCTGGAAGATCACCTTGGCCAAACTTCTTCTCAAGAGCGGATCGCAGAGCCCTGAGAAACGGTTTCGGCAGATGATCAAAGAGTTGGCGAAGCACGACCACCTACCTGACTACGAGGTCGATTTCGATGAAGAGGCCAACATGGTCATCTTCACCAATCGCGGCTCGATGGCCCCTGCCCCACTTGTTCAAGGTCGTGTTCCGCCGCTGAAGTCCGAGACATATGAATATGTGCGCGAGGTCGCCCCAGGGTGGGACATCTACCATCTTGAACGTGAGTGGCGGAACTGGCTCATCGAGCCGCCACGGGATGCAGATCGCGCCTTCATTGGCTTTTGCCGCAAGTGGTTTGAGAAGCGCGGCCGGCCGTAAGATGAAATCCGGTAAGAAATTTAAATCCGGTAAGAGAAATAAATCAGGTGTTGTAAATATCTGGTCTGAGATATAAAACCGGTAACAACAAGAGTGGCAGGGATCGAGCAATGCCCGTCATCGTCATGGCCAGCCCCAAGGGTGGGGTAGGGAAGTCTACGTGTGCAGTCCTTCTCGCTTCGGAGTTCTCCCGTATGGGAGTAGAGGTCACGGTTCTGGACTGCGACCCTAACAAGTCCCTGACTAGGTGGGCGTCTCACGGCACACCGAAAGGCGTCACGCTCAAGAATGACATCGGTCGATCGGAAATTGTTCCGGCCATCCGTGCCGCCGATGGCGACGGCAAAATCGTCATCGTGGATCTGGAAGGAGTGGCATCGCAACTCGTCAGCCGGGCGATTTCGCAGGCCGACTTGGTAATCGTTCCGATGCAACCGACGGCGCTCGACGCCGAAATCGGCTCAGAGGCACTAGCGCTCGTGCTGGAAGAAGAAGAAGCGCTCGGCCGTTCGATCCGCCACGCGGTTGTCCTGACCAAGACTAGCGCGGCGGTAAAAAGCCGGGTTCAGAAAGAACTGGAGCAGCAGTTGAGCGGAGCGGGGATCGATGTGATCGAACCCTCCCTGGTCGCCCGCGCGGCGTTCTCCGAACTCTTCGCCTACGGCGGCGATCTGACCGCGATGATGAAGGACCCCGACATGATGACGGGTGGCAAGGTTGATAAGGCCTTGGAAAACGCCCAGAGGTTCACGGAGGCTGTCTATGAACGGCTCAAATAGATTGTCAGGCCTGAAAGCGCGCCCGAAGGACACGACCGTTGAGGAAGTCCGGCGAGTAGATGAGGTCGGAGAGGCGAGAGGGTTCCTAGACAGGACCCCGCGCAAGAAGCCCGGTAGGAAACCAAGTCCAAGAACCTATCAGTTGCACCCGAAGGTATTCCCGAAGATAGGGGAAGCTATCGCGACCGAAGCCGAACGGCTTGGTATTACCCAAGGTCAGCTCATCGAGCAGATGTGGGATGCTTACAATGAGAAACACTAATATGTTGCCTTTTTGTTCTATTTCGTGCACCACTGTGGTGCAAGCTGCACCAGTCGGAGCTGATCCAAAATGAAGCAGAAAAATAAAACTCATGAACCAGCCAGCTCCACAGTTCGACTTTCCGTGACAGTTCCGCAGAGGCTTCATAGCGAGCTTGAACGTCTTGCGGATGAAAATGACGCCTCCATCGCGTGGGCCATTCGCAAAGCCGTGGCTTCGTACTTTCAATCCGGTGAACCTCGGCGACAGCTCGAAGGGCGGCGGTAGAAGTGGGACTCCAGGCAAACAATATTTATGAAGGAGATTGTCTCGACCTTCTGAACGACGTGGAAGATGCGTCGGTTGATATGGTTCTGTGCGACCTTCCGTATGGAACTACACAGAACAAATGGGACAGCGTAATCCCTCTCGATCAACTCTGGGAACAGTACGAAAGAATTATCAAACCCCGAGGGGTAATAGCTCTTTCATCTCAAGGGATGTTCACCGCAAAGCTCATGTTGAGCAAAGAAAAATGGTTCAAATACAAATTTGTATGGGTGAAGAGCAAACCGACCAACTTTCTCAACGCACGACGCCAACCCCTTCGCCAGCACGAAGACATTTGCATATTCTACAAGCAGCAGCCCGTCTATCGTCCAGTGATGTGGTATGCTGATCCTTACGACAAGGGGCGGCGCAAGGCCCAATACACCGGGAGCTACGGTGATTTTCAGCCAGTCCAAGTGAAGAGTGATGGGGCGCGCTTCCCAACTGATGCTCTCTACTGCAAGACAGCAGAAAGCGAGGCGGGGGGGCGTGTATGGCATCCTACGCAGAAGCCGGTCGCGCTCGGCCGCTATCTCATTCGCATGTTTACTGAGCCAGGCGACCTCGTGCTCGACAACGCTTTCGGAAGCGGAAGCTTCTTGGTTTCGGCCGCGATGGAAGGATGTCGATATATTGGAATTGATAAAAACGAAGAGTCTCGGCAGTTCAAGAACGAGCCGATTGACTACATGGAAGTTGCCCGGCAGCGGCTGACTGAAGTGGAAGACATGCGATCGGAAGAACGCCCACCTATGTTGTCCAGCATTGAACCTGCCGGGAAAACAACGAAAAACGGAAAACTGAAGCGTCGTGGTCTCATCGATGTCGATGAGGTGATCGGCGGAATGGCTTTAGAGACGGGGCGTTAGTGTCAGCAGCGGGTTACAACGAGCGATCCTGGGCGATCGATCTTATCGGGCATCTTCAGGCTATCGCACATGGCGGGCATCAGAGCGTCCGCTATGTAAGTGGCGAGCAAACGATCGCCGTTGATGGCGGAAGCATGTTTCCCGACGTTCTCTTGTTTGGTGATCGTGACGCCGCACGCATCCTGCAAGGATGGGAACTGAAGCTACCCGACACCGCGATCGATGACGTTGAGTTTTTTGAGAATGCTGAAGAGAAAGCGCGCTCGCTTGGCCTTGACAGCTTCGTTTTATGGAACGTGACCTACGCTCGGCTCTACGTGCTTGGCGACGATGACGCATTCTTCCTCCATAAGGAATGGGACGATTTGAACGATATCACCAGTCGCGCAGACGTTCGCCGCAACCGGGCGCGGTGGGAGGCCCTCGGCGCGACAATCCTTCAAGATATGAATGCGCTCCTAGCCTCTGGTGATTTGGAGGGTAGGCAGTTTATCGATGCCTATCGCAGTGGCGGACTAACGACACTTGTGCTCCAGAACACCCAGCTTGTCGCTGACGCAATCAAGGAGGAAGCGAACCGGCGCAGAGATTTGCGGTCCCAGATCACGCTGTGGTGGAGCCGAAACCAACAGGATTACGACGGGAGCGACCCACATATTGTTTTGGCTCGCGCGAACCTCATCAACTGGATGGGGAAGTTCCTGTTCGCGCATGTGCTACGGGAACGCGACGATCGTGCCGCGACCGTAACAGGGATCAACGAGGGGACAGGGCCAGTCAATGCCCTAGCCACCTTTGACCAGATCACGCAGGATTGCAATTTTTGGACTGTGTTCTGTGATGCGATGGCTCTTCGTATCGTGCCCCCAGAAGCTTGGCGTCAGCTCTGCGAATTCAACCGGCTTCTCAGTGATCTGCGCCTTGGTGCGGTCGACCAAGCGCAGCTTTCGACGGTCCTCGAAACGTCAGCGGCGGATTCTGACCGGAAACTTCGCGGGCAGTACACGACGCCAGCACCACTCGCGAAGCTGCTGGTGAAGCTGTGCCTCGATAATCTGAACGATCGCATCCTCGACCCATGCTGCGGAAGCGGGACGATCATTCGCGCCGCGCTCGATATGAAGCTGCAAACAGGAATTGACCCAGCAGCCGCTGCAGCCCAGGTCTGCGGCAATGATCTTGATAAGCCTGCGGTCCAGTTGGCAACGTTTTCGCTCACATCGCCGCTCCTAATGCGCCAACCGCTGCGACTGTTCGACCGGGATGCCTTCACTCTTGAACCCGAACTGAACGTGACCTACCGCGACCCGAGTGATGGATCCGAGCACACCGAAAAGCTGGGAACGTTTCAAGCGGTGGCGAGCAACCTTCCGTTCGTAGCGCAGGCGGGTCGGGCAACCTACGGGAACGCGATACAGGCCGTAAATACCCGGCTGGCGAAAACGGGTGAAACGCTGCCGGGCCGATCGGACATCGCGGCATACCTTCCCTTCGCACTCTACGATCTTCTGGAGCCTGGCGGCCGAATGGGCATCATCATAACGAACGCCTGGCTCGGGACAGCGTGGGGCGAGGCCTTTTACGAGCGCTTAGCGGATTTCTTTGAGCTGCGCACCGTCGTGACATCGGGGGCTGGGCGGTGGTTCTCGAACAGCGATGTCGTGACGAACATTCTGGTGCTTCAAAAGCCTGCACAAGGAGCCGACCCAGACCATGGAACTGATTTCGTGGTTCTGAAGCAACCGCTTGATGTGCTGGAGGATGACGCGCACGCCGAGAACGTTGCGGCTCTAATCAACATGGGAACACCGCAAGAGGATGTGCTGACCGTCCATCGGACAGAGCGCGAGACGATTGAACGGCTCCGGCCGATGGGTCTTGCGGGGAGCGCGCAGTTTGTCGGCGTCGATTGGGTGCTCGACCTTCCTCTCGTACCTGCTCGCAACTTGCTCGACATTCGACGTGGGGAACGTCGGGGGTGGAACGATCTGTTTTACCCCGCACCAGAGCATGGCATCGAACCAGAATACATCGAGCCAGTCCTGCGCTCGTCAACGGACATTGAAGGGCTTGTGACAAGTGCAGGCAGGGAAGCTTTCAGCTGTTCGCGCACGGTCGCCGAGTTGACCGCTCGGGGCGATACGGGGGCTCTCGCCTGGATCAGACGCTTCGAAAACGTGCGGAATGGCACAAATCAACCGCTGCCTGATGTGCTTGCTGCAACGGCCCCACCAGGCGGGCACTGGTACGAGATGCGCGCCGATCGACTAACAGAACTGGTCGTGCCGATGGGATATGGTTCGCGGCTTTACGTCGGCCGACTTGATCCGCCTGCCTTTGTCGATCAGCGCCTCATTGCACTGAATGCGAAGGAAGAGACCGACATCGATCTCGTGCACGCACTACTGAACAGCACCCTTGGTCTCTTTATGATCGAAGCGATTGGGTTTGGACGCGGCCTTGGCGTGCTTGATCTGAACAAGGATCGGATCGAAAAATCCCTTCATGTCCTTGATCCATCCGTTCTCGATAAAGCGCAGAGAGAACGCGTTGTTGATGCGTTCCAACCTCTCCTCCATCGCGACATATTGGAGATTGCCGACGAGCTGGAGCAGGATGACCGGATGACCTTCGACGACATCGTACTTGAAGCTTTCGCAATTCAGGTCGGCCGTGAGCTGATCTACGCTAGCCTTCGTACCCTGACCGAGATTCGGCAGGCTGTTGAAACCTGATCTGAAAGGGCCACGCTGAATGTCTTTGCGTTGGGAAAAGAAGCTCTCCAAAAGTGATGCTCAAGTCAAAACTGGGGGATGGCCCGTTCCCTACATTCGTCTGACCCGTTCAGGACATTCATCGGATACGCAAACGTGGTTTCGACATACCTTCTTTTCAGGTGCTTCATGGAAACCCGGCCATTTCGGAGACCACGCGGTCGAGCAAGCAGAGGTCAGCTTCGATGTAAAATTTCCTGGCCAATCCGTAAAATCCAGAAAACTCATGGTTACGCATGACGGCGGAAGAGGGCAGACCGGAAAAAGTACGCCGAATACTTGGATTCACTGGGACGACGCCACCAGGGACGAACTGCGAGCGAGCAACTATGCAGGCCGAACGATTGTTCTGGAAAGAACAAACGCAGGATCGTTCTTATTGACGATCACTTAGGTCTTTTAGATTAACGCCACCTATGCCCGCCGGATCGTCTTTATGCTGACACGGAAGAGCTGCGCGATCTCTGGCAGGGGACGCAACTCGTCGTCCCGCATTCGCCGGACCTCGACCTTCTGGGCTGGCGACAGGGCAGGGGGCCGGCCTCCGACACGTCCGCGCTTGCGGGCGGCCGCAAGTCCCTCCCTGGTCCGCTCGGATATCCGCTCGCGCTCGAACTGTGCAATGGAGGCGAAGACGTGGAAAACCAGCCGCCCGGCCGGGGTCGTCGTGTCGATGTCCTCGGCCAGGGACCGAAAGCCCGCGCCTTGCTCGCGGATCGCCACCACGATCTCCAGCAAGTCCTTGAGCGACCGGGACAGTCGGTCGTACTTGGTGACGACCACCACGTCCCCATCACGTAGCTGCTCGATCATCCGATCTAACTCGGGCCGGGAACGGGACGATCCTGTAATCTTGTCGGCGTAGATGCGCTCCGCGCCTGCCGTCGTCAGGGCATCCTTCTGCGCATCGAGCAGCTGGTCGTCGGTGGAGACGCGAGCATAACCAAGGATCAAGACAAAAACCTCCCAAAAACAATCTAGTTTTGTCTAGGGTTTTTGTCCCGGTCAAGCTGTTGATGTCGTTGAAATAGCAGATTCGGGCCACAAACGACCGTTTTGGGCACACAGGTTCTGGCAAGGGGTTTCTGTCCGGTAGCGGTCGTTCGTGACCTTGCGGCGAAATCCCGGTTCGAGCCCAGAGTCACGGATGCTGCACATCGCATGAATGGCAGCTTTGCCAGACATATTTTTTGCATAGTCATGTACTATGAAAGACATTGAATCTAGGATCAAACGTCGTTGTTACGCATCATTTTCCGATATTTCCTCGCTGGGATGACAGCGTTAGCGTCTGTTTTGGTTGCTTTCACATTCTCGCCCGCTATCCGCGCTGAACACGCGGATTTCTCGGACTGTAGAATTGAACCTTCAGCGCAATGTCTGACTGATCTGGGTGTAGACTTAGCAATAAGTGCCCGCTCCCTGCCTCCATACATGCGAGAAGTTGGAATGCTGGCTCAGATGGGGCGCATAGAAGATGCTCTCGCTTTGGAATTGCGTGTCGTAAGTGAAAAAGATCGACCACCGGAAAACATTGAAGCGACCGTCAATCGCAGACTGGCCAGCCACCGGATAACAGCCGCAATCCGAAATGGCATCGACCTGGACATTGCCATAGAGAGAACGCCTGACGTTGACCCTGGTGTCCTATCGATAAGCGCTCTTGATCTGCTTGGCCGCAACCCCTACGGCCCTCGAACCAGCCCCAGGATCATACCTGATGACCAGGTGCTTGGTGTCGTTTCAGATATGGCTGAGCGGATCGCCAGAATGGCGCAAGAAGAACCGGAACGGCCACAGACAAGCCACCTCATGTATGCCGCTGAGCTACAAACTGCCTTGGGTAACCGCACTGAAGTGATCCAACTGCTCGAAGCGCTTCCACAAACAACCGATCCTCGCATAAATCCGTCTGAAGACCTTATCCGGCTCGTTGGATCGCAGGATGCATTGCGGCTTTACCGCGAGGCCGGTGGAAGTCGCCCTAACATTCTTCTGACTGCCGCTTCGGCTGAAACAGATCTGAGTCTTGCGACAGAATATTTGGAAAGAGCATTCACCGAGTTCTCTTCTGAAGAACCGTGGCCAGACTTTGACTGGATGGAACGCACCGTTGAACGCGCTGCACATCTTGGTTTGCAAGCACATGCTCTACAATTGGCGCATGAGATGGGCAATCAAGCCGATACGGCTCCATCAGCCTTTCCGGTCTTCCCCCATATCAGAACAGCGCAGGCGCTCATGATAGCCGGTGCCGATCAGGGCGAAGTTAAGGACAGGCTTGCGCGGGCACAAAGCTTTTTTCCCCAGGACGATAGGATGATCGTGGGCATAGGTCTTGTAAGCGGGGCCATCGTTTGGGGCAGCTCAGGGCTTGATGCACAGGCTCGACGTGAAATAGCCAATTTATGGGCACAGATGGGTGAGAACGACGCAACCATTCAGATTATGGATGGCATAGATGACCCCGTGTTTGCTTGGAACGACATGCTGACCTCAGAAATTCCTATCGACACCCTTGATGGTCTTTTGGACGCGGCAAGCGATGCACTTTCCAGAGAAGAGCATGCCTATATCAGAGCACAGCATGCGCAAGAGATGCTCTTCTTTGGGGGAACTGAAAAACAACGACTCTGGGCACAAGAGACAGCAACGGCGCTCTTGCAGACTGAAGAACTAGATGGGGACCGTGCTGTTCTCATCTACAGTACACTGACAAGAATTGGCGCTCGACTAGGAGACCGAGAAATCCAGACGATGGCCTTGGAAGGAATGGCGCAAGCTGCTCTCAACTCTCGTGAGTTCAGTGATTTGATATCCGCCGGATACCAATGGCATCAATCAGGTCTCGTGCCGTGAAGCGGACACTAAAATCCAAGTAGTGAACGACGGGAAAGTCCCGCATTGTGCGCCTTGGCACGGGGCGCGGCGAAGGTCGGGACCGAGCCCTTTTTACCAATATTCTGTGATGCAGCGAATGTCGGTTTTGGGTGCGGAGAGCAAGAGTAGAGACAAGCCTTTGACCCTAGGGTCGGCTAGATATTAGCAAAAAAACAAGAGTTCGCTCAAATTACGTCACATTTCATGCTTAGGCCATCGACTAAAAGGATGTTGGATCATGAGAATAAAACAACTCTTGTGCTCTTCAGCCACATTAATTTTGG
>JAAAPI010000296.1 GCA_009908325.1 Verrucomicrobiota bacterium | reverse complement strand
ATCAAAATTGATAGCGATTACAATGACCTCAAGGCTCTTGAGGGATTTGTCTGCCCGAAATCGTCAGTCGATGTTCTTCAGGCGGTGGCGCACCATGTCTCCGATACAGGGCATGGAGCGTTTACCTGGACTGGCCCGTACGGCAGCGGAAAGTCGAGTCTTGTCGTAGCGATGAGTGCATTGCTTGGAGGCGATGATGAGTTTCGCTCGAAGGCCGAGGCGGCCATCGGTCGCAAGGCGGCGGATGCAATTCTCGAAGCTCTCCCCCCGAAATCGAAAGGCTGGCAGGTTTTGCCGGTTGTAGGCAAGCGTGCGAACGCGGTGGACATCATTGGGCGTGCCATTGAAGAGGCCGGGCTGGGTGACTGTCCTGAAACGGGAAAATGGACGGATGATGCTGTCGTGGCCACGCTTACGGCTTCTGCAGAAAAGGCACCGCGCAGCCATGGCGGTGTTGTTCTATTCATCGATGAGATGGGTAAGTTTCTAGAAGCCGCAGCTCAAGACGGCACCGATGTCTATATCTTTCAGCTCCTCGCAGAAGCTGCCTCACGTAGTAAAGGACGCTTGATCGTCATTGGTATTCTGCATCAGGCTTTCGAGGACTATGCCAACCGGCTGTCGCGAGAAATGCGCGACGAGTGGTCGAAGATTCAAGGCCGCTTTATCGATCTCGCCGTGAATGCCGCAGGAGAAGAGCAAATCGAGCTCATCTCTCGTGCAATTGAGAACGGGCGCGCGCTAACGAAACCTGGTTCACTCTCGGTGACGGTTGCCGACGAGATTAAGCGTCACCGACCGGCGGCGGCACCTCTCCGAAACGCTTGAGGGGTGCTGGCCGCTTCATCCCGTTGTGGCCTGTCTTCTTGGCCCGATCTCCCGGCGACGCTTCGGCCAAAACCAGCGCAGTATCTTCGGCTTCCTCAATTCAGCAGAGCCGCACGGTTTTCAGGATTTCATCCGTCATAATGACGCTGGCGTTTTATACGAGCCAGACCGGTTGTGGGATTACCTTCGGGTTAATCTAGAGCCTTCTATTCTCGCGTCTCCGGACGGTCATCGCTGGGCAATGGCTGCCGAGGCGGTAGAGCGCTGTGAAGCTTTGGGGGGAAGCGAGTTTCACATTCGTCTCTTAAAGACAATCGCGCTGATTGACCTCTTCAAAGAACGTTCAGGGCTCACGCCCACTGACAGCTTGCTATCCGCCTGTCTGCCGGAGGCATCGAAAGTGACGGTGAAGGATGCACTCGGGCAGCTTAAGAAGTGGTCTCTTGTGATCTTCCGGAAGTTCGCCGACGCCTACGCAATTTATGCTGGCAGCGATTTCGACATTGATCGCGCAATCGAGGATGCGCTGCAGCGCGTTCGAGAGGTTGATTTCGCGGCGCTCAAAAAGCTGGCAGGACTCCAGCCCATCCTTGCCAAGCGGCACTACCATGATACCGGCGCCCTACGCTGGTTTGATGTCGAAGTGGCACCTTTGAATGGCCTAATCGAACGCGCCGCAGCTTACGCACCCAAGTCAGGCACAATTGGTGCCTTCCTTCTTGCGATCCCCACGGAAGGTGAAAGCCAAGAAATCGCCGAGAAGCTGTGCCGTGAGGCGGCGCGTGAATCCAAGGACTGGGATGTTGTCGCGGGCCTGTCGCAGCGCGCATGGGTAATCGTCGATCTCGCAAGAGAGCTTATCGCGCTCAGTGAAGTACAAGAAGAGCATCCTGACCTCGCTGGCGATACCGTTGCGCAGCGCGAAGTGCAGGCGAGAAGAACGGCTCTTCAAGGTCAGCTCGAAGAAGAGCTTAGGGCAGCCTTTGACCATGCGACCTGGTACATGAAGAACCACAAGCCGCAGAAATGGGATCAGGCCGAAATCAACAATGCCGCCTCTGATTTGGCCGCCAAGCGCTTCCCGCTCTCGCCAAAGATCAACAATGAGCTCCTTAACCGCATCAAGCCTTCGAGTAACGCCGTAGCCGCCCAGAATGCGCTATTACGCGCGATGGTCGGCCGAGAAGGTGATGAGCGCCTTGGCATAGAGGGGTATCCTGCTGAAGGCGGCCTATTTGCTTCCATCCTAGAAGCGACCGGATTGTACGGAAAGGTAAGTGGAGCCTGGCAGTTTCGCGCGCCGTCGAAAAAACGCGATCCGAGCAATCTTAATCCGCTATGGGAAGCCGCCTCGGAGCACCTGAGAGAGGCAAAGGACCGAACTGTTACCGTATCGGAGCTCTACGATCTCTGGGGTAAGCCGCCCTTCGGCCTAAAAGAAGGGCTAAAGCCAGTTATGGTCGTGGCCTTTATCCTCACACAAAGAGAAGACGTCGCCCTGTACCGCGAGGGTATCTTCCAAGCGCGGTTTAAGGATATCGATGTTGAAATTCTCGCCAAAGATTCTGGTGAGATACAGCTCCGCTGGATGGACCTTTCCGATCTATCTCGTAGGTTGCTATCGAGCATGGCCGAAGTCGTGCGCGATCTCGATGCCTCAAACAGCCTGGCACATCTCGCGCCTATCGACGTCGCCCGCGGCCTCATTGCTGTATTCGACAAGCTGCACCCTTGGACAAAGCGGACCATGCAGTTGTCCTCTAACGCAACGCGGGTGCGCGATCTGTTCAAGCACGCAAATGATCCGAACAAGTTCTTGTTCGACGACATTCCTACCGCGTTCAGCGGGCGCGGCGCACTCGACGAGGAAAACAATCTCCAGAGTATCGTTAAGGATGTACGCGAAGGGCTAGAAGAGCTTGTCGCCTCATACCCATCGATGCTGCGACGCCTGCATGATCTCATGCTGGCCGAGCTTCAGGTGCCTAACGACTCACCACAGGCTCTCGGAGAGCTGCGCGCACGGGCAGAGAACATCCGTGAGATCGGTGGCGACTTCCGTCTGAATGCCTTCATAGGAAGGCTTTCTCAGTTTGAAGGGACAGAACAAGACCTAGAAGGCATTGCAAGTTTGGCAGCAAACAAGCCGCCGCGTGACTGGACCGATCCCGACCTCGATCGCGCTTCCGTCGAGCTTGCAGACTTTTCGCAGAGATTTATTCGGGCGGAGAACTTCGCGCGGGTGAAAGGCCGGAGTGATAAGCGGAGCTCCATGGCGGTCGTTGTTGGTTTAAACGGCCGTCCGGGTCCCGTTCACGCCGAGTTTGAAGTTTCAGAAGGTGAGCGAAAAAAGGTCGAAGACATAATCAAAAGACTTGAAGATGTCATCGATGTCGAGGCCCCAAAGAACCGCCATCTGCTTCTTGCAGCACTCGCGGAGTTGAGTTCCCGCTACATGAGTGACGAAGAAATTGATGGCAACAAAAACGAAGTGGAACGAGTAGTATAATGAGTGACGCTGAAGCAAAGCATGTTTTGGGCTTATCGGGCGGAAAGGACAGCGCCGCTCTCGCAGTTTATATGCGCCAGCACCAACCAGAGCTTGATATCGATTATTTCTTCACCGATACGGGCAAAGAACTCCCAGAAGTCTACGAATTCCTTGGGCGACTCGAAGGGTTTCTTGGGAAGTCAATTTTGAGACTAAATCCTGACAGAGACTTCGACTTCTGGCTCAAACAGTACAATAACTTCCTGCCATCACCGCAAACACGTTGGTGCACGAGGCAACTTAAGCTTAGACCATTCGAGCAATGGCTCAAGCCGATGCTGGAAGAAGGAAAAAAGGTCTACAGCTACGTCGCCATTCGCGGGGACGAGGAGTACCGGGAAGGTTATAGTTCTAAGCATAAAAATCTAAAGATCGTTCTGCCATTCAAAGACGATGGCATTGATAAGCCAGGTGTTCATGAAATCCTTGAATCATCAGGCTTAGGTCTACCCAAATACTATGATTGGCGCTCGCGTAGCGGCTGCACGTTTTGCTTTTACCAGCAGAAGATCGAGTGGGTCCGCTTGAAAGAGCAGCATCCAGAAGCCTTCGAGGAAGCAAAGGCCTATGAGAAAAACGCCGTGGAGAATGGCTCACCCTTCACTTGGAGCCAAGGGGAGTCACTTGATGAGCTGACAGAGCCTGAACGCGTAAGGCAGATTAAAGAAGACTATGAGAAGCGGGTTGAACGGGCGAAAGCAAAAAGGCAGCAGAACCCCCTCCGCGATGAACCGGATAGTCTGGACATTGATGAGCTATACGGTCAGGCGAAGGGTTGCCTTGCCTGCCATAAATAATTGATTTTAGATAATAAAAGTGGCAGGATCGATGCCGCGTTCACAATAAAGATGAGCGATAGGGAGGGCGAGTAGCGGACTATGACGCACACAAACAAATTTGTAGATTTCTTGCGCCATTACGGTCCGATTTCTGCAACGGACAACATGTATGACGAGCTCATCCAAGCTGAGATTGATCGGAAAGGCATAGTGCCCCCAATCCAGATAACGCCGTCCAAACTTCCAGCAATACTTGAGAACTTTCGGTCAAGCGTGCCTAGGTCAGTGGTGCTCACCGGGACTGCTGGCGATGGGAAGACCTACCACTGCCGACGCGTGTTTGAAGAATTCGCTGATAACCCGCAGGAATGGCAAAAGGGGGAAAAGATTGTTTCCCTGCCACTTTCTGGGTCAGGAAAAACACTTCGTATTGTCAAAGACCTCAGCGAACTGACGACAACCGAAAAAAACGATCTTCTACCCGGTTTCATGGATGCGATTGGCGACCAAAACTCTCCTAATGTTTATTTGGTAGCCGCGAACGATGGGCAGCTGCTTGCATCCTTGCGCGATTGGGCCGAGGCAAATGGTGAAGAGGCCTTCCGCACATTTGTCTCGATTGAGTCCATGCTTGTGACGGACAAGACCACCCGAGATGATCTTTCGCTCGACCTCTATAATCTGTCGCGCCTTGACGCAGCCAAGCATTTTCTTGCCATCATCGAACAGATTGTTGAGCACCCTCAGTGGGATAACTGCTCAGGGTGCGAGCTGCTTGATGCCGATGGAAACACAAGCTGCCCGATCCGTATCAACCGGGATAGATTGCGCGCAAAGGACGGAGAGTCCCTTTTCCAGACGCGCCTCTCTCAGCTTCTCAGCCTTGCGCGGGCCAATCGCACGCACTTGCCCATCCGCGACCTTCTGCTCCTTAGTGTAAACATTCTGCTCGGTGACCGGATGTCATCAAGCCTGCTGACGTGCCGAAAAGCCAAGAACCGTGCCGAGACGGACAACTACCGGATGACAAATCCCTACACGAATGTTTTTGGCGCTAATCTTCCCGAGAGACAACGTCAGCAATACCAGGCTTTTACGGCGCTAGAGGGCTTCGGTGTCGGACGAGAGACCGACAACCAAATCGATAACCTCCTTATCTATGGACGCTATAATAACGAAACAATCTTTGCTACGCACATCGGGAGTGATCACTTCTACGGCGCAGCTGCTTACGCCCCCTTTCTCAGGGACTATCTCGAAGGCGAGCGAGAAAACATCACTGAGTTCATGAGAGCCTTGGCGAGGCAGCGCCAGAGACTATTTTTTACACTTCCGGATGAAGGTGAGTTGAAGCCCTGGTCATTAAGTGTCTACCGCTCAGCTGATCTGTTCTTGGAATTTGGCCGGAGACTAACTGATAAGGTCGACATCTCTCGCATTTCTGAACTCTTGGTGCGGGGGCTCAACCGCACATTCTGCGGTATGATGATCGACGACGGCACCAAGCTTTATCTATCCTCATCCGGCGGGGATGGACGTGGGCGCATAGCATCGATCCTTGAACACGAGCTGAGCGCGAGCCCGCAGCGACGTGATCCGTACGTTCGCTTTGCACTTGCGTCAGATGACTTCACTCCGATTGTGCAAGTTATCGATCCAGCCGGAGGGCCTGAGACAGTCGTCGACCAGCTCGAACTACAACTTACACATTTTGAATACCTGATCCGCGTCGCACGCGGCAGCCTGCCTGCGAGCTTCTCTCGTCAGTGCTATGAGGACTTTTTGGATTTCAAGCTTCGGCTGATCGAGCGGCTCGACCAAATAATGGGTGCGCAGCCTGTGCAAGGGGAAGTGAGCCTTCGCGCCATTACTGTCGACCCAAGGGGGCGGCCGCAACCCGACAATATTCGCGTTCGTGTAGGTGACGCATGACACGACTTGATACTCCAACACAGTACAAAGGCATTAAAGTCTGGGTTGACGAGGCGATCTGGGGACATCGTTTCTATAACGATCAGACCCCTTGGCTTGTTTTTCTGGAGTTCCTGTCCGTCTTTCGTTCCCGTGATCAAGTTCAGCACGGTCTAGCTGAGATTCGAAATGAAGGCGCGCACGAGCAGTTCACCTATGACACGCCAAGACTGATACCCTTGCGTGAGTTAATCTTCAGCAACCCCCATATCCAGCATATTGATGCAAGTGAAAAGCTGGACGGTGAGAAATGGGACGCCTGGCTTAAGCAATTCGAGAGCGATCAAAGTTTCGCTTTTTTGCGAGACCGATGTGGCGAGTTTTCTGAGCTCGCAAGGATTGTCGAACTCTTCCAAAACACCGCTGTTGAACCACACAGGCAACGGAGATGGACAAGCCGCTTTTTGTTCCCTTACGGCCCCTATTGCCTTTACGCTGACTTGCCAAACAATCCCAAGAGTAGTCCGGATAGACGCTTTTTCGCGCGTGGCGGGGAACTTTTGTACTTGATGCTCTCCCGCAGTGGCGAAGGCCCCGAAATCGCCAAGTTAATTGGCGAGAAGATTCTACGAAGCGATAATTCCTGGAACCGCGTCGCTAAGGCACTACTCCCCGACGACCATCGGATCGATGCCAACTCAGTTACGGGAGGTATAGGCTATCTGCCATTTGCTCAGCGCGATGAATATAAAGAGCTTGCAAAGACATGGCGTCAGCTTCTTAGCCTTGATCTTCCAGGTAATGCAGTCATCGACCCCTTGGTACGCCTTTCTGCGCTGCACATGCTCATCTACATGCTGCGTAGATCAATCGAAGAAACTGGTGATCAAGGCGAGCCCAGGTTTGTCCTTGAAATTCCAGCACCCAAAAAGACAACTCTATTCGAGATTTCAGCCGAGAACCTGCGCGCCAACCGCATGCTCACAAATCGAGCCGTTCGCGCGTACATAGACAGCGCGAAGAACGACCCTGATTGGGAAGAAGCCTTGCAGAAGCGCGCGCCTGCTGACGCCGTTAGAGAGTACCTAACTGAGCGTTTTCAATGGGACCCGGAAGATGGTCCGGCCTCGGGCGACCCAGAGACGATCTTCAATGCCTTGAGAAGCTACGCTGAGAAACGGCATTCACAACACGTTTCAAAGGTGCATTTGGAATGGATGCGTCAGATCGGACTTGCTGTTTCTCGCCGAGGTGTGGGGACCTGGTACGCGCCCAATGATTCCCTCATCAAAGCGTTGGTTATGTGTACAGTTGATGGTGAGCGAGAAGAGTATCATCGCTTTCTCGCCAAGCTTTACGACAGGTTTCGGATCGTAATCGCAGCTCCTGAAGCTGAAAAGGCTTACGGTCAGCTTCCGACGGATCAGTATGCGTTTTCACAGAACGCGCAGCGTCTCGAACAACGCCTTAGGACGTTGGGCTTGCTTCGGCGCCTGTCAGATGACTGCGCATATGTCGAAAACCCGTTCAGGAGGCCACTATGACTAGGACCGAACTAATCGCGGCCGTGGCAACCGCCTCATTGAAAGAGCAGTTGTCCGGGGAACCTGAGGGTACACAGCGCATATGCATGTTGGGCCTCGACGCTGAAGTCGTTCGCGCAGTGGCGCAGGCTGTAATCGCAGATGTCGAAATCTCGAATGAAGTGATGGTGAGAGTGGGCACCGTCTTTGATCCGAATGGGGATCTGCCAGCGGAAACAAGGAGCGATGAGTCCATCACTCATTGGCGGCACTGCCGCCTCCCAGACGACAAACGCGCCGTCCTCTTTGCTGCCTCGCAGGATGAGCTGCAAAGAAACGACAAGAGCGTCGAGAAGGTGACGCGGATTGAAACTGATAAACTCAGGCTTCGATATGCGGATTGGATGCACTGCGCAGGCCTTACAGATCGGTTTCTTGATCAAAAGAAGAGAGAGCACTTAGCGGCTGCCTTGCAGGCTGCAAATGAAACACACGCAGCGCGGACGATTGAAACCTTTTCGGCTTTCGTATTGGCAATCTCGGACAATGTTATTTCAAAAGGTATGCCTTTGCAGAAGGCGGTAGATAATGCCCTGCCAGCACTAAGACTGCCGCGCAGCGCAGGCGACTTCGATAGAATCCCCGAAGCAAAGCGCGCGAGGAGTACCGAGTGGGCTAAAATTTTTCGGCGACTTCATCAGAATGTTCGGCCTCTACTTGTTCGTGAAAACGAACGTGGAGACCCTATAGACGAACAGCTCGCAGAAAACCTTACTGCTGTTGGAGGACGCCTAGAGCAACCTTCAATAGATATCATTCAACGGTTTTTGGATGATGATCTTTCTGCTGATGTCTGGCGGCAAAGCCAAGAAGACGTTGTTGAGCTCGATTGGCGCTCCGTTTCAGAGGTTTTTTGGGGCCCTAGGCGCCCAGAACGACTTCCACTTGGCGAGAAAACCGTCAAGTTCTTTGATGATGAGTTTGATGACTTGCTCGAAGACGATGAGCGGACCCTTCTGCTTGCTCCATTTCCAAAGGACCCCACAGACGATCTCGCATCGTTGTTCGACCATTACCAGGAGCACATTGCACGTGATAAAACACTCTACGCCGCTTGGGAAAAGTTTGTCTTCAATAATCCAAAGCCATACTCTGACTTCTTCGTCGGTCTGATCGAGACTCTACAAAGACTCCGTGACCGAACAAACGATATCGAGCTAAAATCAAAAAGGCTGACTGTGCGTATTCCGCGCAGTCGTGAGAAGAGCTTTTGGCGCGGGAAGAACGCAGCTGTCGCCAGATATTTTGCGTTCCGTTTTCGCGGCATTGAACACCTATTCGGCTCTGACGTGACCTTTGACTTCGGAAAGATGCAGGATTTCTATTTCCCGAATGTGGACGCCGATCTTGCACGTAGCACATCCGGAGCCAAGGATGCTCGAAGTCTCAAGTTCGAAGTTGAACTCGACCCAGACGGCGCCAAAGCAAAGCTTCTCTTTATTTGGGAGATGTCCCCAGCCGCGCTCGCCTGCTCAATGGCAGATGATCTTGTCAGGGTCGCGAATGCACAAGGAGACCGCGTACTTCTACCGACAGCCGATATTGCCCGACAATCAACGAGTGCGAAGGGTCGTATACAGCGCATCGATCTGATGGAGGTAAGCACCATCCGGGATGCACTGAATGGCAGTAACGGTACGATGGTCGCACCCAATAGAGCCAGTGGCGACCGTAGCGAGGCTTTCCTCGGCGAACTCGACAAACTATCAGGGCTGATCTCGCCCGAAGGAAGCGCAGCCATTCGAGATGCCTTCGAAGCCTTCCGTGAAGGGTATGCCGAGGCGATCCGAGCGTGGGTTGGCACTGACGGTGAGGGTATCGCCGCTGACAGTCTTATAACCCAGGCTAATAAATACGGTGATCTCCTTGAAGCGCTTATGGTTCATGCCAACAACGACCTTGCGCGAGAGACGCTTTGGAAAGAACTGCTGCGAGTAGGTGTTGCCAACGTTGGTGACGGCGCGTCGGCTGCGATTGTTCTTCCTTGGCACCCCCTGCGCCTTGCAGAAATCCACATCAAGGCTCACCAAACTGCTGAGCTTGTAAAGAGCGTGCTAGCAGCTGAAGAGAAGGACATATTCCGCGCCGACCTGCTCTTTGGGCAGAGAACCCTAGAGTTGCAGTCCGACTACTATCCGGAAGTCTGTATCGGCTTCGCCGAAGATCAAGCCATCCTGCTGTCCGTTGCTGAGTCCTCTTTCGATTACAGTTTAGCGGAACAACCCCGGCGTGGTGGCAACGGCAATGTCGAGGATGCGCTTGATGTTGAGCCTGGCGTCGCCGCCAAGGCCTTCAGCGCGGTCGGGGAACAGTTCTTGAATTTGCTTCCCCACGAGCGGACAAATTTCTCGGTTGTGCTATACAATGCGGAGTCTAAGGCGCTTCCGAGCGCGCTTGCGGCGGAGCTTTCGAGCAAAGTTGAGCAAGAGAACGAGCTTCAATGCGACCTTCTCCTGACGCATTCGCAGCCGATGCGGATGCGCAAGGTTTACGAACAGCAAAATGTCGCAGTCAGCGATGATACCGGTTCGGTAATGGCGAGTGAGGCAGCCCGGAACTTCCTTTCAAGACTACGTGTTGGATTTCTTGACGAAAGCGCAGTCACTGACGACGAAGACACCCGCGCGGCCGACCTTGTCGCCCTTCAGGATGTCATCGCCCGCAACGCAGAGCTACGTTGGAAGCGCGCCCCCGGAACGCAACGTCCGGACTTGATCTCTCATGTTCCCCACCGCTGGTCTCGCCGACGTCCTGTAGGAGCTGCGGATACGGCAACTTCTGTATATTTGACAGCCCCAGTGCAGCCGCAGGTAGGTCAGCGATATCTGAATGCTCTTCAGCTTTTCCTGGAGGGCGACAACGCACGTGCAGAAGACGTGATCCCCGCACGGGAGGTGAACTTCAAAGACACCCAAATCGCCGACGTCTTCAAAAACGCTCACCGTATTGGGGAATGGGTGGTCAATTACGACGAGCTTGTGGACCGTCGGCTCCTTTCGAACAACGGTGTTCAGGTCATTCGACACATCCATGATCGTGGGGTCGACCGAAACATTACGGTATCGACGACGGCCAAGCCGCGCCTACTGCAAACCCTTATCAAACAGCGCTTGGACCATATCGACCCAACCATCGTTGCAACTCATGGGATTGCCGCAGTTGACCGGCTAACCGAACAAGCCAACCAGCTCTCCGGCCATGTCGTGATGCGCGCCGCGCGGTACGGGCGCTACGCAAATGAGTTGCTGGGTGTCGTCCTCTCTATGGAAGAACTGAAACGCGGCCTCGGCGACCCTACTCTTCCAACAGGATGGTATTGCCTTGACGATTTCGCTTCCTGGTTTGGACAAAAGGAAGAGCAAATTGCCGACATCATGGCGATTGCGCCACGCATCGAGGACGGAAAGCCCGTTCTGAAGATCGCGATTTCCGAGGCGAAGTTCGTTACAGCACGCGGATACCGGTCACAGGCAAAGAAATCTGCAAAACAGCTCGAAGAAACCGTTTTGCGCTTGGGCCGGGCACTCGATCCCCAGGGTGCACGGATTGACCGTGAACTCTGGCTACATCGCATCGGTGATTTCATGATCGAAGGCATGCAGCCCTTTGATCCGGAAATACTCGGCGGGTGGGACCTGCATAAATGGTCAGAGGAAGTTCGCCTCGACCATGTGCCAATTGCGCTAGCCGGTTTCTCGCACGTATTTGTTCACGATGATGATGAATATGTTGATGCAGGCGGCTCTACTCAGTTAAAGGGCGCTTCTCACTGTATTCAGCAAGTGTTTGACAAACCGCGCGTCGCTTCTCGGCTGCGTGCCTTTGCCGTTGATCAACTTCCTCAAACTGAGGTTGGCGATATTGATCCCATGAACCCTTGGGAAACGGCATTAATTTCACGCGCCGTGAATGGTGCAGTGCCTGATGAAGGCTCGACACCTCCGAACGAAAAAAAGGATACGGAGACGTCCAATCAAGAAGAGGTAAGTTCGTCGTCCACGGAGACTGGCAGCGCCGATCCTGTTCAGGTCGAAACAACTGCTGATGAAAATTCAAACACGACAGAACTGACGGGCGCCGAAATGAAAGACGAGGGCTCTGCGGCGCCCGAGATCACCAATATGCCATCCGCTGAGTTGGCATCCTGGCTCAACAGTTCCGGGACAAACGACGACGATGATGATGCGCAACGTTGGCTTGAAGAAGCAGTCATCAATCTGCAGCGGGCGCTTCGCGGCTACGATATGACTGCAGAGCTGATCGGATCACGCTTGACGCCCAACGCTGCACTCATTCGCCTTCGGGGCTCGGATGACCTCACGCTTCCCAAGGTCGAAAAGAGACGGCAGGAACTCCTGACCTCTCACGCCATAGATGTCATTAATCTCCTGGCGGCACCGATGGAGGTTATTGTCATGGTGCGGCGCCCGAAGCGTGCCATCCTTAGGTTGAGAGACCTTTGGAGACTTCGTGAGCTGCCGGAAACCGCCCCTGAAACAAACACGAGCTTGCTTATTGGCGCCAAGGAGGCTGACGGAGAGCTGCTATACCTCAATGTTGGAGAGGGATTTGCTGGCCAGCAACCTCATGGTCCGCACACGCTGATTGCAGGTGAGACCGGAAGCGGGAAAGGCGTTCTGGTACAGTCTTTACTACTCGATATCTGCGCAACAAACAGCCCTGAGAGCGCACGGATCAGAATGATCGATCCAAAGGCGGGGATTGATTTCCCGTGGCTTCGTCGAATGCCGCACCTCGATGGTGATCTCATTACCTCAAGAGAGGAGGCCATTGAGACACTTGAGGAGCTTGTTGAAGAGATGGAACGACGCAACCGTCTTCTCGCAGACGCGGGTGTGACCAAACTTGCAAATTATAATAAGAAAGTGCCGCCTAACGAACGTCTGCCAAGGATATGGGTCTTTCACGACGAACTTGCGGATTGGATGCTGATCAATGACTACCGTGATGCAGTCGAGCTCAACGCGAGCCGCCTTGGTGTGAAAGCCCGCGCTGCAGGGATCAATCTGGTCCTCATAACGCAGCGACCAGACAAGGATGCCCTCCCGATGCAGCTCCGCGCCAACTTGACCAACCGGCTTGTTCTAAAGGTTGCGGACAAACGAAACTCTGTTCTCGTACTCGACGAACCAGGGGCGGAAAGACTCTTGGGGCGTGGCCATCTCGCAGCCAAGTTATCTGGCGAAGGCGAGATCATATTGGCCCAAGTTCCCTTCGCAGATGAAGACGAGATGGCGGAGCTAGCAGATTTGATACGCAGTGCCTGGTCGCGAGAATAACACGATTGCCACAATCGAAAGGCATCAGTCCATGGACCTAAAGAGTGAAGCATACCAGCAGAACTATCAGCAGTTCCGCTCGCTAAACCAGATCATGTGGCAGATTCCAGTTCTGGCAATGACACTTACAGGCGGCTTATGGTTTGGGGTTTCGCGCATACCAGAGAACACATGGCTTGTTACTGCTTTGCTGCTCACAGCGGTAGTAGGAAATGGAGCGCTTTTCGCGGTCCTGTTTCGCTTCCGGCACGTTATGGACTGCTATCTTGCCTGGTTGCGACAAGCCGCGCCGGACGGATTCGTAGACGCGAGCGCAAACTCAACCTCCGACAGTCGGCTAGAAAGATTCTGCAATCGCGACAAAACTGTTCGCAATTTGTTCTCCTTTATGCTTTGTTGGTCCGCGTTGTGCAGCCTCGCGCTCTTAGGTGCCTTCTGGTACGAACAAACATTTCAACAGGATCCCATGACGAAGAACCTAGACGCTATAGAATTCTACGATCAGCATGCAGCAGCTCTGGCCGACAGTTACGAGGCCGTATCCTTTGAAGATGCCTATCCTTTTCTGATTTCAACGCTTCCAACGAATAGCTTGAGGATCATCGACATAGGTTCTGGCAGCGGTCGCGATGCGGCTTGGTTTGCATCCAAAGGTCATTCCGTCATCGCGGTGGAGCCTTCATCATCTATGCGAGCACTTGCAAAAGCCATTCATGAAAACGGTGGCATCGAATGGATTGATGGGCAGCTTCCTGAGTTAAGTCACCCACTTCTGTCAGGAGCCAAGTTTGATATTGCTCTGATGAGTGCTGTGTGGATGCACATTCCCCCAGAAGAAAGAGCGCCTTCTTTGGCGCGACTCTATGAATTGCTTTCCGATGAAGGCGCTGCATTCGTCACATTGCGAATTGGCCCGTCTGACAAAGACAGAAGCATGTATTCTGTTGATGCAACAGAGTTCGAGCAATCCGCTCAAAAGGCTGGTTTCTCTGT
>JAAAPI010000117.1 GCA_009908325.1 Verrucomicrobiota bacterium | reverse complement strand
CCCATGCCGGGCACACACCAGACGCTGGTGTCAATTCCGTTACGTCGCTCCGCGACTCCACTTCATGACACAGCTCCACGTTACAGAAAAGAATGAGGGAAATTCCACCAGCGACAGTAAAAGCCATATTCTTATCTCCCCTAAGCATTATTGGTCTTGGATTAATTTGGGTGGCCGCTTTGTAGAGTTTAAACATCCTAAGTCGCTTTCCGTATCAAGGAACCAACTACAAAACAGGCCTCCATCCTCCTTCGCCGAAGGCTACGGCGGACATGGCAACCAACGGTTCCAAGTCACCGCCCCCTGACCGCCCCGCGCGCCCCGCGATTTTGCAGTGGGGGCCGAGGGCAGAAAAGGGGGAGGGCAGAAAAGGGGTCAAATTTTCTCTTGATACTTTGACCCCTTATGGATCCCCCCCTTATGGGTCCCTGTTTGGTCACGCTGCCTTGGCGCCGCTTCCCTCCGCTGCTCGCCTCGCCCGGACATAATCCCGTGAAGCTGCTGACCGCGTCGCGGTTCTTGAACCGTTCGTAGTCCACGAACTCGCTGTCCAGAACCGAGGCGGTCAAAGCACCCACGCCGACCGGGATCTCCTCGGTGGCAGCCTGCCGTTCCTCCCGAGCCGTCGCCTCCTTTAGCTGCCGTCCAAGCACTTCGAGCACCTTCTGCCATGGCTCCAGCAATTCGATTAAAAACCCGGACAAGCTTCCGCGCAGTTGGGCGAAGACCTTCGGCTTCCACCAGTCCGAAGGCACGTGCTCACCGTAGTAGCGGCCGTGGCTTGTGCCAATGTTTTGAATGCGCTGGAGTTCGTCGGACAAAGAACGCCGCTGGCGGCTCAGACTGCGCCGACGCTCCTGCTCCTCGGTGGGAACGTGCACGACGGTCAGCGCCTTGCCGTTGCCATTGAGATAGCGGTCCAAATTGCTGCACAGTTCCCGCGCATCCCGCGCGTCGGTCTTCACGCCCTGGTCCCACTTGCGCGGGGCGACCACCAGACACTCTATGCCGAGCGCGACAAGCCGACGATATAGGACGTAGCCAAAACAGCCTGCTTCGTAACAGGCTACGATTCGCCGAGCCTTTCCTTTTAGCTGCCTGGCCCAGACAACGAACTCTTCCGGGGTGAAGCCACGGGGTGAGCGCATCGTCTCGTTGTCCGTCTGTGCGACCACGACGTGCCTGCGCTGATGCACGTCGATTCCAAGCTTGATGACCTCGGCTTTCGCGTCAGTCTGTTCATGTAATGTGGGAGTGGGTTGTTGGTTCTGATTTTTCATAGTAGGAACGTCGGTTTAGCGACTTCTCGCGCCTAACAACTCCTCCCATGTCATCTTTTTTTGCCCGGACATCCGCTTCATCCAGCAGCTGCTCGGCCACGCCGAGCTGACCGCCACGCAGATTTACACCCAGGTGGCCATCCGCAAGCTCAAGGAGATCCACACCGCCACGCACCCGGCCAAGCTCGAAAACACCACCCTGGACGAACTCAAAGTCGAGTTGGAGGATGATGATAGTTGACTTGCAATGTCCCATGAAATCGCCGATATTACGCCTCATGGACGCAGCAGAAATTATCGAGGAAATCGCACGTCTTCCTGAAGATGAAAAAGGGAGGGTCGTCGAGTTTGTGCGCCATCTGCCTAACGCAGAGACGCTTGAAGCGATCAACGAACCGACTGAAGACCTGCCGCGTTACACCAGCATGGACGAGGTCAGCAGCGCGCTCAAAGACCTCGTAAACAATGCTTAATGTTGTCTTTAAAAGTCGCTTCAAGAAGGACTTGAAGAAACTCAAGTCGTCCAACCGGGACGAGGATGAATTGCTTGAGGTAATCGGTGTTCTGGCGTATGCGCAGCCGCTTGATGAGAAGTTCCGGGATCATGCATTGGTCGGCAATTATGCAGGTTGCCGCGAATGTCACATCCGGCCGGACTGGTTGCTCATCTACCAAACCACCGACACGGATTTGCTATTGATGCGCACAGGCTCGCACAGTGAGCTGTTCAGCTGAGCCCGTCTTTTTATCTTTAGTTGCCTTTTGCCGCTTGTCCGGCAGCCTGCGCGTTCATGAACGATGAATCCGCCGACTACGAACTGCCCGTCAATCAACGCATCGTCGGGGAGGTGGTTTACGACCACGGAACCGATGAAACCGCCATACAGACCGAGGACGGACTGATTACGTTCCAGTCTCTGGTAAAAGGTCTGGCTTGCCTTGAGGGCTACAAACTGCGGACGACAGCTTTGGCGACCCCTTGGACGGTTAACTCGTTGATCGGAAAGAGTTCCGGGTAGAATTTGTTTTCGGCCTTCAGGTAGGGTGGCTCGTCGCTTTTCTTTATATAGCGCTTGAGCGTCGTTTCGCCGTCGATAAGGGCTGCCACGATATCGCCATCGCGCGGCTCGCGTGGCTCTACGACCACCATGTCGCCCTCGTAGATTTCGGCATCGACCATGCTGTCGCCACGCACCTGCAGGGCGAAACTGCGCCGCCGGTTGGAGTAACCGGCACTGGCGATATCGACTTGCAAACGGCCGATCTCACCGGCCGGTTCGACGCGGTCGGGGTAACCGGCTGCGATGTCACCCATCACGGGTATGTCCACGACTTCGGTCGCGTTTTCCGGCAGCTCATTCCGCTCCGGCGCGTCGGGCCGGTGAATCCGGAAGGTGCGCGCCTGACCGGGAATGCGTTCAATCACTTCCTTTTTTTCCAGCGCACGCAGGTGGCCCATGACGGCATTGGTGCTCTTGAACTTGAACGTTTCCTGAATCTCGCGGATGCTCGGCCAGAAGCCGTTTCTCCACTCGTAGTGCTCGATGAAAGTGAGAATTTCCTGTTGTCGTTGAGTGAGTTCTTGCATGGTGCCCAAGTGTGTATGTGAACAAGCGTTTATTGTCAAGCATTCGCAGAAAGATTTTGTTTGATTGAACGGAGGGATGCCGGATGCGCCCGCAGGGTGTTTTCGATTTTATCGATTTCCCTTGTCAGGCGGGTCGCATACTGTAGCACAACACGGATGAAAATTTGCTGCATAGGCGCTGGATATGTTGGGGGACCGACCATGGCCATGATTGCGCACAAGTGCGCGGAGCACGAAGTGACCGTCGTGGATATCAATCAGGTGCGCATCGACGCTTGGAATTCGGACAAGCTGCCGGTGTTTGAGCCGGGGCTGGACGCGATTGTGCAGGAAGCCCGGGGCAAAAACCTCTTTTTTTCGACGGATGTGGATACAGCGGTCCGCGAGGCGGAGATGATTTTTCTGAGTGTGAATACGCCGACCAAGACCTATGGTGTGGGGGCCGGGCGCGCGGCGGACCTGCGCTTCATCGAAAAGTGTGCGCGGAAAATAGCGGAGGTGGCCGAGGACGACAAGATCGTCGTGGAAAAGTCGACGCTACCCGTGCGCACGGCCGAATCCGTCAAACGCATCCTGGAATCGAACTCGAATGGGCGAAATTTTCAGATACTCTCCAACCCGGAATTTCTCGCCGAAGGCACGGCAATTGCCGACCTGGAGGCTCCCGACCGTGTCCTCATCGGGGGTGATCAATCGCCGGAGGGCAAGGCGGCTATCCAGAAACTCGTGGATGTCTACGCTACCTGGGTGCCGCGGGAGAACGTCATCACCACCAACCTCTGGTCCTCCGAGCTTTCAAAGCTTACGGCCAACGCCTTTTTGGCGCAGCGTATTTCTTCGATTAATGCGATTTCCGCGCTTTGCGAGGCGACCGAGGCCGATGTCGATGAAGTGGCGCACGCGATTGGCACGGATAGCCGTATCGGCCCGAAGTTCCTCAAATCATCCGTCGGCTTTGGCGGGTCCTGTTTCCAGAAAGACATCCTGAACCTCGTCTATCTTTGCGAGCATTTCGGTCTGCCCGAGGTGGCGGCTTATTGGAATAGTGTGATCGAGATGAACGACTACCAAAAGCGGCGTTTTTCACGACGGATCCTCTCGGCGATGTTTAACACGGTTTCGGACAAAAAAATCGCCGTGCTTGGATTCGCCTTCAAGAAAGACACGAACGATACCCGCGAGTCGGCCGCCATCTACGTCTGCAAAGACCTCCTCGAAGAGCAGGCGGACCTCGCTATTTACGATCCCAAGGTGGAGGTGGCTCAGATCCAGCAGGATTTGGGGATCGACGAGGATTTTGAGCGGGTCAGCTACTGCAAGAGTGCTTACGAGGCGACGAAGGATGCCCATGCGGTATTGATTCTCACCGAGTGGGACGCGTTCAAAGAACTCGACTTCCAGAAAATTTACGATCAAATGCAGCTTCCCGCCTTTCTTTTTGACGGACGCAATTTACTCGATCTCGAAGCGCTCCGCGCGATTGGTTTCGAGGCGCGGGGTATCGGGAAAGGTTAAAGCCAATGAATCACAAGATCTATGATAGTTAAGCCACGTATTCGAGGATTTGTCTGTATCACCGCGCACCCCAAGGGTTGCGAAGCCAAAGTCAGGGAGGAAATCGCGGTCGCCCGGGCGGCCAAGTGTGAAAGCGGCCCCCAAAAGGTGCTGGTGATCGGCAGCTCGACGGGGTATGGGCTCTCCTCGCGCATCGTCTCCGCATTCGGTCATGAAGCTGCCACGCTGGGGGTCTTTTTTGAACGGCCTTCAACGAAGGGGAAACCGGCCAGCGCGGGCTGGTATAATTCGGTGGCCTTTGAAAAGGCGGCCCACGAGGCAGGGCTTTACGCCAAGAGCATCAATGGCGATGCGTTTTCCGACGAAATCAAGGCGCAAACCATCGAGACGATCCAGGCCGACCTTGGGCAGGTTGATCTGGTGGTTTACAGCCTGGCCTCGCCCCGCCGGACAGATCCAAAGACGGGGGAGACCCACCGCTCGGTGCTCAAACCAATTGGTGAGAGTTTTACCAACCGCAGCCTCGATACGGACAAGGACGAGGTCTGCGAGGTGTCGATTGAACCGGCCAGTGAGGCGGAAATCGCCGACACGGTAAAAGTCATGGGCGGCGAGGACTGGGAGCTCTGGATGGAAGCGCTCGACGAGGCGGGCGTGCTGGCCCCCGGTGCAAAAAGCGTGGCCTACTCCTACCTCGGGCCTGAGCTGACCTGGCCCGTCTACACCAACGGCACGATTGGTCAGGCGAAGAAAGACGTGGAGCGCGCCGCTGCCGCCATCTCGCAGAAGCATGATTGTCAGGCGGTGGTTGCGGTGAACAAGGCCGTGGTCACGCAGGCCAGCTCGGCCATCCCGGTTGTGCCGCTTTATATCTCGATTCTTTTCAAGGTGATGAAAGCACGTGGCACCCACGAAGATTGTATCGAGCAGATGGTGCGTCTCTTCAATGAGCGCCTTTATGGCGACGCCCCGAAGCTCGACAGTGAGGGCCGCATCCGGGTGGACGACTGGGAAATGGAGCCGGACGTGCAACAGGCGGTCGCCGCGATTTGGCCGGAAATCAGCACCGAGACTCTCTTTGAAAAATCCGACTACAAGGGCTACCAGGAGAATTTTCTGAAACTCTTCGGCTTCGGCCTCGAAGGGGTTGATTACGAGGAGGACGTCGATGTCGAACTCGACCTGCCGAGCGCCCAATCATAGCGAATGCCCAGAAAGAAAGCCAAGCCCGTCGAGGACGCGGGTCCGAAAAAGAAGACAATGTATACCATCAAGCTCGATGACGAGCAGATGGACCGATTGGCGGACTTTTTGGAAGCGGACAGCTCCGGGATCTGGAGCCCTTACGATGTCGCCTACTCACTCCTCGCGTTCAAGGGAGAGAAGGTCAACGTTGTGGGCTATCAGAGCGGAAAACTCGTCGTATCCGGGAAAAATACGGAAGACTTTGTGCGCGACATCCTCGAAGCAGAGATCACCGGCGACCCGAGGCTGGGCTACGATGCGGTGCATAACCCGGAGTGGTTCACCTTGCACGCGGGTTGTGATGAGAGCGGGAAGGGCGATCTCTTCGGGCCGCTCGTCACGGCCTGCGTCATCGCTGATGGCGATATGGTGCGCCAGTGGATCGAGCTGGGCGTGGCTGACAGCAAGAAGCTGACGGATGGCAGTATTCTCAAGCTCGACAAGGCAATTCGGCAAACGGAAGGGGTCGTCTTAAAGACTGCCTTCGCCCGGATGCCGAAATACAACGAGCTTTACAAAAAGTTTGGGAGCAACCTGAACAAGCTACTGGCCTGGTATCATGGCAAATCGCTCAACCAGGCGCTGGACGAGCGTCCGGCCCCCTGGGGGCTGCTCGACCAGTTCAGCAAGCAGAAGATGGTGGACGCCTATGTGAAAGAGCGAAAAGACTTCGAGCTCGTCAGCCGGACCAAAGCGGAGTCCGACCCCGTCGTGGCGGCGGCATCCATCGTGGCGCGGGCGGTGTATGTGCGGGAGATGAAGCGGCTCTCCGACGAGGTGGGCGAAGCGCTGGTCAAGGGGGCGAGTGGCCGGGTGCTGGCGCAGGCAAAAAAAATCGTTCAGGAAAAGGGCGCGGATGCGCTCAAGGCGTTTGCAAAAATGCATTTTAAGACGGCCTACGAGGCGCAGGGTCTGGAGCCGCCGAGCAAACCGAGTTGGTATAAATACTAGGGATGTTTCCTGAGAAATCTCGGCAGGCTGAGACAATGAATGCGTTGCAAGCACACGACCAGGCCCGCTTGAAGACCGCCGGGCGATTGATCGGGGTCGATGAAGCGGGGCGCGGTTGTCTGGCGGGACCCGTTGTGGCGGGTGCCTGCGTGGTCAGCCGCGAGCTTTTCGCGGACGGCGAAGCGCTCCGGCAAAGCGCCCGGATCAACGACTCGAAGCAACTCTCCGCCGCCGCACGTGCGGCGCAGTTTGCGGTGTTGGCGGATCTGCAGGCCCGGGGCCTGATCGATTTTGCCGTCTCGATGGGCTCGGTGGAGGAGATCGCGCGGCACAATATTCTGGGGGCGACGCGGCTGGCCATGCAACGGGCGGTCGAGGCGCTCGCCGAGCGGGCGACGGCCGCTTGGGCGCTGCCGCATGAGGCGGCCGATGAGCCGCTCTTTCAGAGGGAGGGCGGCGTGTGCATCTTGGTGGATGGGCGCCCGCTGAAGCCATACCCCTATGCGCATGAAGGGGTGGTCAAGGGGGATGGCCGCTCGCTCTGTATTGCCATGGCCAGCATTGCTGCGAAGGTGACCCGCGACCATGAGATGCGGCGCCTGGGCAAAGTTTACGCGGCCTACGGTTTCGAACAACACAAAGGCTACGGCACCCCGGCACACCGCGCGGCGATCCGAAAGCACGGTCCCTGCGCCATCCATCGCGATTTATTTCTGCGCAAGCTCTTATTGCCATAGATTTGCACTTGTGCTCTATTCAAAGATCGCCATCTGTCGGAGCGATTTTATTTAGTTTATGCGTCCCTTCACTGCATCAGTTCTATTGTTTATCATGGCACTCGGTTTGTCCGGGTGCGGGCAGCCGTCGGTCGCGACCGGTGATTCGGAGGTCTTGGAGGTCTGGGTGAGTCTTCCGCCGCAAGCGACCTTGGTCGAGGCGGTGGGCGGCGACCACGTGCAGGTGTCTGTCATGGTGCGACCCGGGCAGAGCCCGGAAACCTATTCGCCCGGTGTGCCGCAGATGGCGGCGTTGGCGGAGGCAGATCTTTACTTCGGGATCGGCATACCTCTGGAGCGCCAGATCCTGCAACGCATCGAACGCTCCATGCCCCGGCTCACCTTTGTGCAGACCGCTGAGATCGTTGAGCACGCCCATGAGGGAGACGTGCATGAGCACGGGGATGCGGGCGCATGCGCTTTCGGCGATAAGGATCCGCACGTTTGGATGGATCCGGTTTGGGTCATTGCTTTCGTCGAACAAGTGGAAGCGGCACTGGGTGCGGCCCGACCTGAGTTGGCAGAGTATTTTGGCGAGAATGCAGCCGCCTTGAAGCAGGAACTGCGGGCGCTTGATTCCGATTTGAGCGAGCAACTGGCACCCTACAAAGGGCGCGCCTTTTATATCAATCATCCGTCGCTCGGGCATTTCGCCCGGCGCTATGGTCTGGTGCAGCGATCCATCGAGCAGGGTGGAAGCGCTCCCTCGGCGCGGCAGGTCGCTCAACTCGTCGAATCGGCGCGGTCCGATCGTGTCGGGGCGGTCTTCTCGCAGCCGGAATTCGGGCGGAGCAGTGTGGACGTCCTGGCTCAGGCGCTCGCGGTGGACGTCATCACGCTCGATGTTTTGAGCGCGGATTACTTCGAAAACATGCGGGCCGTCGCGAATCGCCTGGAGGAAAGTTTTGCTGAATGACGGAACATGAAGCCAGGGAATCGACCGCGGCGCAGCCCCGGGCCAAACCCGTGGTCTGTTTCGATGGGGTTTCGTTCAGCTATGGTCACCATCGGGTAGTTGAAGACGCCGACTTCGATTTATATGAAGGAGAATCGATTTGTGTGGTGGGTCCGAATGGCGGTGGTAAATCAACCTTGCTAAAGCTCATGCTCGGTTTGCTCCGTCCGGACCGGGGGCGGATTGAGATCTTCGGAGAGCCACCCAAGACAGGGCGTCGGCTCGTCGGCTATGTGCCGCAGCAGATCGAGTTCGATCCGCTCTTTCCCGTGACCGCGCTGGATGTGGCCCTGATGGGGCGGCTGGGCCGGAGAAGCCTTGGCTTTGTCAGTAAAGGAGACCGCTCGGCGGGGATGGAAGCGCTGGCGCAGATGGGCCTGGCCGATCAGGCCAGACAGGCCTTCGCCAGTCTCTCCGGCGGGCAGCGCCAGGGGGTGCTGATTGCCCGTGCGCTGGTCGCCGATGCGAAGCTGCTTCTACTGGACGAGCCAACGGCCCATGTCGATGTGGCGGCGGAGGAGCGATTGATGCAGCAGCTTTCCGCGCTGGATTCCCGGCTGACGCTGATCACTGTCTCACACGATTTGGCTTTTGTTTCACGCTCGGTGCCGAAGGTCGTTTGTGTCAACCGCTGCGTCCACCTGCATCCGACTGCCGAGTTGACGGAGGCGCGCATACGCGAACTCTACGGGCACGAGGTGCGTATGGTGCAGCACGATCATGAACACCTGGATAGTCATGGAGGGCACCATCACTGATTTCTGGCAGGCGCTGGGGCATCCGGACCTAGGCTTTCTGCGCAACGCACTGTTGCTGGGCCTGGTGGGAAGTATCCCGCTGGGAGCCGTGGGGACGTTCGTCGTGGCCCGCCGTATCAGCTACCTCGCGGCCGCGATTGCGCACTCCGTGCTGGGTGGTATCGGGGCCGCGCTCTATGCCCAACAGGTTTGGGGCTGGTCCTGGCTGCACCCTATGCTCGGTGCTTTGCTCGCCGCCGTTGTATCGGCCGCGGTCATCGCAGGTGTTTCTCTGAGGAGCCAGCAGCGGGAGGATGCGGTGATCGGTGCCATTTGGGTCAGCGGCATGGCGGTCGGGCTCATCTTTATGGCCAAGACGCCCGGCTATGTGGACGGCATGGCTTACCTGTTTGGCGATATCCTGCTGGTGACGCGTTCGGATCTCTGGATTGCTGCCGCTGTGGCGGCGCTCATTGTTGGGATTCTTCTGCTCTGGCACCGGCAGATTGTGGCGGTGTGTTTTGACTCGGAATTTGCGGCAATCCGCGGTGTGCGGGTGGAAGCCATCTACGTGCTGCTGCTTTTGCTCACCGCCCTGACGGTGGTGATGCTGGTCTCGCTCGTGGGCATTGTCCTCGTCATCGCCTTACTCACGCTCCCCCCGGCGATTGCATCGCTGCGGGCCCGCAGCTTGGGGCAAATGTTGATCGGCGCTGTTTTGTTGACGGCGGGGTGTATCGTGTTGGGGCTTTGGGGCAGCTACGCGTTCAACCTGCCCTCCGGCCCGAGCATTATTCTGCTGGCCGCCGCTGTTTATCTCATCGCGAATCTGGGCCAGCGCCTCTGGCGGCATTGAGGCGATGATCCGGCCGAGTGCAGGCTTGCGTTTTTGGCCGGATTTGTTTTACTGTAGTTCTATGAATGGGACGCTCATACTGACAATCAGTGGTCGGGATCGTGCGGGCCTCGTGGAAAATTTGGCAGAGGTCATCGTTGCGCACGGTGGGAATTGGGAGCATAGCCGGATGGCGCATCTGGCAGGACGCTTTGTCGGGATTTTGGAGGTGACCGTGCCCGGTTACCAACAACAGGACCTTGAATCAGCCTTGCGGACGATTCGCGGGCTCGACGTGATGATTGCGGCGGGGGAGTTGTCTGGGGAGCTTGGAAATACTTTGCGCACCTTCGATTTGGAAGTGGTGGGCGGCGACCATCCGGGCATTGTGCGCGGTGTTTTCAAAGCGCTTGCCGATGCGGGTGTGAACGTGGAGGAATTGACGACGCGGGCCTATACCGCGCCGGATTCCGGTAGTCGACTCTTTGAGGCCAAAGCGCGCCTGGGGTGTCATGCCGACTTCGACCAGGAATCGATCCGTGCAGAGCTTGAGCAAATTGCCCAGGACGTGATGGTGGACGTCAAGGTGAGGGCTGAAGGATGAAGGCTCAGACTTGAGGGCTCAAGTTTCAGCCTTTGGCCCAATGCCATTGCATAAATGCAGCGGGTCGGGGCAGCTATGGGCAAAAGTGCGGTCGGCGCGTTTTGACGGATCTTATTCTTTCGTAGTGAGATGGGATGAGAAGGAGTTGAGGCCAGCATGACACATGCACAGTTTTGCATTCCGGGCAAGATTTTAATTAATCCTAGCCTCCAAGCCCCTAGCGGTGCTCAAATAAAAATACCGTGGATAAATACGGAAATGACCCTTTTTTGCTCAAGATTATGATGCATTTATATCGAGATATACGGAATGACCCCTTTTTTGCTCCCGGAATGACCCCTTTTTTGCTCCTCCTAGCGGTGCTCAAATAAAAATACCGTGGATAAATACGGAAATGACCCTTTTTTGCTCAAGATTATGATGCATTTATATCGAGATATACGGAATGACCCCTTTTTTGCTCCTCAACGGCATCGTCAAGACCGACCCACGCCTGCCCAGCGGCGGCACCAAGCGCTCCGGCATCGGCCGCGAACTCGGCCCCCACGGCATCCGCGAGTTCACCAACGCCAAGCAGATTTGGATTAAGTAGGCGCTTTTGTTTCGGCAGTGTGATGACGATCCGAATGGACCTGGTAATAGCGCCCGCTATTTCTAATCCACATTTTTAACTGAATCGTATCCATCCTGGAAGCCCGCATCATAGGCTTTCTTGAAAAGGAGCCGCTCGGGCGTATCCAATTCCGCATACTTGGCCATAAGTGCCTTCTTTTGCTTTTCGAGATGCGTGCGCATCACCGATGCGCGCGTAAAACGGGGGCTGATCGACTGGCCGAGTTCAAGCCCCGCTTCACGGCCCATCCGACGCGCCTCAGTCGTATCAAAATACTCGTCGAATCGCTCTGAGTAGCCCCGGTAATATTCGTCTGCTAGCAGTTCGATTTTCCACTCAGACTGATTCGCAAATATCGGATCATGCAGCAGCTGCTTTCGACTGACGTGGCGCACCCACGATTCCTCAAAGGGCGGCATCGTCTTTGGGTGCTCGCTTAGGGCATCAAACTGTCCTCTGAGATAGGCCAACTCCGGAAGGGAGGGTAGCTCCTCCGAGGGCTTTTCCGCTGGGACCTCGGCTTCACCAGAGGCGTCACCATCCGCATCCCCGCGCGACAGGAACCAGGCGGCCATAAGGAGGCAGACGAATAGAGTGAGATTGGCCAGAAACAGACGTTTGGCGCGGGAAACGCCCGCCAGTGCCGTTGGCTGCTTCGGGTTCATTTCGGTTAATGCTCCAGAATGCTGCGGACAAGTGCCTCCTGCTCCGGTGTGGGCAGTGGAAGGTCCTCCAGCCAGTCGCGGTCGCTATCGGACAAGCCGGAGGTAGCCAGGAGCCGCAGCAAGCTGGCTTTTAGGCGTTCTGAATCCGTGCTGCCGATCGCCTCCCGGATACGCTTCGGGTCGGGCTGTTCGTTCAGGGCGAGTAAAATGTTCGCGGCCGCCAGCCGATTGGTCTCGATTCTCTCAGTGTCAAAAACCGTCTCCCGTGCACGCTCGATCAGAACCTCGTCACCCGCATCGCGCACGATCCCGTTCTCACGCAGGAAGCGCTCGGCCTGAAGCGCGGTGGCCGAGAGATGATTGCCTTCTTCATGAAGACGGTCAATCAGCGCAAAAGCCGGGAACGTCTCAACGGGATTCAATCGCATAAAGTTTTCGATATAGCTCCGAAACGCCGCATCGCGAAGCGCCAGCGCTTGTTTGGTCTGCCGCGCGAGCCGTGCCAGTGTCTGCAAGTCCTCCAGCGCTTCCGACCGGCTGCCGTGAAATTGCAGCAAAGCCTCAAAGTAGGGCCACTGCTGATACGCCGGAATCCCGGTTTGAATCAACCCGTCGACCAGCTCCGTCGATGTCTCGAACACCATGCGGTCCGCACTGAGTTGCTCTAAGTAGCTAAATGCTTCGCGTGTTGTCGATGCTGCGGCCGCTTTGGCCCAAAGTTCTGTCTCGGTATACTCCGGAGTCACGCTCGCCGAAGAAGCGTAAGAAGTGCTTCTCAGTGATGCTTTGGTTGGCGTTAGAATAAACCACAGTAGCCCCACACCAAGCAGCGCGTTGAGACAGCAAAAAAGAATTACAAATTTTCGCGACATGCCATAGGAGATGCACAATTCATAAACTCAGGCAAGACACAAGCTGGCTGTCCGCTACTTCCGGCTTAGTTGATCGGTAAGTAACAGCCACGGGTGGTAAAAAAAAGTAAAAAGTAATGTTTCTAAAGTTTTTCGTTGTCTAACGGCAGCATCGCGTAGTTGGGTCATGAAGTTGCCTTCAATACTAACTGCTAGCTCTACCATGAAACTCAAAACGTATTTTGTCCTTATATGTCTCACTCCGTCGCTCGCGTTGGCGGGCGAACCCTCAAAGGGTACGGTCATTATGATTTCAGGTGTCTCCGGATGGCTCGTTCTCAGTTCTGGCTTTCTACTCTGGAAGGAGATTCGGAAGAGCCGCAGCTCAAAGCACGATAAATAATCATTCAACGAAACCAAGTTATGATTTCGTTGAACTTCTTCCCGAACCGTCGTGTCCGGCGTAGCTCATCGAGCGTAGTCGGAAGCTCCACCGCCCATTTGCGGCGTGCTGGAAATTCGTGGCGTGCGAGCTTGCTCGCGCCCGCAGCGTTGTTGGCCACTTTTACCCTCACTCTCACCGCGCAAAGCGCGGTGGTCTTACCCTTCGATACCGACTTCGAGTCCGCCGAAGGCTACAGCCTCGGTCCAATCACCGCCGATGCGGTCTGGCAGATCGGCTCCGGGCTCGACGCGTACATTTTCAGCCCCGGCGCGGGCAGCTCGCAGGCCCTCGGCTTCACCGGCCGCGACTGGCTCGGGCTCGCCACCGACCCCGGCAGCCCCGCCGCCGGCGTCGCCTGGGTCGATTTCTATCTCAAGCCCGTCTTCGCCAGCGAGGCAGAGCTGCCAGGCTCCATCGTTTCCACCCAGTCCGCCGTCACCGGCTTTATCACAGTCGATACCCAGGGTGAAGTCTACGCCGTCGATGGCGACGGCCTCGGCTCCGGCCAGTGGACAGCTTCCGGTTTCCGCACTCCCCTCGCCGCCGACGGCGAGTCCGCCTTCGACTGGATCCGCCTCAGCTACCGTCTCGACTATTCCGCTAAAAGTTGGGATCTGTTTATCGACGGGCAACTGCGCCTCCACGACCTCGGCTTCCTCGACAACAGCTCCGCCGCCCTGGAAGACTTTGCGCTCCTCGGCGATTCGGACTACCCGACGCTGCTGGACTATTTTTACGCCGGTTACGCCAACCCACTCTTCAACGATACCTCCGGCGACGGCATGCCCGACGACTGGCTGATCGCCCACGGGCTCAACCCTAATGTCCACCAGCGTTACGACGACCCCGATCTCGATGGGCTCGCTAATATCCACGAATACCGCCTCGGCACCAGCCCCGTGCTGGCCGACAGCGATGGAGATGGCCTCGACGACGGCATGGAGCTTCTGCTCGCCCTTGACCCGCTCCTCGCCGATGCGCCCGCCCTCGGCACCGTCCCCTTCACCGACGGTTTCGAGAGTGACGCCCCCGGCACCTTCGCCAGCGGCACCCGCCAATGGTCACTGACCGGCGGCACGGTCGAAGTA
>JAAAPI010000179.1 GCA_009908325.1 Verrucomicrobiota bacterium | reverse complement strand
GAAATGATTGTCCATCAGGCAGAAGGCAAGGATGCGCACGCCCGAGAAATCCGCTATCTGGTGGAGCATCTTACGTAGCATCTCCTTTTCCCGCCGCTCAAAGAGCGCCTCACCATTTACCGTGCGGGACATGCAGTGATAGATGCCATTCTCGAGCTTGAGTCGTTTTGGTCGCATGGGAGTAGCAAAATGTGAAATGTTCTGAATACAAGCAAAATTTTAGGGTCAGGTCAATTTCTACAGTGAGGGACAAAGTATCAAGAGAAAATTTGAAAATATTTGACTCTTGTAGAATGCGCAAAGCTGTCGCCGTCCGCGCTGGATTTGAGCGGATTTTTTGATCCGTTGATCGGTTCGCATCGCAAGGGGGTTCGTGAGTGCGGTTGGTATTCCGCTCGGTATGGGATTCCGGACCGTTGCGCTGTTTGGTTGCGTGCCGTAGCCCTATCAAGGGCGCGGCGGAGTATCTTGATGCGTTTTTGAGATAAACTCGAAGGGCCGGAACGGCGGAGCTCTTTGACCCGTGCCGTCGTTCGATGAATGCGGCTACGCAGAATGGTGCCTTTCCGCCACTCCGAACCCAAAGTGATGCGTCTTCCTTTCACGGAGACTATAGAGGAAGATCGATGTCGTGGATTTCCTGCATGATCAGCCGCTACTGCCCGAGCGGGTTTTCAGCGGCAAAGGCTTCTTCGTGCAGTCCCAGGCGTTTCCATTTGACCAGTAAAGCAGGCCAGGTGTCTAAAATATACTGTGCGCGTTCCCGGGACGAAGCATTTTGACCGCGCAAGCGGGCGGGCAGATAGGTGAGGTGGTTTTTGCACAGAGCTCTGGCGATTCGGAGGAAGCGCCTGGCCATCGCGGTGTCGACCGCTTTACCCGCGAGCTTGCGGCGCACGGCGTCTTGCATCAGCTCTTCGGGACGATTCCGGCGTAGGCGTTCAGCCCGTCGGTCTTGGTGATTTGCGTGAGGCTCCCGCTTTCCGCGCAGATCGAAGCGGCCAGGGTGATGCCGATTCCTTTGATCGAAGTGATGAAGGCCTCGGGCGTGCGGGCCAGCAGGCGCGCGCATCCTCGATCGAGCGCTTCGAGATTACTCTCAAGCGAACGAAACAGCTGAAGTTCCCCGGCCAAAATGTAGGCACTTAAGCGGGCGGCGTCTTTCTCCGCCGGGATCGAGTCCCGCGCTTGTTGCTTCAATGCCGGGGCGACCTCATTACTGCGGGGTGTCCCTTGCCGTTTCAATAGTTGCGCGAGTGCTTTTTCGTTTTTCCGGCTTATCGAGACAGCTCCGAATGAAGGTTTTGACATCAGTTCCAGACTCGCCCTGGAGAAAGGAGTCAGGACACTGTCTTTAGCAAGAAAACCGGGAAAAAGCCGGTCCGCGTGGGTATGGATGCGATTCTTTACCGCTGTGCTCAGATGGACGATGCGTCGCCGTTGGCGGGTCAAGCCGCGCAGTTCGGTGTAAACATCATGCCCATCGATCGGTCGGGCATCGCGGTTGAGCATCGTTTTGGCGATAGCCCTCAGGGCGGTCCTGTCGGTGGAAGAATCCACGCTTTCGGCTTGCCTGTGAACCTCGCACGAACTCAGGCGCACGGCCAGGTAGCCGAGTTCATTGAGCCGCTGCATGAAGTTGCGCGTGTAGCTCGCGCTATCTTCCCCGCCGATGATGACATGCCGTTTATTGCCGATCGCACGGCTCTTGCGCGTCGCCTCGATTCGTTCGACCAGGTAGTCCAAGCCTTCCTTGGTGTTTTTGACCGTGAAGGCTTGCCGGAGGTAGCGCCCCAGTCCGTCGCAGAAACATGCGTAGTGCGTGGATTTGGCGAAATCGAGAGGCACCAGAAGCACCTTCTCGGGGAGACCCGCTTCGATAAAAGCGGCATCGATGTTTTGACTGTTATTCTTGAATATGCTTTTTCTTTTCATAGCGCCGACTATAGTAGCTTTTGCCGCCACGTTTGTGGACGGCATAAAACAAGCCACGTCGTGGCCGCGAAAGCGGCTGCGACGATGGCCCTCGGGGCGACTAAAAAAAGCCGCACCGTGAACTCGCCCGCTTCGCCGAGCTTCACCCTTTCAGGGCTCCGCTCAGCGGGCGAGATTCACGATGCGGAAAGGCACCAATCGCAGTTCGGATCGGTGCAGTATTGCTCAATAAAGCCGTCGCTGCCCATGGGGAGTCCGGCTTCGGGTGTGAGCACTGTCACACTTCTGGTCTCTTGCCAGGCTAGGTCGCCAACAAATTGGTCGAAGCGCAAAATACCTTCTGTAGGAAGGAAGCTTTTTCGGTCCTTTCTGGATACTCTGCTTCGTTTATTTTTCTTTGGTCGGTTCATTTTGGTTTTCAATGGAGTCGGCTTCGGCCTCGGCTTCCTGTGCAGCTTTTTTGAAGGGCTCGGCTTCTTCATGGAGACCGGCGGTGAGGAGGGCCTCGGCGGCACGGCGTTTGGTGGCGGCGGTTTCGCGGAGTTCTTTTATCCGGGTGAGTTGCTCGGGGCTGAGGGGTGGTGGCAAGGGCTCGCCGTCTTCGCTGAGCAGCGGTCGGTTGGCTCTGGTGTGGATGCTGATCATGCCGGTGGCGGCGAGTTGTTGCATGGTTTCCCAGGTGGCGCTGTCGAGCACTTGCAGGGTGGGTGCATCGGCCCGCCATTCGGTCTCTTTGAAGAGTTGCTCTAATTGGGGTTTCTCTGCGCCGGTGGCGTTTTGCAAGACGACCATGAGGACGGGTGTGTCGGAGCCGGGGATCCAGGCCTCCTGACAGTGGGCGAGGCGGGCACCGAATCTTTCTTTGGCCTGGCTGGCGAAGTGGGCGGCGGGATCGCTGGGCGGCGCAGGTTTAGCCGCTTTTCCACCGGGGACTTTGGACATGACCTGCTCCAAGCGTTTGAGGAAGACCTGACGTCCGCTTTTGAGCGTCATTTTGTCGAGTTCGCCGTAGCCGTCGAGCACTCCGTCGGCGAGTTCCATCTTCTGGGCGAGGCTGGCCAGCATGCCGTGTTCAATGGTTGCTTCGGCCACGAGGTTGATCACAGTGACGGGGCGGGTCTGGTTTTTCCGCCAGGCGCGGGCGATGCGCTGTTCGAGTTTGGCGGGATTCCACGGCAGGTCGCAATTGATCACGACGCTGGCGTTTTGCAGGTTGAGCCCCACACCGCCGGAGTCGGTGCTGAAGAAGATGCGGCACTCGGGATCCTGGCGGAAGGCGAGGATCTCGGCGCGGCGCTTTTTCTGCGGCACGGAACCGGTGTGCCAGGCGTAGCCGTAGCCGAGTTTTTCGGCAAGTTCACGGACGCGTTCGAGCATGCCGATCCATTCGGAGAAGATAATGACTTTGACGTCGGGGTCGCCGAGGGATTCCTCGAGCACGAGTTCGAGTTCTTTGAGCTTGGGGCACTCGCGGGAGGAATTGTCTTTAATGATGCCGGGCGAGTCGCAGATCATCCGCATCATGTTGAGCAGGATCATGAGGAGGTCTTGCTCTTTGGGTGTGAGGGGGCGGCGTTTGGCTTTGGCGGCGAGTTCACCCACACTCTGTTCGTACTCGGCATACTCGCTGCGCATGGCCTTGGTCAGAGGGACGAGGAGAGTGCGGTCGTTGCGATCGGGCAGTTCCGTTTCGACTTGGACTTTGCGCCGACGGAGAAGGACGGGAGCGACTTTGGAGCGTAGCTTGTCGAGGTTTTTATAGCCTCTGGGACGGCCGCGTTCGTCGAGATCGTAGTATTCGCGGTTGAAGCGGAAGAATGTGCCGAGCAGGGCGGGGTCGAGAAAATCGACGATAGACTTAAGCTCGTCGATACGGTTTTCCAAGGGCGTACCTGTGAGGACGAAGGCATAGCGGCCGTCGAGGCGCTTGACAGCCTGCGCGGTTTTGCTGGACCAGTTTTTAATGCGCTGGGCTTCGTCGAGCACGATGATGTCGGGGCGGAGATGGGCGTTGATATCGAGGCTGTCGCGGAGGATTTGCTCGTAGTTACAAATCGTAAAAAAGGGTGGCTCCGGGTCCCGGTAGATGGCGGCGCGTTCGCTGCGTCCACCAAAGACGAGGCGCTGCGGGAGGGTGGTGAATTTCCCGATCTGTTCCTCCCACTCCGTCTTGAGTGAGGCCGGGCTGACGACAAGCACGCGGCGCGCCTTGCCCAAATGGTGGAGGAGGGCGCAGGCGGCGATGGCCTGGATGGTTTTGCCAAGCCCCATTTCGTCGGCGAGGAGGGCGCGTTCTTTGAAGGCGAGGTGGAGCATGCCCTCGCGTTGGTAGGGGAAGAGTGGGCTGAGGGTGACATGCTCTGGGTGGCGTCCGTCGATCACACCGGTCTCGTAATCGCGGCGGGATGCGGTGCGGTCTTGTTCGCGGCTGAGATGCTCCAGCCAGGGGGTGACGGTCTGGGAAATGCGGAGTTTCGAGGAACGGGAGCGCTGCAAGCGGCGGATCAGGTCGTCGAGATCCGAGTCTTCCTGTTGCTGGCCCCGGCTGTCGAAAAATTGGCGTAGGGTGGGCGGTAGTTGGCCGAGGTTGCGCTCAACACGCAGGAACGGGGCATTTGCGTCTGGAACGATATCAACAAACGGCGACGAACCTTCGGCAGCCACCTTAAAGGCTAATCGGTGTTTTTTTTCAAGATGAAGCAGCACGGCTTCGACATGTTTACAGGTGCCGAGCCCGTTGATTCGAAAATCGGTGCAGGTGCAATCGAAGTCGCGGGCCTTGAGATCGCGGATTTCGACGGAGTAGGTCAGCCCGGAGCCTGACTTGACAGCGAAATTGGAAAAGATGGCGCGGTCCGGCTGCTTGTTGGTGATCCGGAAGGTCTCTTCTTCGGCTCGTAGTTGCCGCTTAAGTAATTCCTGTTGGTCGGTTGTGCGCCAGTCGGTTTGGGCGGGCAGTTCATCAGATTTGTGAGCGCTGCGTTTCTTGGCTTTGGTTCGGGCTTTAGGCATTAGAAGAGTCAGCCAAATTCTCGTGAATTGATCACGCCCAAAATTAATGCTGATGATGTTTCGTTTTAAAGCGCTACAAAACGGCGGCTTCGAGTTCGTTTTCGATGCCTTCAAGGACCAGCTCGCCGAAGAGAGTGCTGGCTGTGGCGCGGTTGAAACGAACTTGCGCGAACTGGCCAACGAGGCGGGGACTGGCTTTGACCAAAACAACCCGGTTGCCGCGGGTGCGCCCGAGAAACATGTTTTCCCCTTTTTTTGCCGGACCTTCAAAAAGCACTTCTTCTACTTTGCCGACAAGCGCTTCGTTGCGCTCCAGCGAGCGTTTACCTAATATGTCCAAGAGCACCTGATTGCGCTCTTCTTTGACTTCTTTCGGTATGGGATCGCCGAGTGGCTCGGCGGTGGTATCCGGGCGGACGCTATATTTGAAAAGATAAGCCATATCGAAGCCGATTTCTTCGAAGTGTTTCCGCGTCAGTTCAAAGTCTTCCTCGGTCTCACCAGGGAAGCCGACGATGACATCGGTCGAGATATACATATCCGGCCGCACTTGGCGAATTTTCTCGATGATGCTGCGGAATTTCTCGATCGTATACGGGCGGCGCATGGCTTTGAGAATCCGGTTACTCCCGCTCTGCATAGGAAAGTGTAGATATTCGCAGAGCTTGGGCAGCCGCCCATAGCATTCGATGAGGTCATCTTTGAAACCGACGGGGTGGGGACTGGTGAAGCGGATGCGCTCGATGCCTTCGATGGCATGGACCTTTTCGATCAGTTGCACGAAGGGGCTCTTTTTATCGATGAAGGGAAACTCGCGAACGCCGTATTGATTCACAATTTGGCCGAGTAGGGTGACATCTCGCGTCCCTTTCGCTGCGAGCTCTTCGATCTCCTCGACAATGGCCTCCATGGGCCGCGCCCGCTCGGCTCCCCGGGTCTTGGGCACGATGCAGTAGGAACACTTCATATTGCACCCTTGCATGATACTGACAAAGGCGGTGACTTGCGTCGTGTCACTGACGTGGGATTTGATTGTGTTTTGTGAATCCAGTTCTTCCGCTAAATCGACGACGGTGGCGGGGCGGGGACCCTGCCCCTGCAGGCTGGCGATCATTTGGTCGAGGTGCTCGGGTACGCGGTGGAATTTCTGCGTGCCGATGACAAGGTCGAGGTCCGGCAGCCGGTCGACCAGATCGTCGCCGCGGTTTTGTGCCATGCAGCCCATGACCCCCAAGACAAAGTTTGGATCTTTCCGCTTCCGCTTGGCCAGGTGGCCGGCTTTGCCAATGGCTTTCTGCTCGGCCTGGTCGCGGACACTGCAGGTATTCAGTAAAACGACATCAGCATCGAACTCGTTATCAACCAATGAGTAGCCTTTTCCGCGCAGCATGGCACCGACCGCTTCGGAGTCGCGTTCGTTCATTTGGCACCCGTAGGTTTTTATGTAGACCCGGTTCATGAGAAAGGGGAAAGATGGGCAATTGGCTCGTTTTGTAAATGTTGAAAGCGGGATGGGCAGGTGCAAGGGTGCAATTTTAAGTGCGGGGTGAAATTGAACCGTCGGTGTTGTCTCAGCCTGTTCCGCACCTAAAGGAGCGGACATACGTAAGCAGCTTCCTTTAGGTAGCTGCACCGCATCTATAATTGCACCCGAGGTGCAATGTTCAATCGGGGTACGCTCAGCCACCAGTTTTGTCTAAGCTTGTTCCGCACCTTCCGCCTTCGCTTCCGGCACAGTGGGTGCCGAAGCTACGGCGGACAGGGAAAGGAGCGGACATACGTATGAAGCTTTTTTTCCTGTCTGCTATAGTCCGGATCGATCAGCGGTTGGGACCATGGTGGACAGTTAGCTGTTCCACATCTATAGTTGCGCCCGGGCTGCGTGGAAGTGGGAGGAAAAAAGGAAAATTTAAAAAATCTGTGAAGGCGGCTGACGGCTTGACCGGTCTTTTTCTAATTGGTGAACTCTGGCGTATGTCTGAAATCCCCCCCCGTGAAGTTATTCTATCCAAAGCCGGTGAGTTGTTTCATCGGAAAGGTTACAGTTCGGTATCTGTGGATGAGATCATAGCGGCAAGTGGCTTGCCGAAGGCTGATTTCTATCGGAATTACAGCGGGAAATCGGCTCTGGGGCAGGCTTGGCTGGAGCGTTTAAGCAAGCGCATGCGGCTGATGCATGAGAACTTCATGAACCGCCTGGGTGAACCGGATCGCCGTTTGAAAAAGTATTTTTTATCCATGTCCGATTGGGTCGAGTCGAATGGTTGGCGGGCGTGTCAGTTCGCTAACACGGCGGCTTCGATTGACAGCGAGAGCGAGCCGGAGATGGCCCTGTTGATCGATCAATTCAAACGGGCGCAACGGGATTTCTTCATCGATCTGGTGGGTACGCTGGTCGCCGAAAAGGATGCCCGGCGATTGGGAACCGCCGTTTTTCTTCTTTATTCCGGAGCCATGACGGAGTCGCAAAACCTTCGGGCGACCTGGCCGTTTGAAGAAGCGTTAAGCGTGGCTGAAGAGCTGTGCGGGGTTCGGTAGTTGTGTAGAGTGGATGTCTTCACCTGCTGGCGTCAGAGAGATCGTCGGGCAGCGATGGTGCCTCGAGATCTGTCTTCGTCGCGCAAGCGTGAATACGCCGCGATTCGGCATGCAACCGCTCTGCTGCAGGGCCGACAGATCCGCTTACATGATTTTTTTCAACCACTCGACCACCGAGAGTGTCATCTTAGCGTTGTGAATCGGGTCGCTGAAGCTGTGATCGGCGCCCTCGATGGAGATAAAGTCGACGGAGTCGCCCTTGATGCTTCGAATCTGCAAGCTGTCTTTTGGTAGAACGACGTCGTCAGCTGTTCCATGGATTAAAAGCCAAGGCACACGAACCTGCTCGGCTTGGGGGGCGACGCTACCGATTTTCCGGCAAAGATCCTCTACAAACTGTGATGAGAGCGGACAATCGGGCTCGTCCCACATTAGGCCCTGATCCGGGATCACATCGCCAAATTCGGTTTCTGCGAAGGCTTTGGTGTCAACCATACCAGCCAGCGAGATGAGGGCTTTGATTCGAGGATCTTTCGAAGCTTGGAGAACCCCGACGGCACCGCCCATGCTGTGACCAATGTAAGCGATATTTGAATACATTGGCGAAACGGCTTCGATGACTGCATTGAGGTCACCTGCTTCTTTTGAGATTGTGGCATCGGCGAAGTCGCCTTCTGATCCGCCGTTCCCCGCGAAAGAAAAGCGCAAGGTGTCGAAGCCAGCAGCGTTCAGGGCCGTGGCCGTATCGACGATGACGGGTCGGTCCTTGTCGCCAGTCACGCCGTGACCGAGTAAAACGATCCAGCCGGGTTTCTCCACGGATTCAGCTCCGGACGCAAAGTTGTAGTCGAGGCATTCGTTGAAGGTGTTTCTTATCGTTTCTTTCATGATAGCATCGTAGGGGCTTCATTTATGAAGTCCGCAGTTTGGTGGATTCGATTTTTCGTGCATTCACATGGTAGAATTTGGGCCGCCGCAAGCGACGACGCCATGCAGCTTACTGTCTGCCCTTAAAGGTGAGTTCGGCGATGCCGGATTTATCGAGCGCGCCTTTGCCAAGGGATGTCAACTTGGTGTATTGGTCAAACGTAGCCTGAGCGAGCGGCGCTTGAATGCCGTGCGACGCGGCGAGTTTTAGGGCGATACCGGAGTCTTTCGCCGCGTGCTCGGCAGAGAAGAAGCAGTCGTGGTCGCGGGCGATCATGTCTTCCGCGTCGGTTTCAAGGACGCGGGAGTTGGCGCCCGTCTGGCTGAAGACCTTACAAAGCATGTTGAGGTCGAGCCCGAGGGCATCGCCGATGCCGAGGCCTTCGGCAAGGGCGGCGGTATTGATGTTCATCACCATGTTGACCAGGGCCTTGACTTCGGAAGCTTTGCCGGAGGGCCCTACGTAGTGGAGGGCTTGGCTCATGTCCTCGAGAAGTGGTTTGGTCTCGTTAAATAGGGCTTCGCTACCACCGATCATTAGGAAAAGTTCTCCGTTGCGGGCCTGCGGGATGCTGGAGGCCATGCAGGCTTCCAAACATTGCGCGCCAACTTTTGCTGCGGCCTCATCAAGCTTATGATGGATGGCCGGCGTGAGGGTTGCGCAGTTAATGAAGGTGCGGCCCTTTGCACTGGTCAATAAGTTATCTTCGCCGAAGAAGATGGACTCCATCGCCTCATCGTTGGTCACCACCGTGAGGATGATTTCGGCGTGAGTGGTCACATCGGCAAGCTTGCGGCAGGCGGTGGAGCCAAGTTCATTGGCGAGCGCATTGGAAACGCTTTCGTCGATATCGAACAGGGCGGTTATTTGATAACCTTTTTCAGCGAGGCAACGCGCCATGTTACTGCCCATGCGGCCAAGGCCAACGAATCCTATTGTTTTTTCTCTCATAATCATGATTTAAGCAGCTCGTCTTTGGTAGGCAACCGCCAAGCCCATGAGTGTAAGGGCTGGCACGAATTGGCTTTTTTGGACCCAGTCTTTGGTCAAATTAGCGATGCTCCCCCCGGTGGAGAGAACGACGGGGCTCTCTTCGCCCCGCAGCTGTAGCTCATGTGTAACTTTTTTGAGCAATGCATCAATCATTCCCGAGAAGCCAATTGCGACGCCGAGTTTCATGGCGTGAACGGTGGATTTGCCGATGGCACCTTCGACATCCAAGAGGTCGTCGTGTGTCAATTCCGGGAGGAGGGCGGTCTGTTCGTGCAGGTAGCGAGTCATGAGCGCCAGACCAGGAGCGATGATGCCTCCTTCGTAGCCTTGGCTGGTCACGATGTCGAAGGTTACGGCGGTGCCCATGTCGATGACAACGGCAGGGATGCCATAAAATTCCTGTGCGGCCAGTGCGTTTGCGATCCGGTCCTGTCCGATCTCGTCGGGTTTTGGGTAGGCTAGATTGAGGCCGGTGCAGGTCTGGTGGATTAAATGAAAGATGGGTTTTTCAAACCGACTGAGACTGGCGGAGAGATTCTGGATGATCGAGGGCACGACAGAGCAGAAAGAGATGCCCTCTGCTTCGGCGAGGAGTGGCGCGATACGATCGGCGAATTCCGGGGACGGGCCTTCGTCGAATTGGTGCGTCGGGAAATGTCCGGTTTTTAGAACGTTTTGACCCGACACCAAACCGAAATGGGTGCTGGTGTTGCCAACATCGATGCAGAGGGTGTTCATGAAAGGTCAGTGTGTGAGGCCAATTCGGCTGGATCAAGGTGAATGCGGTAGAAACGTAGGGGCTTCACTTGTGAAGACCGCAGTGGTTTGGCGCGCCGGATTAGCGGTCTTCACGAGTGAAGCCCCTACGAGAAAAGAGACGCTAATGAGGCATCAGCGGTCTTCACAAGTGAAGCCCCTACGAAAAAAGCGACGTCAATGAGGCACTGTTACCGACAGTGTAATCTATTGAAAAGAACCCGGGATATTTCTGTTTGCCCCAGGATTCACTTTTTCAAAGTCACGTCGCCAGCGCGGATGCGTTGTGTCTCGCCGTCGGCGGATCGGAGGAGCAAGGCTCCGTACGCATCGATCCCGCTGGCAACGCCGGTGATTTCTTGTCCGTTCACCAGTGCGGTAACGGTCTTTCCGGAAAGTGAGTCGAGGGGTGCCCAGGCCGTGCTGAGGTCTTCGCTAGCCTCGGCGAGGATGCTGGCGTGATAGGCAGCCTTGGCGGCGGCCGCGACCTGGGCGGCGACCCGGCTGAGTGAAAGTTCCCGGCCGTGGATCGCATAGAGGCTGGTGGCCGATCTGCGAATATCGCCGGGGTATTTTGACGGATTGCTGTTCACATTCAGCCCAATGCCAAAGAGTATGCTGCGGATGCAATCGGCGTCCATCTTTGCTTCGGTCAACATGCCGGCGAACTTGCGCTCGTCACAGTGCAGGTCGTTGGGCCACTTGATTTTAAGCGGCGCATCGGGCACGAGACACTGCAAAGAGCGACAGATATGGATACCGGCCCAAAGGGTGAAATGCTGCAATTGCTGCGGGGGAATGTTCGGCTCGAAGGCGACGGTGAGGTAGAGGTTGTCGGCGGAAGCGCTATGCCAGACGCGCCCCAGCCGACCGCGCCCTTTGGTCTGGCAGCTGGAGACAATAGCGAAGGGCCCCTTGCGGCCGCTGGCCAGTTGGCGCTCGGCCTCGCTGTTTGTGCTGTCGATGACTGGGAAGTAAAGCAGGTCGAAGTGGATGCCTGCCTTTTCTGCGTAGTAGTCGAGCAAATCCGAGTGGAGCACTTCGGGCTCCCTGGTTAGCCGATAACCTTTGTTGCGGATCGCTTCGAAGGTGAAACCTTGGTCCCGTAGTTTTTCGAGCTTGCCGTGAATTGCCGGGCGGGACATGCCGAGCTGTTCGGCCAGGAGGCTACCGGAGACGAACTCGCTTGGCGAAGCCAGAAGCGTGCGCAAAATGGCCAGGGCATCTTTGTTTTTCGCTAACTGTCGAAAGTCGGTGTCTTCTGGCATTTTGGCTATCGAAGGGAATTCGGTGCAATTTCCAAATATTTGAATTTCAGAGCCAATCCAGCCCGATGTCTTTCCAAGTGCTTTGGTGGATGGGGGCACCCGTCGAAATGAAGTCGAGGCCGAGATCGCCGAGCTCCGGTAAGCTGTCCAGGGTGATGCCGCCGCTTGCTTCGGTGCAGGCGCGGCCATCGATTATGTTAACCGCCTCGGCTATTTTCAGCGGAGTGAAATTATCGAGCAGAATGATGTCGGCCCCGGCGTCGAGAACGGGCTGAATTTGGTCGAGAGAGTCGACTTCGACTTCAATGGCGAGTCCTTCGCAGGTGTTCACCGCGAGCGCGACGGTCTCGGTGAGGCGGTCGCCACCGGTAGCGCCGGCAACTGCCAGGTGGTTGTCTTTGAGCATGACCCGATCAAACAGGCCGATCCGGTGGTTGTGGCCGCCGCCAGAGGCGAAGGCATATTTCTGGAGCACGCGGTAGCCCGGTAGTGTCTTGCGTGTATCGAGGAGCGCGGCGGAGCTGGTGCCGAGCGCGTTTACGTAGAGCCGGGTTTCGGTGGCGATGCCGCTGAGATGTTGCAGGAAGTTGAGCAGGACGCGCTCGGCTTGGAGTAAGGGCGCGGAGGGGCCGCTCAGCGAGCCGAGGACGTCGCCCGTGTCGAGCAACTGGCCGTCTTCGACGCTGGAGTCAAAGTGACATTCCGAACCGTAGCTATCCAATACCATTTGAACGAGGTCGAGACCGCAGATCACGAGCGGCTCGCGGGCGACGAGTTTTGCCTGGCCAGTCGCACCTTCAGGCATGAGCGCGGTGGTGACGTCGCCCAATCGCTCCGGGCGATGGGCGAGCCCGGCCCCAGCGAGGTCTTCGATTTTTGCCAGACCGATGAGTTGGCGCAGGTAGTCCGGGTCAAGATCCTCCCAAGTGAGGCGGGTCTTGAAAGTTTCGGCAGAGTAGCGGGCGTTGTGGCTCATGGTAGTTGCGTAGGGGCTTCACTTGTGAAGACCGCAGCGGCTCGGCGCGTGGTAGAGGCGGATTTCACCGATACGACAAGCCCATGACCTCCGGCAAGTGAAGCCCCTAGGTCCGTAAAGTGAAAACCAAATCTAGTCATAGGATTCGACGCGGCTGACCTTGCCGGTCTGCCGATCAAAGATCACGCGCTTCCGCAGTTTCGTATTGTTTGGACTGATACCGACTCCAGATCCGATCCCAATGCCACTGCCCCGGGTGCCGACGCTTCCGCCGACGCCGACACCGAGGGATGGTTTGATGTGGCGATATTCCCAGGCGATTTGTTTCCCCGCTGCGGTGTCGACGGTCGTCTCACGGCTCGGGTCGCCCAACGCCATGCGCACCATATCCTGATCAAACCCCACGGCTACCTGCCCGGTGCGTATCATCTGCCCCTCGGCGGGCGTGTAGGTGTTGAAGAGTGCCTCGTTCTGACTAATGCGTTGGTTCTTGGTCGTGCCGCAGCCCGCTACAAGCAGGACGGCGGCGAGACTTGCAAAGACCCAGTGGTTGAATGTGCTTATCATGCCGGTTTGTTCTTGTTCACAAAAGGTAGTGGCCCTATTGGAACCTAGCGGCGGAGCCGGGACTCTCCAGCAAAAATTTGACTTCAATTGGTATACTCAACGCGAAACGCTCCCCGGAGTTCGCCGACTTCAAATCCGGTGGCATTGTCGTTCGGATAGTTTGCGCTGAGTGCTTTCGTAACCTCTGGGTGGAAATTATCCGGGTCTCCGTGACACGCGAGGCAATTGGCCCCCAGGATAATTGGGTGATGCACAATGACCGAATCCATGGTTTGGTTGACCACAGGCTTCGCAGCTTGTTGATCGTCGAGGTCAGCGATCCATTGTTCCATGACGGACTTTGAAAGCTCGTCAGCCGCGTTAGCGGGATTTCGATAGCGCAGCGCGACACGGCGGATCGTTTTCTCGGCGTCGCGTCCGGAGATGTCTGCGGTAATGGGTTGGGCCAGAGAGCGGCAAACTTCGATGGCAGCACCGATGCCGGCGGCTTGCATAGCAGTTTGAAGCTCACTGCTAAGCGCCTCTTTCAGATCCAGAACCGTGGAACGGCTGTCCCCGACGTAGTCGATATTGGTCGTTGCGGCATCTGCTTCGGCATCTGCTGATGGTTGGCTACAGGCAGCGATGAAGAGAAGACTCATGGAGGCGGTTAGGACGTGTATTTTCATTAGACAAAGAGGTTCGCGTTGGTTTCGGAGGCGGCACCCAGGTATTCGGCGACGCCGCCAAGCTCGACACCGGCGATGAGTTCTTCCTCGCGGATGCCCATGGCTTCCATCGACATGGTGCAGGCCACCAGGCGAATGCCGGATTTTTGGGCATCTTCCATCAGGCCGGGGAGGTTGGGGAGTTTTTTCCCGGCCATGCGGTCTTTCATCATCCAAGTGCCGAGCCCGCCCATGTGCATTTGGGAGAGGGGCAGCTTGTTCGCGCCGCGTGGGAGCATCCAACCGAACATCTTGTCCATGAAGCTCTTGCCGCCGACTTTGGGGGCGGGGTCTTTACGCAGGACGTTGAGGCCCCAGAAGGTAAAGAAGAGTGTGGCTTTACCACCCATGGCGACGGCGCCGTTGGCGATTACATAGGCGGCCATGGCTTTGTCCAGCTCGCCGGAAAAGACCACGATGGTGGCGCCCTGTCCCGAACCGGCAGGTGCGGACGCAACCGGGCAGGCGGCCCCGCGGCTGACGCGGCCGGTGACAATGCCTTTTTCCTTTTCGACACTGAGGCATTCGTAGCCGTTGGCTTTGCAGAAAGCGGGGAGGTCGCTCTTAAAGCCCGCATCGGAAGCGCGCACCTCGAGAATTTGACCCTCGTCTAAACTGGCGACCGCTTCTTTGACGCGGAGGATGGGTCCCGGGCAGGCCATGCCGGTGCAGTCGAGTCGGATGGTGTCGCCGGCTGGGGTGGTTGTTTCGGTCGTTTGCGGAGGTTCCTTGTCGTTCGGCATGGTCGTCGTGGCTACGGGTGGTTGAGGGCGTTGTTCGGTTTTCCAGCCGCCGACGTGGGCCTGCACATCGAAGCCGTTCTGGCTGAGAATGCGCGCGGCGAAATAGCTGGTTTTACCGAGAGCACAAATCGTGGTGACGGGTTTGGCCTTGTCCAATTCACCGAGGCGGCCGCGCAATTCGGGGAAGGGGATGTTGACCGCCCCGGGGATGGGTTTGATGGCGGCCATCTCGGCGGGTCGTGCATCGAGCAGCTGGGTGCCTGCGGCCTCGTCGAGAGTGTAGATCGGTTTTAATCGGCCGCTGCGAATATTGTTGGCGGAAAAGCCAGCCGTGTTGAGGGGGTCTTTGGCCGCACCAAAGGGAGGCGCATAGGCTAATTCGAGATGCTCCAGATCGTCGACGGTGAGTCGGCCCTTGATTGCCGTGGCCAAAACGTCGAGCCGTTTATCCACGCCGTCGATGCCATTGACTTGGCCGCCGAGAATGCGGCCGCTTGATTTTTCCCAGAGCACTTTGACAGTGAGGTGGGCGGCACCCGGGAAATAACTGGCGTGATTGAAGTCAGTCACGATGGTTTTTTCGTAGTCGACTTCCATTTGCTGAAGCCGTTTTTCGCTGTGCCCGGTCACACCCGCGGCAACGTCGAACACGCGCACAATGGAGGTGCCGATTGAGCCCGGGTAGGCCTTGGCCTTGTCGCCGAGAATAATGTGATCAGCGGCGCAGCGACCTTGCCGGTTGGCGGGTCCTCCCAGAGCGATTGCCGCAGGGCCGCCGAGGTTGGGATCGGTCGTCTCACTGGCATCCCCGACCGCATAGATATCGGGATCGGAGGTTTGCATGTGGGGATTCGTTTGAATGTGGCCGCGTGCTCCGAGTTCCAGTCCGGCGTCTTTGGCCAATTGGTTTTCCGGGCGCACACCGATAGAGAGGATTACCATGTCGGCAGAGAGTGTCTTCCCCGATTTGAGCGTGGCCTCGAGCATTGAGTCGGCCCCTTGGCTGAAGCCGTCGATGCCATCACCGAGGCGTAGGTCGACTCCGTTATCCATGAGTTCCTGCTCGACGGCCCGGACCATCTCCGGATCCATTTGCGGGAGAACTTGTTCGACAAGTTCAACAAGCGTGACTTTTTTCTGCGAGTTGATGAGTTGCTCGGCCATTTCCAGCCCGATAAAACCGGCGCCAATTATGAGCACGCTCTGAGCTGAATCGGCAGCCGCTTTGATGCGGTCCATATCCTGGAGGTTGCGCAGGGTATAGATGCCGGGCGTCTCGATGCCGGGCATGGGCGGTTTGAGCGGGGATGCGCCGGGAGAGAGGATAAGCTTATCGTAGGGTAGGTCCTCGGTGCTATTATCTTCCAGATTTCGGACCTGTAAGGTCTTCTTCTCGCGATTAATCGCAACGGCTTCGGTTCGTGCTCGCACCTCGATGGCAAGCTGTGCGCGAAGACTTTCCGGGGTTTGCACGGATAGCTTACCACGGTCTGTGATTTCTCCGCCTATGTGGTAAGGCAGACCACAATTGGCAAACGAGACATCGGGGCCGCGTTCAATCAGCGTGATCGATGCATTCTCATGCAGGCGCCGCAGTCGGGCCGCCGCTGAGGCACCGCCGGCGACGCCGCCGACGATCAGGATTCGGGGATTGGCTGCTTCATTCATAAATGGATTCATTAACGTCGTTTTGAGTATTTAGCTTTGAGCCACTTCGACCGGTTCATTCGCCGTGTCGGTGCCGAGCGTGCATTGAAAACTGTGGCAGAAATCACGCATAGCCTCGCAGTTCAGCGAATAGCAGATCTTGGGACCGCAGTTGCGCTGCTCCAGCAGACCCACTTCGCGCAGGCAGCGCAGATGCTGGGAAATGGTGGCTTGGGCCAAGGGCAAAGCCGCAACCAGTTCGCCGCAGCAGGCTTCGCCTTTATTCTGCAAAATCTTGATGAGTGCGATGCGGGCCGGATGGGACAATGCATGAGCGAATTTGGCGAGGGCTGCATGTTCGGGACTGAAAAGGGTTGATTTTTGAAAGGCCATAATTGGATATTTATTATCGTATATCGCAGATAAACGATAAAAGTCAACCTTTTCTTCGACTTTTTGTTAAAATGTACGTCTCGAAATCTTCTACCAGTAGTATGAAATGGGTCGATTGGGGCGGCTTGGTGGTGGCCAGGAACCTGCGGGAAAGGATTTTTTTTCAGGCAGAGTCAATGCCCTTTGGGGCCGTCGCAAGCGACGACACTACGGACAGAATGAAACTGTTTGGGGCCGTCGCAAGCGACGACACTACGAGCGAAATAATGCCGTTTGGGGCCGTCGCAAGCGACGACGCCACGGGCGGTATAGTCTGTTCGGGGCGCTGTGTCCTGGGGCCGTGATGTCACTTGGGCAGTTCGAATTCGGGGGCTTCGTTGAGTTCGCTGCGGTTTTCGACGTTTTTGAGTTTTGCTTTGAGCTCGAAGAGGTCCGTGCGGCGGTCGAGGCGCGGGGTGACTGAGCCGGCGGAACGGGAGCGGTAGAGGTCCTCGGTGTCGATGTCGGTGACGAGCATGGTTTCGACGTTGGAGTCGGCGATGGCTTGTATGCCGTCGCGGGCGAATTCGAAATCGCAGGGGGAGAAGACGGCGGCCTGCCCGTAGTGGATGTCCATGGCGGGCACGCTGGGTAGATTCCCGATGATGCCCGCAGTCGCGACGAATATTTGATTTTCGATGGCGCGGGCCTCGGCGCACTTGCGCACGCGGAACATGCCGTGGCGGTCGTCGGTGCAGTAGGGCACAAAGAGGATCTCGACGCCTTCGTCGGCAAGGTAGCGGCTGGCCTCGGGGAACTCGACGTCGTAGCAAATCTGCACGGCGATCCTTGCCTTGGGTGTGGGCAGAACGATGAGCTCATGACCTCCCGATATGCCCCAGTAGCGTTTTTCCGAAGGTGTGATATGGAGTTTGGGCTGGGCGATGTAGCGGCCGTCGGGGTCGAAGATGAGGCACTCGTTCTGCAGCTTGTCGCCGCGTTCGATTGGGTGGCTGCCGCCGATGATATAGAGGCCGTATTTTTTGGCCATGCGCGACATGAGGTCGATAAAGGGTGCACTGAATTCCTCGGATAGCTTTCGAATGCCGTCGACAGCGGGCAGGGGCTCGATTACGGAGAGTAGCTGGACAGTAAAAAACTCGGGAAAGAGGACGAAGTCGGATTTGTAGTCGGCCGCGGTTTCGACGAAGTATTCCACTTGGCTGGCAAAATCCTCAAAAGTGTTAATTTTCCGGACCTGGTATTGCACGCAGGCGATGCGGACTTTGGAAGAGGCTTCGGGTGCTACGTAGTCGGGATTGAGCCACTCGATGAGGCTGGCGTAGTTGCGACTCATTGGGTCGGTGATGTAGTTGTGCAGGATTCCCCGGACCGTGAAGCCCTCCCGTAGTTGAAAGGTTAGGACAGGATCCTTGATGTCTCCGTCGGTTACCTTGCGGACATAGTCCTCCGGGGTCATTTCTTCGGCGAATGCGTCGTAGTTCGCTATCCGTCCACCGGCGAGGATGCGGCGAAGGTTAAGGCTTTTGCAGAGCCGTCGGCGGGCTTCGTAAAGGGCCGCTCCTGCGCCACAGCCCTGGCAATCGGGATCGACATAGACATCGGCGCCATAGAGGGTATCGCCACTGGAGTCGTGATTGTGAAAGTAACCGCCATCGGTGATACCGGCGTAGGTGTGGGCGCGATACGGATCGCGTTCTTTGCTGATGATGAGGGATGCGATGGCCCCGACAATTTTTCCGTCGATTTCGGCGGCGAGTTGCCCGTCGGGAAAGAGACGAAGGTGGTTTTTCAGCTGCCGTTCGCTCCAGACGACGTTTTCTTCTGCCATGAGCGGGAAGGCCTTTTTGTTGAGAGCGATCAGGTGAGGAATATCCTCGTGCTGAATCGGGCGAACGCGGATGGGGCCTTTGTGGCCTTCGAAGGTGAAGGGTGTCATTTACGAGGAAGCTTCTAAAGGAGGTGTGATGGGTCAATCACGGTTTGTGGGATGAGTTTGAAATAGATGGATGCGGTATAGCGTTGCTCGGCGGCCTTCACAAGTGAAGCCCCTACGGCAGGGTCTCGGCGGTCTTCACCCGGCTTCGCTTGAAAGCTACGCCGAGCACGGCAAGTGAAGCCCCTACGGCAGGGTGGCTTCCCAGGCTTTGCGGCGTTCGTCGGAGAATCCGGGGATGCGGCCTTCGTCGAAGTCGATCATGTCCATGACGCATTCGATTTTTCCAATCATTTCCGGTGTGCCCATATTGGTCAGCGACTCGGCGAGAAACTCGCGTCCGGCTTCGGTTTGTCCTTTGTGGGTGACTTCGCGGTTCCAGTCGGCGACGCGCAGGTCTTCGGGGAAGATTTCTCCGAGTCGTTGATCAAGATGGATCTCATCATTGCCTGATTCCCGCACGGCCTCGACAACAGCTTTCGGGTCGATTCCGAGGTGCATGCAGAGGAAGCGGTCAAACCCGCGGCAGAAGTTTTTCTGATACGATTTCGGGAGCTCTCCGGCCAAATGTTTGCGAATTTTGGCAATGAAGCGCGGCAGGTGGAGAAGGCCGCACGGATGCGGTTCGTAGGGGGAGGGCAGGTCGAAGCAGATCTCGCCTGTGGGGCCGTGGTCGTTAGCGGAGTTAGCGGTCATGGCCGTTCAGCTGCCTTTTGGCTGTTCGACGATGGTGTAGCGCGATTCGAACTGGATCGTGCGATCATTGGTCGTGATATCGAGCTCGATAAATTGCTCTTCGCCGGGAAAGATTCGGCAGACAATAATGTTCGACTCCGTGTCGTCTTTGTAACTGATGGCTTTTCCGCGTAAGGTGCCGCCGGTGACGTCCAGATTGTCCATGTTTATATCGAGCGGGAGAACAATTTTGCCGTGGTCATTTTTTGAATTCATGAGCGGCACCTCGATAGTATATTCACCCACGAGGTTTCCGTCCTTAGGTTTAAGGTCGGAGACAGATAATTTCACCGAGGCCAGGCTGACCCGCGATTTGGCATCTTTGATACGGAATACTGTGCCCTGCCAACTGGCGATCGCTTCGGCGGCTTCAGATGAGGCAGTCGTTTTGGTGGATTCGTCGGTTTGGGTCTGCGTGCCCGCGATGGAAAGGCCAAGCGGAGCAAAGAGCAGGATTGAAATGAGGCGGAGCCTTTGGAAATGCATAGATGACCCATCGCGGGTGAAGCGGGGATTGTCAAATTTTCGTGGTGCGTATGCGTCTCTGGTGTGGCCAATTTGGCCCCGAAAGCCGCCGAGCGCCCTCCGGGGCCAGGTGAAATGGTCTAAAACGCTTTTTGCCAGCCGAGGGTAAGAACGGAGTCGGTCTCCAGTTGATAGCCGTTGAGATCCTGCCAAAGCGGCAGACGCAGGTCGACGGCGAGCCGATGGCCCGTGAGTGCGCCGTTCTGCCCTAACAGGTTGATTCCCAGTATGAGGTCGATGCGGTCGCCGCCAAAGTTGTCTTCGAAGGCTGTGGTCACGGAGCGAAGACCCATTGGGCCGGCGGTGCCGACATCTTTCTGGCCGCCTTTGATTTTGCCGGTGTGCTGGTAACTCAGGCCTCCGTTCAAGGCGAGCCATTCGGTCAGGTTATAGCCCAGCCAGCCGAGGCTTTCGAACTGGTGGCCGAGACGATAGCCATTACTGTTCTCGGATTCGAGGCGAATAATGCCGTTGGCTTGAGCGCCCCAGGACCAGTGCTCGTGTTGCTGTAGAAACGTGATCGAGGGGAGCAGGTCGAAGGTACCGGAACCGAGCTGCATGGGGGCGGGCAACTGATTTTTGTTAAAAGTCGCGGGTTGGCCCATGCCGGCTGGGGGACGGGGTGTGCGGTCTTTTTCGTCGATAGACCCAGTGGGCAAGCTGAGGCCGAGCCCGAAGTGGGCTTGGCTATGGTCCTCCTTATAAAAGCGATAGAGGGCCGTCACTTTGGTATCACCGAAGCCTTGGCTGCGGGTCGTGAATTGGTCATCGCCGATAGCCGCGACCAGTGGCGGAAGATTGCGCACGCGGTGCTCCATCTCGGTTTCGAGATAGTTGGCCATGAGCATGAGCGTCAGTTTCTGTGTGGGCGCATACATGACGCCAAACATGTGCATGTCCATGGTCATCCATTCGGGAGTGACGGTATAGCCGCCATCGGCGGCGAGGACATCGGCCGAGCTGACACGGTCCGTGCCGTTGCGCATGCCGTCCATTTGCATGTTCATGTAGCGGTAGGACAGCATCCATTCGCCCTGGGCGTGGGTGTGGTCGCCCATGATGGAAATCGGGGCGTGCCCGTCCGGGCGGTCTTGAGCGGTGGCGCTGGCACTGGCTGGTGCCAGAGTGAGCGTGAAGGTGAGAGCGAGTGTGAGAGAAGCGTGTGTTTTTTGGAAAGTTTTCATTGTAAGTGATATGTGGTGATGCAGAACGCGAACGGGCAAATCGGGAGATTTGCGATCCTGGGAAGGCAGCTCTCCAGAGCTGCGCTGCGTTTGCTTATTCGAGAAGTGCGGAGGAAGTGCCTACGCTACCCTGGGGGGAGGCGTGGGCACCGCGCGGTGCGCATTCTCGGGTTCACATACAATGGTGGCTTCTGAGCTTTCGGCGCTTGTGGGCCGAAAAATCTGAATCGCACGCCCCAGACCGAGCATCAGTTTGAGGTCTTTTTGTTTGCTGTTCAATGCAGACCGGGAGGTGTCGTCAGACTTTTCGACCGCATCAATTACTTTGCAAAGATCGCAGGGTCGCTCATCGCCGAAGGTATCGATGATCGCCTGCTGAAAGGAACTTTCCTGGGAGTAGCTTGCGAGCATCCAGCTCCATGCGCCCAGCTGTAACAAAGCGAGCGGCCCGGTCAGGAGCCAGCCGCAGAAAATGAGCAATGAGATCTTGGAAACGCGTCGAAGCATGGGTCAGATTGTTGGAGAGAAGGTGTTGGACGCACGTTGGCAAGAGCAGAGTGTTTGACGAGCCGACAGGAGACAGGACGTTGGGGCAAATGCGGAGATTTGCGATCCCGAAAACGCAGGGCTTATACAATTATTACACAGGCTATTAATTTGAAACAAAATGCTCATGATCAATTCATTATTGACAGCAATGCAGGCAATGCTAGCGCTTTTGTATGGCCACCGTTACGATTAGAAACCTCGATGAAGATGTGAAACGAAGTTTGCGCATGCAGGCCGCTGCACGGGGTTGCTCGATGGAGGCCGAGGCGCGAGCAATTCTGGCCGCCGCCGTCCGGTCAACGACGGACGATGTGGACACGTCGGTTTTCCGGCGGGTGCGGGGACGGTGGGCCGGGCGTTGCCGCACGGACGATGTCATGCGGATGACCCGCGAGGGCTGATATGCCGGTATTGGTCGATACAAACGTTTTGCTTGATTTGGTGACGGATGATCCGGATTGGGCCGATTGGTCTGAGTCGAAGTTGAATGAGCTTTCGGCGCAAGGGCTCTGTGTGAATCCTGTAATCTTTACGGAACTCTGCGTCGGTGCGGAACGAGCTGGGGAAGTGGTTGAATTATTGGATGAACTCAGGATCGAACTTCACGAGTTGTCGCTGGATGCTTTGTTTCTCGCGGCCAAAGCTTTTCAGCGCTACAGGCAATTGTCGGGCTCCAAACGTTCATCGCTTCCCGACTTTTATATCGGCGCTCAGGCTTTGGACCAGACGATGCGGGTTCTTACACGGGATACGCAGCGTTTTCGGACGTATTTTCCAGAAGTCGATCTGATTTGCCCTTAACGGTTCGTGCGTAAAATCACCGCAATGCTATGAGCCCGCGCAAGCGCGGACGCCACGATAAACCATCGTTGTAAGCTGCCCGGAAAGCCGGCGTTCTTTTGATTGTGAGCCAAACGCCGATAAAAACCTATACCTACCCCGCGTTCGGGGCGACTAGTTTGGGAAAGGTGGCGGTCGAGGTGACGCTGCAGCTCTATTTGTTTGATTTTTACACAAGGATTCTGGGGCTGGATCCATTGTTAGCCGGTTTGGCCTTTGCGGTCGCCATCTTTTGGGATGCTTTAAGCGATTTGATTGTCTCGGCTGGGCTTTTCAAGGCACGCAGCTTGGGTATTGCTTACACAACGACGCTCTGGTGGGGGGCGCTGTTGCTGTCAGTTGCTACGGTTCTGCTTTTTTTTCCGTTTAAAGCGGATTCGTCGGCTTACCTCTTCGGGCACCTTTTGGTTGCTTACGTTTTGGTCAATACGGGGATGACTCTGCTGGACTTGCCGCAGAGCAGCCTGAGCGCCGAGCTAAGCCGAAAGGCGACGGAGCGCAATAAGCTACTGGCCTCCCGCATGGGCTTTGGGATACTTGGGCTGGCGGTTGGGAGTGCGCTGCCGGGGATTTATCTGTCGACGCTGGAGAACGCTACCTCGAATGCGGCGCTGGCCGATTCGCGGCAGGTGAGCGCGTGGCTTTTGGCCGGGCTGGTGGTTCTCACCGCGAGCCTAACGAAGTTGGGTGTGCGCGGTCGGGAGGCTGCGACCGAGCACGAGGCCGTCTCGGAGCTGCCGAATTGGAGCGAGGTGAAAGGAATTCTTAACGACCGTGCGTTTATGCACTTAATATCGGCGGGGATCATTGCGGCGGTGGGTCGCACGGTGAATGCGGCCCTGGCGCTCATGTATTACCGGTTCGTGTTGGTTTTGACGGAGGCGCAGGTCACGCAGGCGATCTTACCGGTCTTTACGCTGAGCATTGTGTTTTCGATTCCGCTCTGGATCGCGCTCTCGAAGCGTTACGGTAAGCAGCTGCCCGCCTATGTTGCGGTGTGTGGGCTGGGAGTGATGGGGATTATCGCTTACCCTATTTTGCCGGAGGGCTTGATCTGGCCGCCGTTGGTTGTCTCGGTAATTGGGGGTGTTCTCAGCGGGGCCGTCTTTCTGGTGGACTCGATGATTACCGATCTGATCGATGCCAACGAAGCCGCTACCGGCAAGCGGAAAGAGTCGCTCTATTTTGCTGTTTGGAAATCGGCGCTCAAGGTGGCGCGGGCACTCGCTTTCGTCGCGATCGGGCTTGGTCTCCGGGCTATGGGTTTGGACCTGTCTCTCGATGAAGTCTCGGAGAGCGCCCAGTGGGGCATCATTTTATTGTTTGGTCTATTTGTCGGTCTTTGCTTCGTGGCTGCGGGCTGGCAAATCTACCGGGCAGACATCCCGAAACCTGCAAAAGGCTGAAAATTATGAAAGTAACTGGAAACAAATTATTCTTTAAGGCAGCTGCTTTGCTGCTTATCGTGGTGGTTATGAGTTTGAACAGTGGCTGTGCCTCCAATCAACCGCCCTTTCCGACCCCCGACCGGGTCGAACTGGAAGCATTTATGGGCCGGTGGTATGTGCATGGCTACACGCCGATTCTTGTCGATAAAGAGGCACACAACGCAATCGAACATTACCGCCTCGATGCCGATGAGAAAATTCAGACGACTTACCAGTTTCGTGATGGGGGGTTTGATGGAGAGCTCAAGACCTACACTCCCGTTGGTTGGGTGCATGACGAAGCGTCCAACGCGGAGTGGCGCATGCAGTTCATCTGGCCGTTCCGCGCAGAATATATCATCCTCCACGTGGACGAAGACTACAGGGAGACCATCATCGCGCACCCCAACCGGAAATACGCCTGGATCATGCTCCGCTCGAAGGAAGTGAGCGAAGCAGACTACGAGCGCCTCATTGGGAAGTTGGAAGCCGTCGGCTACGACCGCGATGTCATACAGCGCCTGCCGCAGGACTGGAGCGGCGAGGCGGAACGCTTACGGGAACTGGAAGCAGAAGGGCTGTAAGCAACTACCAGGCGAAGACTGGCGAGCTAATGGATGTGCCGCCTTTGGCAACGGTGATGTTGTCGCCTTCGGCCCACATCTCGTCGTTGATGAGGAATTTGAAGGTAAGATCACCTTTGGCCTGGGTGGTCGAAAAGGTCCATTCGTAGGGCCCCACATTTTCGAGGGGGATGCCCTTATCCCAGGATAGGCCAGTGCCTTCGCCGCGAAGATAGAGACTGTTGCCAAAGCCGACATCGACCCGGGCAATGATCGTCGTCTTCTCGACCTTACCTTTTGATGCGCTGGAGCTCGCTTTCTTGGCGGGCGTTTTAGCGCGAGCTGTTTTCTTGGTTGCCTTTTTTGCAGGCGCTTTTTTGGCGGCGACTTTCTTGGCAATGACTTTCTTGGTAGGAGCCTTCTTTGCAGCGACGGTTTTCACCGTCTTTTTGGCGGCAGTTTTTTTTGTGGATTTTTTAGCCATGGTGACTGGATGTTTTAGCGCGTGTGATGCTGTTTGGGCGAACCGCACGTGTTGCGGTTCCGGAAAAATGCTATTAGCAGAAAAAAAGCCAATTGAACAATTAGAATCAGGGTGGAATTATTTACCGGTCAGTAGATAGATCACTTCTTCGGCCAGATTCTTGGCGTGGTCGGCTATTCGCTCGATGGATTTTGAGATTATGATGGTCTCAATCTGGGTGGAGGCTTCGCCGCCGTCGACCGATTGGGAAAGGATTTTAAAATTCTCCTTATTCAGCCGGTCGACTTCTTTATCCCGTTCGATGATCGCTCGGGCGAGTTCAAGATCCTCATCGAGAAAGCATGTGATGGCGTCGCGCAGCATGGCAAAAGCCAGCTGGCTCATTTCCTCGATGGCCACGGGGTTTTTGACCCTGCCGTCGCGGGTGAGGATGCTGCGGGTGCGCTTGGCGATACTGTGGGCTTCGTCGCCGGCCCGTTCGAGATCGTGGCTCGCTTTGATAGCGACGAAGACGAGGCGAACATCGCTGGAGACGGGAGAACGTAGCGTGATATAGCGCACGGCATCGTGGTCGATTTCCATTTCCAGTTCATCAATCTGGTCATCCATGGCGAAGGCGGCTTCCACCTTTTCGAGATCGCTCTCGATGAAACCTTTGATCGCGAGGCGGCCCGCTTCGTTGGACTTTTCGCCCATGAAAATGAGTTTGCTGCGGATGGCTTCGAGTTCTTTGTGAAAATAACGTTCCATTATCGGATAAAATTCTACGGAGGTGAGCTTACTTTGTTACGATTATCCAAAGCGGCCGGAGACGTAGGCCTCGGTTTGATCGTTCTTTGGATTCATGAAAATGTTGTCGGTTATATCATACTCGATGAGCTTGCCAAGATAGAAGAACGCAGTTCGGTCCGAAACCCGCGCGGCCTGCTGCATGTTGTGGGTGACAATAACGATGGTGTATTCCTTTTTGAGTTCGTGGATGAGTTCTTCGACTTTTCCGGTGGCGATGGGGTCGAGGGCCGAGCAGGGCTCGTCCATGAGGAGCACCTCGGGGCTGTTGGCGATAGCGCGGGCGATGCAGAGCCGCTGCATCTGGCCGCCGGACATGCTAAGTGCGCTTTCGTGGAGACGGTCTTTCACCTCATCCCAGAGGGCGGCCCCGCGCAGGCTGCGCTCGACGACCTCGTCGAGTTCGGAGCGGCGGTTGCGACCGGCGATGCGGAGACTGAAAACGATGTTTTCGTAGATCGACTTGGGGAACGGGTTGTATTTCTGGAAGACCATCCCGATCCGTTTGCGAAGTGAAATAACTTCAAGTGACGGGTCGTAGATGCTCTGGTCGCCGATGGTGATATCGCCGCTGTGGCGGATACCCTCGATGAGGTCATTCATGCGGTTGATGCTACGCAGGAGGGTCGACTTACCACAGCCGGAAGGACCGATGAAAGCGGTGACCTGCTTTTTGGGAATGTTCAGGTTGAGGTCAAAAAGCACTTGGGTGGGACCATACCAGAAGTTGTAGTCGTCCCGGATCTGGATGAATGGCTCGAAGTCTTCTTTCGGTGGTGTGGTTTCTTGGCTCATGGCGGTAAAGGTGGGAACCTTAGGTTTCAGATTTCAGGTCTTCGCTCCCTAAAATGTATCGCCTTTGTATTTGCGGCGGAGGTGGTTGCGAATGGTGATGGCGCTCAGGTTGAGCACGATGACGAGCACGATCAACAAAAGGGTGGTAGCGAAGACCATGGGTTTGGCCGCATCGGAGTCAGGGGATTGGAAGGCGAGGTCGTAAATATGGAAGCCCAGGTGCATGAATTTGCGGTCCAGGTGGACGAAGGGGAATTCCCCATCGAGCGGCAGCGTGGGGGCCAGCTTGACCACGCCCACCAGCATAAGCGGGGCCACCTCGCCGGCACCCCGGGCCATGGCAAGGATGAGTCCGGTCAGGATGCCGGGTGCGCTGGCCGGGAGCACGATGCGTTGGATTGTTTGCCATTTGGAAGCACCGCAGGCCAGGGCAGCCTCACGCATGCCGCGGGGCACAGCGGAGAGGGCCTCCTCGGTGGCCACGATGACGACCGGCACGGTCATGAGTGCCAGCGTAAGCGAGGCCCAGAGAATGCCCCCGGTGCCAAAGGTCGCGGTAGGGAGACGTTTGCTGAAAAACAGCTCATCGATGCTGCCGCCAAGCACATAAACAAAGAACCCCAAGCCAAAGACGCCGTAGACGATGGACGGCACCCCGGCGAGGTTGTTTACGGAGATGCGCACCGCCCGCACGATGACTCCCTGCGAGGCGTATTCACGCAAGTAAATTGCGGCGACCACCCCAAAGGGCATGACGGCGATGCTCATGAGGAGCGTCATGACAAAGGTGCCGAAAATAGCCGGGAAGATGCCGCCCTCCGTATTGGCTTCGCGCGGCGCTTCGGAGACGAATCGCCCGATCTGCTTGAGAAAGAAGCCGACTTTGCCGGGAAGGCTCATTTCATTCGGGAAGTGGGCTTGAGTGATGTTCTCAAAACCAATCCGCCGTTCCTCACCTGAGGGGAGGCGCAGGCGGATCGAGTCCTCGGCGCGGCGGTCGCGCAGGGCGCGGGCCTCGGCGGCCAGTTCGTCGTATTCCGCTTGGAGCTGCTCGCGTTGTGCGCTCAGCTGCTGCATCTTTTCAGAGCTCTCGGCGGCCGTTTCGCCCAACTCCTCGCGCAGGGCTCTTTGCTCGAGACGGATGGATTCCATTTTCCCGTTGATCCGGCCGATCTGGTTTTTCTCGATTTTCGTGTAGGCTTTGAGGCGTTGGTTGCTGGCCTCGATTGTTTCGAAGAGCGTAGATCGGAGCGCCTCCGGATCCGTTACGCTGCTGCCATCCGCCAGATCAATGGCGATCGGGTAGCCCAAGGCGTCGCCGAATTCGATGCGCTCCAGTTGGAGGATACCGTCGGCCGGAGTGAACCGGGGGGTGCCGGCCTCGTCGCGGACGATTTCGGCCGAATCGACGAAGTGATACATCTGCCCGTAAACTTCTTTGTTCCCCGTGAAAAACTGGAATTCGCGGGTCAGCGCGACGCCTTCCTCCTGCAACCGTTTGTAACGCTCCAGGGCGATGGCACCAGCGAAGTCCTGTCCGTTGCGGGGTCCCGCATTCGAGTTCTCGACGAGCTCGACCTGATAGATCGTGTCCGGCCAAAACATGGACAGACCGTTCTTTAGAATGATCCCGAGCAGCCCAATTATGAGCAGGATGCCCACGCCAAGCCCCATTCCGGTAAACCAGACCAGCGCTTCGCCCTTGGGGCGGATCGATTTGGAGTGTGGATGCGGTTCAGGCATGGGTTCGGGTGATGGGCGTGGAGGGTGTTACCGGAAGTAATGCGTGCCGACGGGGCGTTTAGATCGTTTTGTATTTCTCGCGCAGGTGTTGGCGCGTGATTTCGGCGACGGTGTTAAGGAAGAAGGTAAGGAGGAAGAGGGCCATGGCACCGAGGAAGAGGGTGCGATAGAGCGTGCTGAATTGTGGTGCTTCGGGCAGCTCGACCGCGATGTTGGCGGCCAGCGTGCGCATGCCGTTAAAGATGTTCCACTCCATGATCGGGGTATTCCCGGTCGCCATGAGCAAGATCATGGTCTCGCCGACAGCGCGGCCGAAACCAATGATGGTGGCCGAGAAAATGCCCGGTGAAGCGGTGGGCAGGATGACCCGCCAGGTCGTTTGCCAGCGGCTGGCACCCAGCGCAAGCGAGGCCGAGGTCAGGTAGGGTGGCACGTTGGTCAGCGCGTCTTCGGAGATCGTGAAAATGATGGGGATAACGGCGAAGCCCATCATGAGCCCGACGACCAGCGAATTGCGTTGCTCGAAACTGACGCCGGTCGTTTCGACCCACCATTGGCGAAAGTTGCCCACCTTCGCACCGATATCGGGATCGTAGACCCGAAAGACAAGTGCTTCCAGCGCGGGCCCGAGCTGCCAGGCCAAATAGCCGACAACTAAAATGACAGGAATAATCACCAACCACTCGGAGCCCGGACGAATAGAATTGCGGATTGTCTGCGGCAGACGGCCCCAAAAATAACCAAGCAGGGCCGCACTGAGCGGAATCGTGATCAGCATGAGAAGAATCGAGGGGACCCGGTCTTCGATGAGCGGGGCCAGCCAGAGCGCCGCGAGGAAGCCGAGCACGACCGAGGGAAGGGAGGCCATGATCTCCATGGCCGGTTTGATGTAGCGCTTTGCCTCCGGGCGGAGATACTGCGAGACATAGATGGCTGCCAGCACCGCGATGGGCATGGCAAAGAGCATGGCGTAGAGCGTGCCCTTGATGGAGCCGAAGAAAAGCGGAACAATGGACAGCTTAGGCTCGAAGTCGGAGGTGCCGCTGGAGGATTGCCACTCGAACTCGGGATCCGATTTACCCTCATACCAGATTTTACCGAAGAAGGCCTTCCATCCGGCGTTGGGGTGCGGGTCGTCGAGCGCATAAACGTGCAGATTCTGCTCGGTGTCGTAGGCGAAGATGGAGTCCCAGCGTGGGCCCAGCGCGATCTTTTGCGGGCGGTAGTCGGTCGTCTTTTCCCATCGCACATCCTTGGTCGTGCTGTAGCGCAGGGAGAGCTGTTGTTCGTTCGCCAGTAAAAAGCCACGATTGCGCTGGGCGGCGCTGAAGTCTGCGGCACCACCGGCTTCCAGTTGCGAAAAATCTTTGATCCGGGTGTAGAGAATTTGCCCGGCCTCCTGATCGAGATAACTGGCCAGCGTGACGTTAGCACCCGATTCTGAAGTCAGGATGAGTGACTGTTTGCCCAGAAGCCAGTTCACTGAAAAGATGGATGGATCGCTTTTTCCGGCAAACGGGCGCAGTTTCTGCACCCGCTCCAATCGCTCATCTTGCAAACGGAGATAATAGAGCCAGCCTCCTTCGGTTGAGAGAAAAATTCGGTCGCCCCGCCCTCCGATGAGCAGGCGCTCCGGGTTTTCGTCAGTGATGTCGGTATCCAGGCTGATCTGTTTATCGGCCACCATCGTGGCGGCCCCGAAGAGGCTCGATTGGACGGTGTAGGTTTGCAGCGTGACCTTGGTTTGGCCTTCGACCTCTTGGAGGAAAGCGATGGATCGGTTGGCCGAAGAGTCAAAGAAAGCGATTTCCCGGATGGGCGCCTCGGAGATGCTCAGCGGCGGTAAAAGCTCCGACTTTACATCCGCAACGACCCGACGTGAGCGGTCCGGCAGGAACTCTGTCCGGTAATCGATATTCAAAAGGGCAATGCGGCCGTCCTCAGAGCCGAGAGCGACTTGGCTTTGGTAAGCATCGTAATAGAAGGCGGTCCAGTTTTTGTCGGGTAAACCGGTATCGACCTCAAAAAGCCCACGCGGCCCCGGGGCTAACCGGTCACTTTCACCCTCACTCCCACTTTTTTCTCTCTCGTAAGTGCGGGTTTCGAGATCACGCGGGAGGTCGGCGAGGTAAAGCTTGCCCGCCCGGGTTAAGAAAAACGGGAGTTCGCCCCATTCATCGACCCCCATCACGGCAACATTTTCGACCGGTACCGCAACTTGCCCGACCGGCTCGACCGAGGGTCTACCGAAGAGCGGCAGGATCTGCAGGAAGATAAAGGCAAATATGGCAAAGACCGCCAACATGACCAACCATCCGCCGAACTTGATCACACCCGTCATAACGCGATCCAGAATAAGCGTCGCCCGAGCTACGGTGAAGCGGTTCTCTGACGGGATGTGCGGCTCTGAACTCATGATGTTTTTATCGCCAGAGAAGCTTCCTTTGTAGCTAGCGGGTTTATCCCGCGATTCGATCGGCAAAGGAAGATCGACTTGGTCGGTCCTGGCATAAAGCCAGTCGCTACGTAGTTGCTTTCCGTAGCGAGCGGGTTCATCCCGCGATTTGAGCGGTAGAGCGATTCGGACGTGTTAGGTCCTGGCATAAAGCCAGTCGCTACGGGGTCGGGACCAAAAAAATTGAAAGAAAGAAGCATTGTTCGCGAGAAAACCGCTTGGTTTCATTAAGGCAAAAAAAAAGAGGGCGGGGAAGCCCCCGCCCGCGTAACAATTGCGTGACGCCTATCGCAGGCTATTGAGGATCTGTGCGGCAATGGGTGCAGGCAGGGGGTAGTAGCCATCTTTGGCCACGACTTCCTGGCCCTGCTTCGAGAGGACGAAACGCAGGAATTCGAACGTCAGCGTATCCATTGGTTCGCGCGGGTCGCGGTTTACGTAAACGAGCAGCTGGCGGGCCAGCGGGTAGGTCCCGTTCAGGCAATTTTCCTCCGATGGCTCGATGCCGTCGATCCGGATCGCTTTTACGCCCGACGTGGTGTAGCCGATGCCGGAGTAACCGATGCCTGCCAAATCCGAGCCGATGCCCTGGACTACCGAGGACGAGCCCGGCTGCTCTTTTACGTTGGAGGAGAAATCACCGCCAGCGAGCGCGACTTTTTTGAAGAAACCATAGGTGCCGGATGCACTGTTGCGCCCGTAGAGGCTCAGTGCGCGGTCGCCGAGGCTGCCCTCGAGGCCGAGCTGGTCCCACTGCGTGATGGGCGTGCCGCCTTTCCGGTAGGTGTTGGAAAAGATGGAGTCAATCTGCTGGGGCGAAATCGTCTCGATGGGGTTGTCCTTGTTGACGAAAACGGCCAGCGCATCGATTCCGGTTCCCACCATGGTCGGCTTGTAGCCAAAGCGTGCCTCAAAGGCATCGATCTCCGAGCCTTTCATCTCGCGGCTCATTGGTCCGATTTGTGCCGTGCCTTCGATCAGCGCAGGCGGCGCAGTGGAGGAGCCCTTGCCCTCGATCTGGATGTTTACATTCGGATAAACCGCTTCAAAACCCTCGGCCCAGAGCGTCATCAAATTGTTCAGCGTATCCGAGCCGATAGAGTTCAGGTTGCCGGAGACCCCCGAGACTGGCTCGTAGACAGGAAGGTTTGGGTCGACCTTCGCATGGGAGACCATTTGCCCGGTCAGGATAAACAGAATAGAGGCGGCTGCTGTATGGATTGCGCATTTGGTATTCATAAATGGGAAATATTGAGTTTCATAACGACGACGCAGGGAAATTTACATTTCAAATGTGTCTAAAATGTGGCATTGTTGTTACATTTGTGTGAATAAAGTAACTTTTAGATGGTGTTCTACCGCCGTTGCATCTGCAGAGTAGCCGATTTATTCCCCCTAAAACGAGCACTGGGCCGATGGATAAACAGCCGCCGAAAACGGATAAAAGCTCGCTTTGAGCGAGAAAATGCCGGGTGCTCATGCAAGTAGGAGTGGTTTTCCGGAAAATCCTGCCCCCGGATGCGTCCTACCAAAAAATATCCTTTACTGTAACATAACTTCAAATTGTAACATTTGTGCCTTAATGCTGTAACATTTCTTTTTCGGTCCCATCTCTTCCCCCATTCAGTTCCGCTGGTTTCATGAATTTCCGTAACATCGTCCTAGCTGCTATCACAGGGTTTTTCTTAATTGGAAGCGTGGCGCTTGCCAATTCCAACGATGCGCTGCTGAACCTTCTTATCAGAAAAGGGGTCATCACGGAGGCCGAGGCTGCCGAAGTTGCGGCTGAACTCAGTGCCGCGAGCGAAGGGGCAAAGGCAAGGCCCGAGCTTCGAGCTGAGAGTGAGGAGGATGACGCAACGCGCGAGACGGAGGTCATCAAGCGAGTGAAATTCGACGCGAAAGGGAAAGATACTGTGGAGCTTCGCTTCAGTGGGCGTATGCATTTCCAGTATGATCATCTGAGTTCTGACTACACCGGCACTAAGGACACCGCCAACCACTTCTATTTCCGCCGCCTTTTTCTCGGTGTGGAAGCGGACCTTGATAACGGGATTTATGCCAAGTCTGTTTTAAATTTCGCGGACGACCGGTTCGCCATCGACAAGGCGTTTTTCGGCTACACATTTAATGAGGTCTTCGATATCCAGTTAGGTTACCAAAAAGTGCCTTTTGGTTTCGAAGAGACCAGTTCGTCGGCACGCATCCCGACGATTGAACGTTCTGCCGCAAACCGATTCCTGGCAAATGATATTGATTTCTCCGCACGCCACGCAGGTATCCACAGCAGCGGTCGTCTCGGTGCAGGGTTCAGCTATGCAGTCGCGTTCGTGAACGGTGCTCAGGGAGAAGGATCGCGCCTTCTTGGTCGATCAGAAGCGAGCAACGATCCCGCGCTATTTGCCCGTGTCCAGTGGTCAGTCAATCAACTTAGACTCGGAGCGGATGCGGGTCGGCAAGCCAACAATGCAGTTACGGGTGAAGACGTTGTCGCGCTGACGGCTTACGCAAATTACAAACTGGCGGATTGGAAATTTCTTGGAGAATACTTTGTTGCAGACATGGATGCGGTCGGTGATTTCAAAGGCTACGCACTGCGCGCCTCGTATCGTATCAAAAAATTCGAGCCTGTTTTTCGTTACGCGTATCTAGAAACAGATTCCTTCGTGATTGATCTGCCCGAATTGATCCGCCGTGCCCCGGAACCGGGCAGCGCGTTCGACACAATACCCGCAGGCGACAATGAACTGACTTCGTTTTACTTCGGCCTCAATTATCATCACAATCGTGCCGTCAAATTTATGAGCGGTTATGAAATCGCCGAGGGGGAAGCAGATAACGGTGACAACTACAACGTCGACGGATTCCGCGCCCGCGTGCAATTGCTCTGGTAGTAAAAACTCAGCGGTACTCGAATAAAGCTCTGCAAAGTTTGCAAAGAAAACAACGGTAGAGGAAACGTCAGGTTGTCGGCAGGAGCGTGCCGTATGGCTTTGTGGCGTGCGCGCTTGCTCGCGCCTGCGACGTCGTCGGCACCTGCGGTGCAGATTGATGGATGGTAACCTAAGGGCGTCCGACGAGCGGACACGCCACGATTCCCATTCACAGTGTGTCGCCAAGATGACAGAAAAGTGTCAAACAAGTTACAAGCGTTACAGCTATGTGATAATCGGCTGAGGACGGTAATTTGCGATTGAGGGTTCCGAGCGCCGTAACATTACGGAGCAGCACTTCGATCCGCGCGTCCAGATAGCGCGATCCAACGCATCCATCTCTATCGGAGCCATGAAAAGCAAATTCCATATCCTCGGTGCGCTGATTGCAGGTGCACTTCTGTACGCAACACAGAGCGCGTCCGCGATCAAGATAGTCGTTCCAGATCAATATAAAGAGCAAGTCGAAGCCGCCAAAGCCGCCGAGCGGAAAGAGCGCGCCCGCCAGCTGGAGGGCGTTCAGGAAGCCGAGTCGGGTGCTATTGAAATCGCCGACGAGACCGCTCCGGAGGCCGCCGGTGCTCCCGCTGAAAAGCCCGCCCCGGCATCCGACGACTTCGTCATGCAATCCGTCGTTGAGGCCGAAAGCACGGCCGCTGCCTTTGAAGGCACCCTCGCTGCCGATCAAGGCCTCGTCTCCGGACAAGTTCTCGACAAAGAAAGCGGTGCCCCTGTCGCCGGCGCGGCCATTATTATTGAAGGAACGGATATCGCCACCGTCACCGCCGAAGACGGGCGCTACTCCCTCGGCCCCGTCCCCGCCGGCAGCTACACCCTCAGCTTTGTTAAAGGCGGCTACATCGAAGCCAACGTTACCGAGTATCAGATCGCCGGTGGTGAGATTAGCGTCTTCCCCTTTGCTTTGCCCCCGCGCCCGGCTGAAATGTCGGACGAAGTTTACGAGCTACAGGATTTCACGGTGACGGCCGAACAGGCGAACGAGTTGATGCTGGCGTTGGATTTGCGGATGGGTTCAGACTCCATCATGAACGTAATGACGGCGGAGGATTTCTCGCGATTCGCCGCAAGCGATGTGGGGGATGCGATCAAGCGGGTGGCCGGTGTCACGGTGGAGGGCGGCAAGTTCGCGGTTATCCGCGGGCTCGACGAACGTTATTCCAGCACCACGCTCAACGGGGTTCCGGTGCCCAGCCCGGATCCGGACCGGCAATCCGTACCGTTGGATTTGTTTCCTTCTGAAATCGTCGGCAACCTGGGCATCGCTAAAACCTTCACGCCCGATTTACCCGGAAACTCGGCCGGCGGATCGATCAACATCGTGACGAGTGCCTTCCCCGAGGAATGGGAGATCAAAGTCAAAGCCGGCACCGGTTTTTCTGACAGCGCGGAGCGCCGGTTTATTTCGCGCGCGGGTCCTGAAGCCCGAAAAGTCGACTGGAACAATGACACCCAAGAGCTGGTTACGTTTGGGCGCACAACCGCCAATGCGGGACTGGGCACCCGCGACAAGGATGCGGGAACCGAGCGGGAATTCAGTCTCGATTTCGGGGGTACTTCGACGTTTTTCAATCGCGACATCCGGATCGTCGGATCTTTTTCGGCTGAGCGTGACTTCGACACGCTGACGGGCACGGAGGAGACCCGCTTCGCCCAATCACAAAGCGTCGGCAATAACCCGGATCGTCCGCTTTTCCGTCAAACAGGTGATCTTGTTTTAGGGCAACTGCCGATCACCACGGGTCGATTCGATTTGATTGAGTCAGAATTTTCCGAACGGGAAACCTACCTTTTCTCCACTGAAATCGATATTGATACGGAAGGTGATCACCGTGCTCAGTTCACTTTCTTCAGGAATGACAATACAAGCCGGCTCGCCGCCGCACGGGAAAACGGCTTCTTCCCCGACTTTGAAAAGGGCACGTTCACTGATCAAGACCTTGTCCGGTTTACGCCTTTTCCCAGCTCGCTCATCGCCGGTCTCGACGAGGCGGGGATGCTCCGTCCGACCGGTCCCACGAACCAGGAACTGAACGACAGTTTCCTCGATGCCAGACTCTTCACCACCACAGTGCTCGATCAGGAGCGCTCCCTGGAAATTTCTCAATACGGGACAACGCACAAACCGACCAATTTTCTCGAGGGCTTGGACCTAGCATGGGCCTACAGTGACGCAACTGCCACCCAGGATGACAACGATTCGGTGACTCTCCAATCCGTGCAAAGCGTCGATGGTAACTTCGTCGTCGGCCAGTCTCCCGAGGTCACCGAGTTTTTTCCTTTCTTTGGCTGGCGCCGCGTGCTTGAGGAACAGGCGGTTTCGCGGATCGATGGAAAGTATCTTTTTGATTTGGGGGATAATCTCCAAATCACGCCTGGAGTCGGCGTATTCAGGGAACGGACGGATCGAGATACGGAGCAACTGCTTTTGCCCCTGGTTCCGGTCTCTTTCGGAGACAGTTCGCAATTTGGAGGTTTTCCGGACATCCAATCCGCTGCAGAAACCGGTCTTGGTCCTTTTCCCGGCTTGGCTGGCACGGTGGATCCCAGAGCATTCGCGGAGGGGGAGCGGGATATCGACGCCCATTATTTTTCCGTTAAACTGACCGTCTTCGAAAAGTTCGACCTTTTCGCCGGTGTGCGAAATGAAAAAGTATTGATGACGTCGGGAACGAATGTCGATAGCGGTGCCGACTTCTTCAACTCCGATTTGCTGCGCGACTCGCCCTCCGGGGCCACTCCCACCAACGCTCAGATCAATACACAGATTCTCGGAATTAATGATGGGCAACCCCTGCCAGTCGATTTCGTGGGTCGAATCGACGAGAAAAGAAACCTGCCGTCCTTCAGCCTTAGCTACCGACCCTTCGAAGGTGCGCGGATTACCGCCGCCTACTCTGAAACGCTGGTCCGCCCGTCGTTTAAGGAGTTCACGTTTATTACCATCCAAAACCCGGTCACCCTCGATTTTGAGAGCGGCAATCCGGCTTTGACGGTTTCCGACGTTCAGAGCGTCGATTTGCGCCTCGAATATGTCCGACCCAACGGCGACTTGTTGGCGGTCAGTTTCTTCCATAAAACCATCGATGACCCCATCGAGAAGACCAGTCTGCGGGGGTTTGCCGGAAACACCGATATCTTTTTTAACAACGAAAACCAGGCGGAGCTCAAAGGTCTGGAAATCGAGGGGCGCAAGTCCTTGGATTTTCTCGACAACGATATTCTCAGCTATTTCAGCGTGGGTGCCAATCTCACCCTGATCGATGCTACCGTCGGGATCCCCGAATCATTCCAAAAACTGCTTTCCGGCGGACTTCCGGTCGAGATTGACGGGCGCCCCCAAACTGTCGCCGGGGGGGCCTACGGGGTCCGTACGGGCAATGTTCGCGAGGGTTTCTTCGAGGAGGCGCCGAAAGAGCGACCGCTCTTCCAGCAACCCGAGTGGATCGTCAATACCGATGTCACCTTCGAGCAACCGGAATGGGGCACCCGCGCCACCCTTTCTTTATTCTCGCAGAGCAGGGTGCTCGACCGGGCGGGGGGCTTCCAATTCGAAGGAGCCAGAGTCTCGGTCGATGAATACCGGAAGTCTTTCCAGGAGATCAACTTTTCCGTCTCGCAGCGGCTCAACGACTACCTGAGCCTGAGTTTCAGCGTGAAAAATCTGACCGATTCGGAACGCGGCATCGAATACGACGAGGTCGTCGGAGGCGATCGCCGGACTTTTAAAGTCGGTCGCGACTTTTCCATCGCCCTAACCGGCACTTTTTAGGCGAATTTCTCTTAAGTAGCCCAACCTTCACAGAGCTGTCATCCAATCGTAACAGATTAAGGTTATGTTTCTCCCGTCCTGCCACTCCTTGGCAAGGACACTCGCGTCACACTAACAGAAACAAAATAAATCGTATGAAATATAAGTTCCTCTCACTACTCGCCTTGGGCGCGGCATCCGCCGCCAGTGCCCAGGTCTTGAATGTCACTTCCGACATCACTTCGGACACCACTTGGGGTGCTTCCGAGACCGATGTCGTTCTCGAGGGCCAGATCTTCGTGAAAAACGACGCCACCCTGACTATCCTCCCCGGCACCATCGTTCGCGGCCAGCCGCGTTCGACAGCTCTGGGCGACCCTGGTTCGCTCATCATCACGAAGGCAGGCCGCATCATCGCCGATGGCGACGCGGAAAACCCCATCGTCTTCACCACGGCTGCAATCGACAACGGTGGCGACAACATCCCCGACGGTGACGGCTCCCTGCTCCTTCCCTGGACATCCGGTGACACCTTCTACGATGCCGATCCGATCAACAGCCCGCTGCCCGTTTTGGCTGCCGGTTCGATCGACGGCTCATCCGGTGTCGATGATCGCGCTAACGTCGAGCTTTGGGGCGGCCTGATCGTCCTCGGTAACGCACCGACCAATCTCGGCGTGGATGGCAACGTCCTGGCCGGTATTGGTAATATCGAAGGTCTTCCCGCTACTGCCGATTCGGAATACGGCGGCCCGATCGCCAACGACGACTCCGGTATTCTCCGTTATGTCTCCGTCCGCCACGGCGGTGAAGTCCTCGGCTCGGCCAACGAAATCAACGGCATCACCCTCGGTGGCGTCGGCTACGGCACGACCGTTGAATTCTGCGAAGTCTACATGAACTGGGACGACGGTTTCGAATGGTTCGGTGGCACGGTCAACGGCAACAACCTGATCGCCTCCTTCACGGGTGACGACAACTTCGACGGCGACCAAGGCTGGATCGGTCAAGTTCAGTTTGCTCTGGCGGTTATGGCCTACAACGGTGTCGGTTCCTCCGGCGGTGACGAAGCCTTCGAATTCGACGGCGACGACGCTCCCGATCTCAACGAAGACCTCGACGGCAACCCAGCACCACTGGCTAACTACACCTTCGCCAACTTCACCATCGTCGGTGGCACAGGTTCAACTGGTTACGTTGCGGCCGATACCGATCCGAATCTCGGTCGTATCACCCTTCGCAACGGCTACAGCGGCCAGCTCTACAACGGCTACATCGTCAATCCGAAGGCAAACGTCTTCTCGATCTCCACAGGCAACCCTGTTGTGCTCGACACCATCACCGTCAAGTCCGGTGCTACCCTCGGAACCATCCCGGGTAATGTCACACAATCCAACATCGTCACGAACGGCGCTGGCCTGATCGGTGAAGACGCGGGTGCTGTTGGCGGCCTCAATCCCCGTCCGATTGCTTCTGGCTTCCCGCTTCCTGCTGGTATCACCAGCAGCCTTGTCCTGGGCGACCAGTTCGAGACGGTTTCCTATGTTGGTGCGTTCGACACGTCCACTGCACGCACCCTTTGGACGACTGGCTGGACCGCGATGAGTGCAAGCGGCATCCTGGTTGACTAAAGGACATTCTTCATAAACCTGCCTCCCTTCCACTCGGGAAGGGAGGCACTTTGAGAAAAAAAATACTATGAAATATAAACTTACATCACTTGTTGCCCTCTCCGCAGGGCTTCTTGCCAGCGCTCAGGCGCAGGAAATGATCGCTGGTTGGGACTTCTCACAATATGCGAATGCCGCTGGTTTTAGCACTCTCGACAATGTAACTCTGATCGGCGAGGTGAATGCCAACTTCAGCCAAAGTGTTGCTAGCTTCAATGGAGCCGCTGCACTCGGCACCCTCTACTACGACGGTCAGTTTGATTCGACTGCTTTTGACCTGCTGGCGAAAGAGGTCGAAATCGGCGGTGACCTTGGCACACTCGGAGGCGGTGGAGCCATCGGGTCTTCTGGGCAGCGAAACACGTTGTTTGCTCAGGGGCAAGACCCCACGAACCCGAATGCCTTTGGCTTGACCACCAACGGCTCGATTACCTTCGCGATCGACATGTCCACCTTCGGGTCCGGACCTGCCGGTGAGGGGTGGTCCTTGGCCTTCGCTGTGGTGAACGGTTCGGATCCAGACGATAGCTCCTCCGTTGCTTGGGAGTATTCGACGGACGGCGTGAACTTCACCAGCACAGGATTCACCACTGCGATTACAGATAACGCGGCTGCACAAACGGTCGATCTTTCCGGGATCACTGCTTTGGATGGCCTAAGCCAAATCTATATCAAGGGTGATTTCTCTGGTATCGATGGCGGTGTTACGAACCTCGACAACTTCCAGGTTAACGCTACGGCCGTTCCCGAGCCTTCAGCCTTCGCCGCCATCTTCGGCGTTCTGGCGCTCGGTTTCGCTGCGGTTCGCCGTCGCCGCCAGGCCTAAGCTCGTTCTGATTGAATTAAACAAGGCCGCCGCAGTTTGCGGCGGCCTTTTTTTGTTTTTCACAGGAAACCATTTCACGCTCATTCTGTCGCTTAACGTTCCTACTGTTCCTTTCTCGATTTTTCTTATGAATTCATTGCCCATTCTCAAACGCCTCGGGGGAAACCTTAATAATTTTCAAAATTGCGTCAACGCTTGCCGACTGCTCTCGTGGCGTGCTCGCTTGCGAGCGCCCTCTCTCTTGGTCCACCAATTTCGGCGCTCGCAAGCGAGCACGCCACGACCGGCCTGGAATCATTCTTTTTATAAAACACTAGCCTGCCTGTCATTGTCCGCAGCGACACTCACCGCCGCGCCCGCGCTCACCGAGACCGCCGTTTACGAGGACTCCGCCCTCTGGCCCCCCCGCGCCGCCCTGACCGCCGATTTCACCTCTACCGAACCCGCAGCAGCACCGCGCACCCTTCCCGCCGGCCGCGAGGCCGTCCTCATCCGTCTCGAACCCGGCGAGCCGGTCCGCGCCCTGCTTGACTTTGGCCGCCTTGGCCTGCACCCGGTGCCGCTGGCACGCACCGACGTACTTGCCCGCGCCGAAAAAATCGCCGCTGGCGAGACAAAGAAAGAAATCCCGAATTGGACCATGATGCTGGGGCGCGGGTTTAGCAAACTCCATCCCGCACCGTTAACCGGCGGCACCAACGTGCCCCTGACCGATCTGGAAGAGATCGAGCACTTCCTCATCCTCTACCTCGATGCCGATCCCGAGGCCATGCAGGCCACCGCCGAATTACTCGACCGGCAAACCGATGCCTTCGAAGCCCGATCCATCCTGCCGGTCATCTTCGGGCTGGGCGACTTCCCCTACATCGGCGAAGCCGCTTACCAAGAAACCCTGCGGGAAAACGGCATGGAAAAGCAGCTCTTCATGGCACCCCATGTCTCCGTGCCCTACGCCACTTCGATGGCTCACACCATCCCTGCCACTCCCGCCATCGTGCTTGTCGATGCCGAGGGCAAAACTCTCTACCAGCCGGACGGCGAGACCGCCACCATCGGCACTATGTTTGCCAAACTCAAAGGCTACCTGGAGTCATATCCGCCGGAGTAAACCTGATCTGGAGTTACAGCAGCCTGAAGAAGGCATTCCGGTGAATTTTCCTTGAAGCGCGATGGACGTCTATCGTTCTCCAATCGATTCGATGCGCATGGGCGGTCTTACTTTCAGTTCGTAGCTAAGTTGCCCTTGGACTCTCTGGCTGTCAGGCGCAGCGGGTTGAAGCGTTTTTGGAGTCGCTTTCGTTTCAGTTGCCGTTCTGTCTTCGCGACCAAGGGAGGCCTCAGGATTTGAGGGGCTGCGATCAATCGCAGCATTCGGAACGCCCTTCCTTACCTCTGCACTCAGGCGGGAGGATCGCTCCGCGCTTTGACCTTGCGAGAACTTTGGCCGGGGTGGTCGCTTGAATTCTATTGGCTTCAAGCCCGTGTTGGTGGTATGATCGGTGGATCCGCTGATTACTGCGAGCGGGATCCCGTCTGCTTCCTGCAAACGAAGCTGCAGGGTCTCAGCATCCGAGGCTAGGGTGAGCGTCTTGTTATTTGAATTGTAGGTTTCGACCCGGTAGCCCCCAATCGAGCGCCCAAGATCGATCCATTGGGTCGCATTGTTTTCGCGGTCGTGTAGGCTGAAGCTCTGCTCGCCTCCAAAATCGAGAATGCCGCGGAGTTCGAAGCGAGAAGAGCCCGTCCCGCCGGGCTTTGCGCCGACGCTATCGGGTAAGCCAAAGGTGCTGACCAAGGCGATGGCAATGATTGCACCCAGGTTGCGGGATTGCGTTCTTGTCGTGCGACGTGGATCATGCAAACATCTCATTGATCACAACCTTCCCAAAGGTGCTGTGCGTGACAATAGCAGGATTGTGAAAAATGGGTGACGAGCCATGACCGACTACCCTGAATTTGGCAGCTAACAGAAAAAGAAACGCAGTCGTCGGGCTGATTCATCGCCCGATCAGAGCGGTGAGCGTGTTGTCGCAAATCTCGCACTTGGAGCGTTCCCGACGGTCACCGATTGACTTCATTCTGCGAAGTCGGGGGATATTAATCCCTCGGGACCTACCCGAACGGGTCGATTCGCCCATGGAAACAAAAAACCCGCACTCCAGCGCGGGAGTGCGGGCTCTTGAAATTGTGCCAACTCTGATTATAGCACCGTCGGGCAACTCAACCGGGATTGTTACTGGTCGTCGAAAGTGAGCAATTGTCCGCCTTCGCTGTCCCAGATAAAGAATTGATCGCTGTCCGTGCTTTGTTGATTGAAGAAGAAGAACCAGCCATTCAAAGCAGGTTCATCCGCATTGAAGGCAAAGCCCCAAAAACCTTGATCACTGGCCGACGCCTGCTCGACGAAAACCCAAGAGCTGAAGGGGGCGGATTGAATATAAACGAAGGCCTCATCAGTGGAGTTTTCTTCAGGAGAGAAGTGCCAACCATAATTGTTGGACCACAACCAAGGCGCAAAGCCCACGAAAACCTCGCCCATCGGGGTGCCATACCAGTCCGCGACATCGAGCAGGACGCTGGCTGGGTTCTCCAGAATAAACAGAGATCCACTAATTTCGTCGGGTATCGGCGTGGCGAAGACCTGAAAGTTGTCCAGGTTCGTAACACCGCCATCGATACCAGAGAAATCGCCCTTGATGTAGATCTGGCTTTGGCCGTCCAAAGCAGTGATCCCGGAAAGATCGACCGTTTCTGCAGCCGCGTTATCCGTAATCGCAGTGGTGACGCCCGTGCTGGTGAAATTTTCACCATCAAGGGAGTAGCTCCAGGCAACTGAGGAGCTATCGTCTGGATCCGATCCGTTCACCACAGCGAAGGCCAACGACCACCCTTCACCGGTAGAGCCGGACTCGAAGGTGGACATGTCGATCACGAAGGTAATCGAGCCGTTGGTGGTCAAGCCAAAGGCGTTGGCACCATTATTGGCCTGCCCCTGAGCAAACAACGTGTTTCGCTGCCCAGAAGACCCGATGGCTCCACCGCCTCCGAGTGTGCCAAGGTCACCGCCGATTTCGACCTCTTTCGCCAGCAGGTCAAAAGCAGTCGAACCAAACTGACCGTCGTAGTAGAGGGTGCCGAGTGCAGCGGCTCCATTGAAGCTAGCAACACTTTGGCTGAAGTTGGCATTCACCTCGCCGATCAGTTCCTCGTTATCAAGTGTGCTGAACCCAGCGGCATTCGCATATTGTGAGAAATCCCAGCCGGCGATCATTTCTTGGTTTTGAGCGGAGGCTCCGGTGAGAGCGACTGCTGAGGTGATGAGAGTAAGACTAATTAATTTTTTCATGTGGACTGTGTATTTGTTTATTCGTTCGTTATTTGACGAGGAGAACGTATGGGTGCCGGTGTTTCGGGTGCCCGCCCCCCGTTGGGAGGTGCCGGTGGGGTAAAAGTGGGAGCCGAGGGGATGTCGAATGTTTTCTCGTTTGTTGCGATTGTCTGGGAGGTCGCAACGGGGATTGGTTCGGCGTCCGGATCTGCCATCTTGAGCACATGTTGTTCGCCGCTGTGCTGAACCGTTAAGCTGCCGGATTGCGGGTCGTAATCGACAAAGGCGACACCGCCCCGGCTCTGTCCCGGCGAGAGCCAAAACGAACGGCCCGCCGCTTGATCATACAAACTAAACAACCAACTGTCGCCGTCTTTCATGATGCCCCGCAGGTTGTAGTGCATTTTAGTGGACTCGCCTTCCGGCTCTTCCAAGGCGAAGGTTGGTGCGGCACTGAGTGTAATCGCGCACAGACAAAACGGGAGCGTGCGCCAAAAACAAAGATCTCTCCCGGATGAGACCCTGTCACAGGCATCACCCGTAGGTCTTGATGGTATGGAATGTCTCAAGATGTTCATGTCTTCACGTCGAAAAGAGCAGTTTCCCAACTGGGGTTTTCAAATATAAAATTGTTACGTTTAGGTGACAGCTCCCGGAGCGTGATCCTAAAAAAATGAAAGACTTTGAAAGTGTCGGATGTGTTATACCGGGAAAGCTAGGCTCGCCACAGAGCGAAAACGGGCAATGACAGGGGAGAAAGCGCTCGGGCAGAGTATTGTAGTTGTCTGCCCACTCCATGTAAACGGGCGTTCCGTCGGTGGCATGAAGGAAGTCCGTGTGCATGGCCTTGTCTGCGATGCGCCGGTTGGCGCACCAGCCTTTGAGGATATTTGCCTCGCCAGTGTAATGCTTGGTATGCGGATCGTAGTAAAAGTCGCCGTGTTCTTCGCATCCGGTTTTGGCCTTGGTCCGGGACTGGAATTGGCTGAAGTTCAGGGCAAGAAGTTTTTCGGTCATGCCGCTTTGGGCGATCTCGCCCAGGCGCAGACGTTGCGGGTGGGGCTGGCGTATGATACGGTCGAGCAATAACTCCAAATCGTCGGGCGCGGGCCGAGCTGGCTGCGATATTTCGACGGAGCTTGTGGGCGGGACGGCTTAAAGCAGACTACTGCAATATAATTTTAAAGCAATACCAGTGCGTTCTAAGCTCAAACTTGGGGCGTAGGCGACCGAAAAAAAGACGGGTCTTTTTTGAGCGGGATCGTTGCGAAAATTTTCAGTGTCGTAACCGGCGTAGCCAAGCACCTCCCACAAATCTCCTTCGTGGGTCTCAATCGGGTGCGCCTCTGAAATAATCCGCGTAGATCCCGACTCCAACTTGGATTGATCGGATTCGTATGACGGAACGCCCCGTGCCCTCGGTGGTTATTTCGGAGTAAGTGGGTATGAAGACGCCTTCTTTCTCCTTGTAGGCTGAAAGCCGGGTCACGACAGTCTTTTCCTCGGTGCGGGTCTCGTAGCCGAGAGTACGATAACTTTTCGCGCTGAGGTAGAAGCGATGATGCGCCGCATTAGCGGTGTCCTCAAACTCAATGATGTGAACATTGATCCCCTTGAACGTTCCGGAGCCAGTGTAATGTAAAGGCTTGTTTGTGCGCCAGAGCTTGAACAATCTGGGGACCACGCCAGCGTCGGCCAGTAGGTCCTGTGCATCCTGCCCAGTGAGTTCGGTTTTTGGGGTTTCGGCTGCTCCCGCCAGGCGGGTCGCGGTCCAGGCGTTCGTCCCATCATGCGCCCGGATGAGTTGCAAATACTCGCCCTCCTTTTCAGAGATAGGGACGGTCACGGTGGCACGTATTTTTTCGGGCCGTTTTTTGACGATGACGATATCGACCGTTTGCCCGTCCCGCTCAACCGTCCCGGCGAGGCGTATGCTTTCCACACGGCTCCAGTTCGTGAGCCCTCCCATTGCTTCGATGTGCTGCCGCATGATTGAATTGAGCTTGGGCGTCGGTTCAGCAGAGGCCGACAAAATCAGCAAAACCGAGACGACCAAGATGGTGAGGCGTGGAAATCGAATCACAGGCCAAGGATACCTGATTGGTCCCTTTTCGGCAACGAACAGTCTGGTGACGATTGTTAAGGTTGAGCAACGCTTTCGGGAACGGCCTATTTATAAGGGACAGTCCCTTGTTTACATGAAAAAGGCATTCTTTGATAATTCGTAAGAAGAAGAGGGAAATTGAGTTGTGTATAGTCGGGAAAGCCTCCGATCTCTCACTCTTTCAAAGTCGTCCGGGGGATTTTCAGTGACGCCGTAAAAGGACGATACGGTTGCTGTTTGTGCCGGAGGCGTTGTTGACGACGCCCCAGCAGTTTGAGGTTTTTGTGAAGTCCTGCTGGTTGATCATGACGCCG
>JAAAPI010000061.1 GCA_009908325.1 Verrucomicrobiota bacterium | reverse complement strand
CCTCGTCCTTATTGTAAGTCTCGATGCGTTCCAGTGCACGCTCGGTCAGCCGCCAGGTCAATTCCGCCTTTTTTTCTGCTGGGTAGTAGTTGGGATCCACCACCCGTTCGCCGTCGATCACGCTGTAGGGCTTCATATCATTACTGTAGGGCAGACCGTAAAAATCCTGAAAACCATGCCGGGTGGGCATCATCTGAAAGGGGACCGGCGCTTTCCGATTATAGCCAAGGTGCCATTTACCCACCATGGCGGTGTGATAACCCGCTTCGCGCAGTTTCTCCGGGAGGGTGACCTCTCGCGTATTGAATCCATCTTCTGAACTGGAAAAAACACTCGATAGATGTCGGAGCGCCGCGCATAGCGGCCCGACAAAAGCATGGCCCGTGACGGGGAACAGATCGACGTGCTGTAAAAGTTCGTCATGTGAAGGCCCTCCCCGGCCAACCGGTCGATGGCTGGCGTGAGGTTGAGCGCTAGATTCGGTTCGGGGATAAAATCGCCCGTCAGTGCGGGAGCGGGGCCAGCATCCGGGTAAGGATTCCCCGGACTCGGGTAGGCATTGACCCCGATGTCGTTGTGCCCCATGTCATCCATAAAAATGAGAATGATGTTGGGTCGTTCCCCCTGCGCATTGATCGTGACCATCGTCGGCAGAAGAAAGCAAAACAAGGTGACGACGCTTCGAAGGCTATTTAATAAATGGTCGGAAGGGGTAGACGTATGCTTCATAAGTAAGCTAAGGCTTCTAGGTCGGTGAGAACATCGAGTCAAGGAGCTGGGGGCCAAATCGTGGTTTTGTCCATAAATTATGGTGGTTTGTCTAAATGCATTCCCGGTGTCCTCGAGAGTTGCATCCGTTCGCCTCGGTTTCTCGCGCTTTCATTGATGTGGTCATTCATCAACATTCCCGCAGTCGGCACAGTTGGAACGTCTATTAAGTTCGGAGATTCGTCTAACACGCTTTGAGTCATAATCTGTTAGTATCCAAAAGTGTTCTACGCAATGGCTCTCGTCTTCCGTGACAGTCTTAATCATGCAAAAAAAATACAAAACCCCGCTGGTAGTCCTCCTTTTTTTATTGGTCACACAATGGGTCGTCGTAGCGGCTTCATCGGAAACTGCCCATCCGGTTGGTGAGAACATCCGTATCCCATTGCTTCCCGAAGAATATTGGTGGGGCGGCCTCAGTGTGGATGGGTTCCACATGCCTTTCGGGGCAGAAAGTGACATTCGCCGGGATCTGTATGGCAACAACCGGGGCAACCAGGCCAGCCCCATATTGGTGTCCTCGAAAGGCCGATATGTTTGGTCTGAGGCACCCTATCGCTATACCTTTGCGGACGGGGTGTTAACCGTTGATCAAACGCACGATGCTGTGTTTTTTGGCCGATCAGGTGATTCTTTGCAGGAGGGGTACCGGGCTGTCTCGCAGAAATATTTTCCGTCCAACGGGGAGATCCCCGATCCACTCCTTTTTACGGCACCCCAATATAATACATGGATCGAGCTGATGTATAATCAGAATCAGGAGGATATTCTGCGGTATGCCTTCGCTATATTGAGTAACGGTTATCCAGCGGGTGTACTCATGATCGATGACAACTGGCAGACCAGCTACGGTGATTGGACCTTCCGCAAGGACCGCTTTGAGGATCCGAAACAGATGATCACCCTGCTAAAGGAAGCTGGTTTCAAGATAATGATGTGGATCTGTCCTTTCATGACCGCAGACACGCAAAATTTTCGCTACACGGCTGCGGAGGGCCTGCTGCACCTGGACCCACAGCGGACCCAGGATATTCTTTGGGCCAACACGAAGAACAAGGCGGCTATGATTCGCTGGTGGAACGGTGCCAGTGCGATGCTCGACCTGAGCAACCCGAGGGCGCGAACGTGGTTTGAGGCGCAGCTTGACCATCTGGTCGATGAATACGGTGTTGATGGGTTCAAATTCGACGCGGGGGACACCCCTTTTTATCGGGATGAGCAAATCATTTCTTATGACGAAGACAGTATCCCTAACGACCACACCATGTATTTCGGCGAGCTGGGCTTGAACTACCCGCTCAACGAATATCGCGCGTCCTGGAAAATGGTGGGATTGCCATTGGCACAGCGTTTGCGCGACAAGGGGCACAACTGGGCTGATCTGGAACAATTGATCCCCGGTATGCTGACGCAGGGGCTGATGGGCTATGCCTACACCTGCCCGGACATGATCGGTGGCGGCGAATATCAATCCTTTCTCCGACAGGAGACGATTGATGAAGAATTGATTGTTCGCTCGGCTCAGGTGCACGCACTGATGCCCATGATGCAATTCTCCGTCGCTCCGTGGCGGGTGCTTAGTCCGCAGAACAATGCGATCTGTCGCGATATGGCAAACCTGCACGCAGAGTTTGGCGAAGAGATTCTGGCGCTGGCGCACCGATCGTCCCAGACCGGTGAACCCATCGTGAAACCACTGGCATGGTATTGGCCCAACCAAGGCTATGAAACCATCCAGGATCAATTCATCCTCGGATCGGATCTGCTGGTTGCCCCGGTTTTCGAGCAGGGAGCCCGCAGCCGCACGGTTCGCTTCCCCGAGGGTATCTGGCACGGCGACGACGGTTCCAAAGTGGTCGGGCCGGCCACGATTGAAATTGACGTCCCGCTCGAGCGCCTACCTTACTATCGGCTGCAAAAAGACGCCTGATTCGTTGCAGCCCCTTCGGGTGGGGCAATCAGACGGGCCCTTCACGTTTATCCCACTCCTCAGTAAACTACCATGACAACCTGGATCTTCATTTCCTTTCTCAGTTTCACCGGCTTTGCGGCCCTGCTCACCTGGTGGATCACCCGCCGTGACGAGCGAAGCAGTTCGGACGGGTTCTTTCTCGGCGGGCGTTCGCTGACCTTCCCGATTATCGCCGGCTCGCTCCTGCTGACCAACCTCTCAACCGAGCAGATGGTGGGCCTGAACGGGGCGGCTTTCAACGACGGTTTGAGCGTGATGGCGTGGGAGGTGGTCGCTGTGCTCGCGCTCATTGTAATGACGCTGTTCTTTTTGCCCCGGTTTCTGAAGGGCGGCATCACCACCGTGCCGCAGTTTCTTGAACTGCGCTACGACCGGACGACACAAAGCCTGGGTAACTTTATCTTCCTGATCGCGTATGCCTTTCTGCTGCTGCCGATTATTCTCTACAGTGGTGCGGTGGGTCTTTCCTACATGATGGATCTGCAGGCCTTGACCGGTATCGATGCTCCGGTTTCGGTATTCGGCAACACGGTTCCGCCCGAGACCTTTCTGCTCTGGCTGACCGTTTTCGTGATTGGCATCATGGGGCTGCTCTATTCGCGTTTCGGTGGTTTGCGGAGTTTGGCCGTGCTGGATACAATCAACGGCGTCGGCCTGCTGGTGGGTGGCTTCACGATTGTCTTTTTTGCCTTGAATAGAGTCAGTGATGGTCAAGGCATCATCGAAGGTTGGTCGATGCTCAAAGAGGCGAATCCAGAGCGGATGACATCGATCGGGCAGAGTGATCAGAGTGTGCCATTTTCGACGCTTTTCACCGGCGTGGCGCTGCTCAACCTGTTCTACTGGTGCACCAATCAGCAGATTATCCAGCGCACCTTGGGTGCCAGCAGCCTGGCGGAAGGGCAAAAGGGCGTTCTACTGACCGCCGCACTCAAATTGCTGGGCCCGATTTATCTGGTGATCCCGGGCATTATTGCCTACCACCTCTACAGTGATACCGGCATCACGGCCGACCTAGCCTATGGTAAGCTGGTTTTTGATGTGCTGCCCGCTCCGCTGACAGGGTTTTTCGCTGCGGTCATGGTCGGTGCGATTCTGAGTTCTTTTAATGCCGGGCTGAACAGCACTTCGGCGCTCTTCAGCCTCGGCCTCTACAAACACATCATCAATCCGAAAGGTTCTGAGGAGCAGGTCGTGCGGGCGGCCAAGGTGTTTGTTGTCTCTGTGGCCATCATGGCGATGATTATTGCACCCATTCTGGCAGGGCAGGAGAGCATCTTTAAGTATCTGCAAAAAATGAACGGCATTTACTTTATTCCTATTTTTGCCGTGGTTGTGGTGGGCTTGCTCAATCGGCGTGTTCCCGCCATTGGCGGCCGTGTTGGATTGATTCTCGGTATCGTTGTGATTGCCCTCGGCTACTTTGTGCCGGGATTCGCCTCCATGCTTGCATCCATGGGCATCCACGAATTCCATTTTCTCGGTATCGTCTTTGCCCTGATCATCGTGGTCATGCTGATCATTGCGCAACTCAAGCCACGGGCCGAGCCTTGGCAAATAGTGAATACCGAGGAGGTCGACCTGACTCCCTGGAGGGGAGCAAAATGGGTCAGTTTGATTTTGTTCTTGTTGGTTATCGGTATTTATCTGGCGTTCGCATCCTAGACATTCTGGGGCAGACGCATCGGTATTCAAATTCACACACTGGGTAAAAGAAAATGGGAAATGGGAAATAGATAAATGAATAAACAACTCCTTAAACAACTCATACTCTCGTTTATTTTGGCCAGCTCGGCCCTGGCTGCTGAACGTCCCAATGTCCTTTTCATCGCCATCGATGATCTGAACGACTGGGTCGGTGTCTTCGGCGGGCACCCGCAGGCCAAGACCCCGAACCTCGACCGCCTGAATGCCATGGGCGGCATGGTCATGTATGACGCCCATGCTTCATCGACGGTCTGCGGTCCGTCGCGATCCTCGCTGCTGACCGGGAAGTTTCCCCATTCCACGGGTGTCTATGGAAATAATACAAACATTCGAAACGCTCCCAAAGCCAAGGATCTGCTGACACTCCCACAATATTTTAGTCAACACGGCTACCACACGCTGACCCGGGGTAAGATTTTCCACGCGCATGAGTGGGAGGGGGAGCCCCGAGCCGATCAAGGGCAGTGGGCTTTCGACGAATGGGTTGATCCCACCGGTTGGGCGCCTCCCATTAGCGATGAGCGTCCCGTTAATGGGCTGATTTCCTGGCCGGGAGACAATAGCTATCACAGCGGTGCCTTCGACTGGGGACCGACCAAAGGTAATGATGAGACCCTAACTAAAGACCACCACACGGCCAGGTGGGCGGCCGAGCAACTGTTGAAGCGGGACTTCGATAAGCCATTTTTTATGGCCGTCGGATTCAGTCAGCCGCACCTGCAGTGGTGGATTCCGCAAAAGTATTTTGATCGCTTCCCATTTGATGAAGTCATCATGCTCTGGGGCGATCATGGCTGGCATCTGGGCGAGAAGCAATACTACGGGAAAGCCACCCTTTGGAAGGAGTCCAGCCGCGTCCCACTCATGGTCAAGGTGCCCGGTGTGACAAAGCCAAACAGCCGCTCCTACGGCATCGTCAACCTCATCGACATGTATCCCACACTTATCCAGCTTTGCGGCCTTCCTCCTAATCCGGAAAATGAAGGGCGCAGCTTTGCCGAGCTTTTACACAAACCGGAGATGACATGGAATGAGCCGACGTTGACAGATTGGACGCCCGGTGGCCACCGGATTTATGATGGCCGCTACAGCTACATAATTTATAAACGAAACGGTCAGGAGGAGCTTTACGATCTCAAAGTTGATCCGAATGAGTGGCGTAATCTCGCGAACAACCCCGAGTATGCTGCTATAAAAAAGCGACTCGCCACTTACGTTCCGGAAGATTACGAGCCGATGGCTCCGAAAACCCGAACTCAATGATTTAACTCGCCCATTTGACTGATGAGTAAAAAAAATATTCGATTAATAAACGCAGCCTTGCTGGTTGGAGCTTTGCTAGTCGGCCCGCTGTCTTGGGCCGAGACTAATGAACGCCCCAACATCCTATTCGGCATTATGGATGACGCCTCCATGGAGCACATGAGCGCTTACGGTTGCACCTGGGTGGATACACCGGCCTTCGACCGACTCGCCAGAGAGGGGCTCTTATTTAAAAATGCCTACACGCCCAACGCCAAGTGCGCACCTTCACGCTCTATCGTCCTGACCGGGCGCCAGTCCTGGCAGCTCGAAGAAGCAGCCAACCATGTGATCAACTTCCCGGCCAAGTTCAAAACCCTTGCCGAGGCCTTGCGGGCGCATGGCTACGCGACGGGATTGACCGGTAAAGGCTGGGGGCCGGGAAATCCCGGCACCATTGACGGACAACCACGCCTGCTCATTGGCGAGAGCTGGAACGATAAGAAAGCCACACCTCCGGCCGAAAAGATCAGCCACGAAGATTACGCAGCGAACTTCGCCGACTTCTTGGATGCGGCCGCTGGGCAACCCTGGTTTTTCTGGTATGGCGCGCGCGAACCGCATCGCCGCTACGAATTTGGCAGCGGAGTGCGGGCCGGGCGCTCTACCGATGAAATCGACGTTGTTCCGCCTTACTGGCCCGACAACGAAATCGTGCGGACGGACATGCTCGATTACGGCCTGGAGGTCGAACATGCGGATCGGCACCTCGGCCAAATGCTGGAGGAACTGGAGCGCCGGGGCCAGCTGGAGAACACCATCGTCGTGATGACTTCGGACAATGGGATGCCGTTCCCCCGGGTTAAAGCGCAGAATTATGAAGCGTCCAACCATATGCCGCTGGCCATCCTCTGGCCCAGGGGCATCAAAGCGCCGGGTCGGATCATCGAAGACATGGTCAGCTTTGTCGATTTTGCACCGACTTTCCTGGAGGTCGCAGGCATTCCTTTTGAGGCCTCTGGAATGCATTCTTTCGCAGGACGCAGCTTAACGGGTATTTTTGAATCCGATACGAGCGGCCAAGTGGACCCCTTTCGGGATTTCATTGTACTGGGCAAAGAGCGGCATGACTATAGCCGGCCGAACAATGAAGGCTACCCCATGCGCGCCATCGTTGGAGACGGCTTCCTTTATATTTACAACTACGAACTCGACCGCTGGCCAGCCGGAAACCCTGAATTGGGTTACCTTGACGTGGATGGATCGCCCACCAAAACGGCTATTTTGAATATGCGCCGGGAGGGGATGGATCGTCATTTCTGGGAGCTTTCCTTTGGTAAGCGCAGCACGCACGAAGAACTTTATCACGTTTCGGTCGATCCGCACTGCATCGTCAACCTGGCCGATCAGCCAGCCTATGCCGAGCGTAAGGCAGCGATGCGCAAGCGCATGCTCTGGACCTTGAAAGCGCAGGGCGACCCGCGCATGGTTGGGGATGGAGCCATATTCGACAGCTACGGTTACTCCGAAGACCGTGCCTGGAACTTTTACGAGCGCTTCATGGCCGGCGAATTCACGCCCGAGACCACGGAGTGGGTGAATCCTTCGGACTACGAGCCAGCACCAATCAAATGAAGGCGTAAACTCTGACACAGTAATACCGAACCCGAACTTAACGGTGGTTGATGGACGAAAAGCCTGGCTGCACACCGGTTTGGGCGCGCGGTGATGGGCACGTCATCCAAACGCCTTCCCCAAACGGCTTGTTCAATAATATTGGGTCCATCTAGAGGTGATTCGGGTGGAAACATGCCAAGATCCGGACAGCGCCTATACGGGGGGCGTTTGCTTTCGCTGCTGGAATAGCAATGCCCATGACGCGTCGTTTCATGTAGCGGTGACAATGTTTTTTCAAACGCTACGCTAGACTACGCCAGAGACAGGGAACCATCGAGAGGAAAAGGCGTCTCCACAGGCAGCCGTTTTTCGCCGCGTCCGCATGGCTTTGGTCTGAATCGCGTTTATCGAATCAACTACGACGGCGAACCATGACTAAGCCCATCGCAGCCAGTCCCGAAAGGAGCGCAAATGCCGAAGGCTCGGGGACAAGGTCGACTGTGCAAATGTTCATTGATTTGCCAAGCGGGAATTTATGACAATCTACCGTCAAAGCCGCTCATTGAGCCATTTTGCAGGTGATTTTCCGAATGCCCGTTTGAAGGCGCGCGAGAAATAGTAAACAGAGCTGTAGCCGAGCGCGTCTGCAGTTTCGGAAACACTCAGTTGATCGTGAAGCAGTAAATCGCGGGAGCGATTCAGTTTGATGTGATTTTCAAATTCGCGGGGTGCGTAGCCGGTCTGTTGTTTGAAGGTGGTGCGTAGGCGTGAGTAACTGCAGCCGAGGTCGCGGGCCAAGTGTTGCAGGTTTGTGCGCACGCTGATGTTTTTCAGCATAGCGGTTTTGGCACGCTGAATCAGGCGGGCATCGCGGGACGCGGCCTCCTGGTTCATCTCTGGATCGGCCTTCAAAAAAGCTAAAATGAGTGGGATATGATTGGCCGCAATTTGTGCTTCGCCAACCGTTTCCCGCTTGGACCAATCGAGCAAACGGTTGAACAATTTAAGGATCTCTTCGCTCCGGTCCGCGATTCTGAGCGGTTCCCGCGAATCAAACAGCTTGGGCATCAAGCGCAGAGCTTCATCACCCGAAAAGCCGACCCAAGTTTCCTGCCAACCTGTGTCTGGATGCGGGCCGTAGCGATGCCACTCGCCTGGAAACAAAATGAGTGCTGTCCCGCCAAAAATCCTCTGTTGAGGAACGGAAGCCGATTCGAAAAAGCCGCTGCCGGACTCAATGAAAACGATTTGGAATTCATCGAGGACGCGCCGTCCGTTGGCATCGAAGCGATAGCTTGTGGGATGTCCTTCGCTGGGGTAGGCGGCACCCGGCGCAATCTTCTGCCGCCCCGCATCGAGGATACGCCAACCCCATATGAAGGTCGAGGGATCTGACGGGAAATAGCGTGCTAAATTCTGCATATGCGTGCAAAGTTGAATCCCTGATCAACGAGTATCGATATCAAAAAGTGCAAAAAATCAGTCAATCCGTGTATTCCCTAAAAATCCGAAGCCGACTATAGTGTGTATGTGTTGAGGTTATGATCCAATCTAACACCCTCAGGACGCCACAAAACCTGAACCGCACTGCTCCAACCTCCCCATCGCTCCTTTTACTTCCCCGCTCTTCCTCTAATCCCCTATTAGTCCCACCGCTATGTTTAACGAAGTTAAAGAAATGTATGCCGCCATCGGCGTCGATGTCGAACAAGCCCTCACCGCACTGGCAGCCGTGCCGATTTCTCTGCACTGCTGGCAGGGAGACGACGTGGGTGGCTTCGAGGGGAGTGACGGCGCTTTGGGCGGCGGTCTCGCGGTGACGGGCGACTATCCCGGCAAGGCGCGCAGCATTGACGAACTTCGGCAAGATCTGGAGCAGGTGCTCGGCTTGCTGCCGGGGAATCACCGGTTGAATCTGCATGCCAATTACGGGGATTTCGGCGGGAAGCCGGTGGATCGCGATGCCATCGAGGTCGCGCATTTCCAAAGTTGGATCGATTGGTGCGCAAGGAACAATCTGGGAATGGACTTCAATCCGACCTGTTTTGGTCATAGCAAAGCGGACGACGGATTCACGCTGAGCAGCCCCGATTCCGGCATCCGTGATTTTTGGATCGAGCACTGCCAGCGCAGTCGTGCCATCGGCGCGGAGATGGGAAAGCAGTTGGGTAGCCCGACCGTGACAAACGTCTGGATACCGGATGGCATGAAGGATTTACCCGTGGACCGGCAGAGCTACCGCCAGCGTCTTTCCGATAGCCTGGATACGGTTTTTGCGGAAAAGCTCGATCCGGCTCACAACATTGATGCGGTCGAGTGCAAGCTCTTCGGGATCGGGTCCGAGAGTTTTGTCTCCGGATCGCACGAATTTTATTTTGGCTACGCCCAGAAGAATCAAACCGCGCTCTGCCTGGATGCGGGGCACTTCCACCCAACGGAGAGTATTGCCGACAAGATTTCGTCTGTCTTGATGTATGTGCCTGAACTCCTGCTGCACGTCTCCCGGGGCGTGCGTTGGGATAGTGATCACGTGGTGCTTTTTGACGATGCGACCCAGCAGATTATGCAGGAACTGGTGCGGTGTGATGCGCTGTCGCGCACCCACATCGGGCTCGATTTTTTTGACGCATCGATCAACCGCATCGCCGCCTGGGCGATCGGCACTCGCGCCGCGCAGAAGTCCCTGCTACTGGCTCTTCTGGAGCCGCGCAAAACACTTCGCGAGGCCGAGATTTCCGGAGATTACACCACCCGGCTGGCCCTCCTCGAACAAGCCAAGGCCCTTCCGTGGTCGGCCGTTTGGGACGAGTTCTGCCGCCGTAACGACGCACCCACTGAACTGGAATTGCTTGGCAGGGTGAAGGACTACGAAAATGACGTGCTGGCCGAACGCTAAATGGCAGGTGGGTAAGGGCCGATCAGAAAAGCGAACCTTTGGCTGAACCGGATCAATTAGACGGTTTTGGATGGTAGACTTCGACCGGCTGTTTGTAGCGAAAATAGCGCTCCCACGAGTGCTCTGTTAATGGGTCTGAATAATCAGGCAGCGGCATGTGTCGGTCCAAGTGGCGTTGCAGCCGTTCGCGAGCCTCAATTGCCTCACGCTCTTGAGAGTTGGTGACATTTTCGTAATCCTCGCGAGTTCCCGCGTCTGTGACCTTGTAAAAATGTCCGCGACCGTCGAGCATACAGTTCCGGTTGCGCATCCAACGGGCATTGCTCATCGCCATCCGGATGTAGCCGAGAGGCAGGCGGCTTGGGAAGCGGTTGGACAGGCGCTCGTCGATGCCCGCACGGACTACGAGATCATCCACCCCGAGGCTCTGGCGGAAGCCATCGTCCGGGACGGAAGGATCGAAATCGGGTGGGGGTCTTATGAGGTTAGGGAGTCGACCCAGTCGGGCGGTGCACCTGCACCGCGCGATCTACTAAGCACATCCAGAGGCAAACGCCGTTATGAACGCCCTGCCAGTCAATGCGACCGCTTTCAGCATCGGCTCGACACAACTTGATACACGGACGATCCCCGAGAGCTACTTGTTTCTCCGTGATGTGCCGACAATTCCGTATCGCGAGGCATTGACCGATCCTCATGCAGTGGCCCGGAGGCTCGGTCCGGATCATCCGGTGGCTTTACTGGAGCTCAACGGTGCGCTCGTCGCGGGGAAAACGTGCTCGACGTATTTGATCGTCTGGAAGTCCCTGAAGCGATCATTCAAAGCCGCGCGCTGAGCCCGGTGACGCCGATGACCGATGCCGTGATCGACGAACTCAACGCGGCCTTCGGGTGGGTGTAGGATAAGCTAAGCTTGCTATTGGAGTAAATTGTTTTTCCGAAGCCGGACGGACTTCGGCTTTTCCAGTTTCGGGGCGGAGCCGTCCCCATGCACGCGTATTGTGCCTTTTGGGGTGGCGATGCGGATGTCGAGTTCCTTCTTAGAGGTGATCGGGTCGAAGCGGATTTCACCCCAGCCGGGGGCGGTCTGGCGGACACCGCCGAGGGTGCGCATGAGGAGGTAGAGGGGGTGGGCGCTCCAGGCATGGGAGTGGCTGAGCATATCGGCGCCCTCCGGACGCGGGTCGAAGTTCTCGAAGCAGCTGCCGAATTCGGCCATGCCTTTCCAGCGACGTTTGATAAAAGCGACGATGTCCTCCCCGTAGCCCTCACGGGCGAGCAGGTCGAGCGGGTAAGCGCACCAGTAGGAGGAGGGCGGTGCATGACTGACTTGATCCTCGCGTATCCAGGGCAGAAGGATCTCGTTCAGTGCCTTGTCTTGGTCGAAGCCGGGCAGCTCGCACATCCAGGCGAGGGTTTGGGCTTGGAGAGACTTTTTGGCAGAAGGCTTTCCCCGGCTGGTCAGACCGTCGCGGATGAGACCGTCGTCATCGATGAGACGCTCGCCGATAGCGCTCTCCAGTTTGTGCGTCCATTCCAACACCCCCTCGAAGTCGTCCGGGAGGGCGGACGGGCGTAAAAGTTCGCCGAGTTGGCGTAGGGTATAGAGCAGCCATAGTGATAGGAGGGCAGGCTGGCCGTCTTTCTGCAGGTCCGTCCAGTCGAGGAAGAGCCAATAGCGCGGGTCGTGGTGGATCAGTCCGGTTTCGGGGTCGGTCTGACGCCGAAAGTAGTCGAGGATGGTCGAAACTCTTTCGTGATAGGCCTCGAGCATGATCGTCTCACCGGTCTGCCAATAGTCGTCCCAGAGGGTCAGTATCCAGATCAGGGCGAAATCCGGGAGGATACAGCTGTGGGCGATGGTAGGGGCGTGGCCGTAGGTCAGTCCGTCCGGGGTGGTTTGGTTGGCGAGAATACGAATCCCGCGACGAAGGAGGCGCGGGTCGCCGGAGAGGTGGTAGGTATTCCAAGCCTGGATACGAGCATCGCCCCACCACTGGGCCTGCTCCCGCCAGGGGGTGTCGACATAGGCGTCGAGCGAGCAGATGCGCTGGGTGTGGGCGCAGGTCTCCCAGATTTTGTTGAGCTCGGGGTCATCGCAGTGGAAAGTGCCTTCGCCCTCCATCGGGTAGCCGCAGGCCTGCAGCTCCACGGCAATATCTAGCGGCGAATGGTTTTCCCGGACGGTAAGGGTTAGGTAGCGGAAACCGAGGTGGTGGAAAAAGGCATGGTTCTGGCGGCCTTCGCGGCAGATTAGGCGGTTGGCCAGTCGAACGCGGGAGTGGTCGGTCGTTTCGACAACGGGTGCCAGCCGGTCGGGGTCGATCACTTCGGTGTGGAGCAGGTCGATCGTCTCGCCACCCGCTGCATGGCGGACCGTGATCTTTGGCGAGCCGACTACGACCCGCCCGAAGTCGAGCAGAACGCTGCGGAATCGGCCCTTCGGCGTAGAAGCCACGCGGAAGGCCGGTTTCGGGTCGTCTGCGATTTGGTGGCCGAGCGGTTCGCCGGCGCGCCAGCCCGCCAGGTCCGAGGCCGACTGCCAAGTCTTGCGCGAGCGGCCGCCGCCGGTCCCGACGACTTTCGGCTTGAGGGTGAATTCGCGCATCACAGGTATCCCACGCGGCTCGAGTGTCCAATAAGGCGGCGCATTCCAGAGACGGCACTGCTCGGTGTTGCCCCAGCTACTGTCGTCGTAACCGAGGGTCTCCCAGTCCGGATCTTCGCCACGCAGATCCACGCACTCCTGGTGGCCGGACAATTGCATCGAGTAGGGCCAGGTGTCGCGACGGGTTCCGCTCTCTCGGCGGCACTTCCAACCGGCGTCGCTGACCACCGTTTGCCGACCGATCCGGGCGGCGAAGAGCAGACCAGCGAAGCCTTCGGTGCGGTAGCTGAAGGTGCCGTGCCCCGCGTTGTAGGCGCGCACGGTTATAAGGTTGCGGCCCTTGCGCAGAAAGGGGGCGAGATCGACTTCGTCGTAGGACCAGTTTTGCTGATAGCCGCGGGCCGGGCCGCGGCAGACCAGCCGGCCATTTACCGAGAGGCGGTAGAACTGGTCGGCGGTGATCCAGGCGGTCGCGGTTTTCGGCACCGCCTCCAACTTGATGACCTTGCGAAAGCGGGCGTAGAGATTGAGAAGGTGGTGGAAGCCCAGCTCGGGCCAAATCCAGGTGGCCTTTTGAAGGAGCGGCGGAACCGTGTTTGATTCGCTGTGGGCGGTTCTTTTGTAAGTGTTTGCGGACATCAGATTGAGCTCATAGTCAGGGACTAAGCGGGGATTCCGCTCGATTCCGGCCAGATAAGGTTATGGCGTTTTTCATACACCCCGGCGTTGCCGGGGTGGAGCATCATGAGAAAGGCTTTGCGTATCATGGTTGTTTCGTAGGCGATCCGTCCTGAAATTTCACGAAAAAAATTGGAGATGTTTACACCGTCGGCTATTGGTTCGTTTTAAGCGCCGGTCCTCGCGCGTATTTTATTTCTGCAAATGCCGACGATGGAGCTTTTTGTTACCATTTTGCCCTTTCTGAAAGCTTGCGATGGCTTGGATTTTCAGCGATTATCGTGTATGAGAAAGCCCAAGGCTAAATCCGTTTTACAATTTGGAATTATCGGAGCCTCCGGTTACGCCGGGGTGCTTCTGGATACGCTGCAACCGTTCGTGGTGAGTGGCTCGGTGAAGATTGCCGCCGCGGTCGTCCGGACCCCGGCGAAGATTCCTGAGCGTTATGACGCCTTGCGGGCTGCTGGTTACCGGATGTACGGATCGTGGGAGGCAATGATGGAAGCGGGAGCGCTCGACCTGCTGATCATTCCGACTGGTATTCAAGCCCACCGGCCGATGGCCGAAAAGGCTCTTGCTCTGGGGCATCGGATTTTTCTGGAAAAACCAATCGCGGCGACGATCGAAGATGCGCTCGCCGTCGCCGAAGCGGATCGGGCCTCCGGAGGCGGCCGGGCGGTGCTCGGTTATCAGGATCTCGCCCGGCCTTCGGCCTGGTGGGTTCGGAAGCAGATCC
>JAAAPI010000186.1 GCA_009908325.1 Verrucomicrobiota bacterium | reverse complement strand
CAGGCACTCCCGCTCAGCGGCGAACTGCCAGCGCTGCATTAGTGTCCTGGGTTCGAAGGTCCAAAAAAAGTTATTCACTACCTTTGCAGGAAGCGACTCCTGTCGCGCTCAGGCAAATTTTGCAAACTCCGGTTCGTTTTTTGAAAAGACGTATCTGCTTATCTGTGCTAAAATTCGCACTTATACTCTAACATAACCCAATAGACAACACATGGAACACCCAATGGACCTCGACCACGGCGAAGGCAGCGCAACGCTGATGCGCCCGCCTAGTATTCTCGACTACAGCCTGACCGGCGAAAACGCGCATCGCGCGGTCGAGCTGGGGCTGGCAGAGGCCGACTGGTATCAGTGCCCGGTGCCACGAGCCGAAATGCGCCATTTGCTGGAGCGCCGGGACGGCCCGGCCATCCGCGACACCATCATTTGGTTTGCCCTTATTCTCGGCTTTGCCGCCCTGACCATCCTGCTCTGGGGCAGTTGGTGGGTGGTGGTGCCCTACCTCTGCTATGCCGCGCTCTATGCCTCGACTTCCGATTCGCGCTGGCACGAGTCCAGCCATGGCACCGCCTTCAAGACGGACTGGATGAACAACGTGCTCTACGAGATCGCCTCCTTTATGGTCATGCGCGAGTCGGTGGTCTGGCGCTGGAGTCATACCCGCCACCACAGCGACACCATCATCGTCGGTCGTGACCCCGAGATCGCGGTGCCGCGCCCGCCCGACCTGAAGGCCTTCGCGCTCAGCTTCTTCAATTGGGGCGTTTACTTCAAATACTACCGCCGCATCCTCATGCACAGCCTCGGCCGGATGGCAGAGGATGAAAAGACCTACATCCCCGAGAGCGAATATCCGAAGGTGTATCGCCGTGCCCGGATCTACGTGGCGATTTACGCGGCCGTCATTGTGGTCTCGGTCGCGGTGGGCAGCATCCTTCCCCTGCTGCTGGTCGGGCTGACGAATTTCTTCGGCAGCTGGCTGATGCCGATCTACGGCTACACCCAGCACGCCGGCCTGGCCGAGAACGTCCTCGATCACCGCCTGAACTGCCGCACCTTCTACACCAACATCGTGCACCGCTTCCTTTACTGGAACATGAACTACCACATCGAGCACCACATGTTCCCGCTGGTGCCCTACCACAATCTGCCCAAGTTGCACGCCCTGGTCAAAGACGACATGCCCCGCCGCTATAACGGGCTGTGGGAATGCTGGAAGGAGATCATCCCAACGATTTTGAAACAGGTGAAGGACCCGACCTATCACGTCAAGGTCAAGCTGCCCGCGCCGAAGGAACGGCTCGACGAGGGCGGCTACCGCTCCGATGCCCCGGCCGATACGGCGGGCTGGCTCGAGATTTGCGCCGCCGCCGATCTGGGGCCGGAGGATGTGATTCGCTTCGATCACCAGAAGAAGACCTTTGCCCTGATGCGCGACGACGAAGGCCAGCTCCACGCCACCGACGGGATTTGCACCCATGGCAACACCCACCTCGCCGACGACCTGGTCAAAGGCAAGATCGTGGAGTGCCCGAAGCACAATGGCCGCTTCAACCTCAAGGACGGCTCCCCGGCCCGCGCCCCCATCTGCCGGGGGCTGGCCACTTATCCGATCGAGGAGCGCGGCGGCCGGATCTGGCTGAACGTCGAAAAGGCCGGCGGCGAAGGGGCCCGCCGGCAAAAGACCTACCAGCTGAAAGTCGTGAGCAACGAGAACGTGGCCACCTTCATCAAGGAACTCGTGCTCGAACCGGCGGACCCGCAGGAGCAGATCCCGTTCACTCCCGGCGACTACATGCAGCTCGACATCCCGCAATACGAGGAGATCCGATTCAGTGATTTCGATGTCCCCGAGCCCTACGCCACCGTCTGGCGCAATCAGCATGTCTTCGATTACCAGGTGGGTAATCCGAAAGCGGGCCGCCGGAATAATTACTCGCTGGCCAGCAACGCGGTAAGCGAGCGTCGGCTCAAGTTCAACGTCCGGATCGCGACCCCGCCCCCCGGGCAGGACTGCCCCCCCGGCGTGGGCTCCAGCTACGTCTTCAACCTCAAACCCGGCGACAGCGTCACCGCAATTGGCTCCTTCGGCGACTTCCACATCAAGCCGACGCAAAAGGAAATGGTTTATATCGGCGGCGGCGCCGGCATGGCGCCGATCCGGGCCCACCTCTCGCATCTCTTTGAGAATGACAAGACCCAGCGAAAGGTCAGCTACTGGTATGGCGCCCGCTCGAAACAGGAAATTTTCTATGACGACTACTTCGAACAGCTGGCCGAAATGCACCCCAACTTCGATTTTCACTTGGCGCTCTCCGAGCCCGGGGAATCGGACAACTGGACCGGGCCTACCGGCTTCATCCACGAAGTCGTGCTCATCCACTATTTGGAAAAGCATCCGAACCCGAAGGCCGTTGAATTTTATCTTTGCGGGCCGCCCATGATGATCAAAGCCTGCAACAAGATGCTCAAATCCCTTGGTGTCACCGACGAGCAGATCGCTTACGACGCATTTTAAACCATGGCACACTACCTGAACGACGGAACCGCCGATGCACCAAAGCTGCGCGTCTACCTGAACACGGACAACCTGACTGACCTTCCGGAAGACTCGGTTTGGCCCGGACTCGAAGGCGAAGCCGCCGTAGCACAACTCCGGGAGGACGGTTTCGAGGGCCTCCAACTCGGCGAATCCAAGGCCTATGAACCCTCGCATCTTGGGGACTTCCCCTACTGCGGGCTCGACCGCATCAACCAACCCGAAGAGGCCGACGCCGTTTTTCGAACCCACCAGCAAAGGGGCGACAGCTGCATCACCCTGCATGTGGGCTGGGGTATGGAAGGCGACGCTGAGGCGCACCGCCTGATCGAAGCGATCCTGGACGCATCCGAAACACATGGGCTGCCCGCTTTTATCGAAACCCACCGCGCCACCATTACCCAGGACATGTGGCGCACCGTCGAGTGGACAAAGGCCTTTCCCGAAATTCGTTTCAACGCAGACTTCAGCCACTTCTACTGCGGCCAGGAAATGGTCTATGGGGACTTCGAAGCCAAACTCGATTTCATGCAACCGATCTTCGACCGCACGGGATTTATGCACGGGCGGATCGCCGCGCCGGGCTACATGCAGGCGCCCATCGATTCGGTCGATCAAACGCCGACCATGGCCCTTGGCGTCGACTACCTGACCCACTTCAAGGAGATGTGGCGGCGGGCCTTCGCCGGGTTTAAACAAAACGCCGGTCCCGGCGACGTACTCATCTTCGCCCCCGAGCTGCTGCGCCCCGACATCTACTACGCACGGGTTATCCCGGACGCGAAGGGCAAGCTCAGCGAAGAAGCGGATCGCTACGCCCAGGCAAAACTTTATCAACAAATCGCCCGCTCTGTTTATGCCCCGGCTTGATATATGCCACGCCCCTGAGAACGAATTGCAAAGGCTGACCTGGGGTGATGTCTCGCTCGATTTCGGACAACCCTTTCTGAAACATGGTAGCGCACACCCGAATACTCGAACCGACTCTTTCGTGCCATATACGCAGGACTGCGAGAACACATCGACGCTACGTAACCTAGAGCCTGTCCCAAAAGTGCGGATTTTTTAAACCGTCCGATACCGCGTTTCCCCTTTTTTGCCCGACCGAACACAATCTGCGCGGTTTCTACATGAGAAAACTTACTTTTGCTTATGAACAGGCCGTTATTTCGAGTGGGAAAGCATGCTGAACCATTCTCCTTTAAATTTGGAGCTTCGGACTTTTTCGACTTAGTGGGGGATTAACTCATAAAGATTCCGATTCGCGCCTCGGTGCCTCCGCGACGGGTCTGGAACTCACGGAACTTTTCCTCTTTCAGCCGTTCCCGCAGCCGTTGGGGGTCTTTCGGACAGATCATCGATTCGATGCCATGCCCGGTAAGAAAATCCTCACTGCCTTTGCTGTCAAAACCACGGTCGGCGACCACATACTCCAACGCGTCCGGCAGGTTCAGTTCCTCCAGACGCTCAATGCTCTGCCGCATCTTAAGCCCTTCGCCGGGCGCTGCGCGCTCGTAGAGTTTATAATCGAAGATAAGTCCGCCAGACTCTCGGCCAGGAAAAGCTCATTGCCGAACTCGACCTGTGCACCCGCCTTGCCGCGCACGATCACATCGATGTCCGGTTCGTGGGCGCTCAGGATCTTGTCTTTGTTTTTTACCTGACGCCCACCGATGATCCGTTCGTGTGCTTGTTCGATCACCTTGGGCAAAAGCTCCAGTTTCTCATCGAGAGAAAATTAAGGACACCCATAAATTTGGGCAACCCAATCCTCGATCCTATGGATATTCGGCAGGCCGTCGGCTGCCGAAAACCGGTCGTTTCCGGGCTTCAATCCTTTCTTTGCTCTGCGGAAACGCTTCGTTCGCTCCCCGATCCCCCGGAAAGCCGCCGGGGCTGCCGATAAATCCTTCTCTTACGCGACCGTCTTCTCGCAGCGATACAGGCTCTCGCCGCTGATTCTTCCCCGGAACCAGCTTTGCCCCTTCCGGCAGGCGTAGGCCGCCAACTGCTCGGCACGACCGGCGATTCGGTGGAAGAGACTGCCATAGGCCGCCACGTTCTTCGCCCACTCGGCGGCGTCCAACTCAAACCGGTCCAACACCTTCTCCAAGTCCACCGGAATATAGCCCGGTTTGTCCACCCGGATGTTGCGACCCGTCCATTCCACAAGGCTCAAATACGTTTCCTCATCCATCCCACGAAAGGCACTCCCCTCACCCTCCAGGGCAACTAGCCATTGGCTCTGCTGAAGGCGCTTCTCTTCACGCGCGATCTCCCGCTTCTGCGCCGGGGTCGGATTCTGCACCTCCCCCAGCTTCTCCAGTCGCTCCCCGGCTCTACGGGCAATCACCCGGTCGTAGACACTCGTGAACTGACTGTCTTCCAGCCCATCGGCCATCCTCGCCCGAACTCACGAAAATCCGCCGCCACTTTTCCCGGAAGCCCCAGCTCGCCGTCGCATCGACGAACGGCAGCGGCGCAAACAGAATAAACATGATGCCAAACGTCGGCACGTAGCCCCCAAAGTGCTTGCAACTGATCCCGTGCCCGAGCTCATGCAACAGCTTGAGCACCACCGTGCAGACCAGGACCAGAAACAAATTATCCGGCGCGAGGAACCCCGAGGATTGATCACGCACCGCCGACCAGTGCTCCACCACGCTCTTCCCACCCCAGATCATGACAAAGAGCCAGAGAACCAACATCAAAGGATGCATCAGCACCCGTCCCAACGGACGAAGCAAGGTGAGCAAACGATCCGGATTGAAGATAGGCACGCGCAGAAACAAAAAATTCAGGGCCTGCTTCCCCATCATAGTCCGTTTCTCTTTCGTCTTTGCACGGAAAATTTCCCGGCTGTCCGCCGCGATGTCCGACAGAATCAGGCCCGCATTACTCAGCTGCCCCAAAATCTTGATCGCCTCCTCCTGTCCCGGCGCCCCCTCCGGATCCCGCTCCATCGCCTGCCGCCAGGCCTCGTCGATCGTTACCCCCATGTTTAAACGCCCCACAAACCCCCAGGCTTCCTCCGTCAGACGAAAAAACTCGTTTTCATAGGGTGCCCGCAGCACCCGCCACGCCTCTCCGCGATAGAACTGTAGCTGCACATCCACCCCCGGCAGCAAACTGGCGTGGCGGTCGGCCACACGGTCCCAGGAGTCGCTAAAGACCTTCTTCTTTCCTGCCATACCACAGATCTAGCCCGAACAACCGCCAGGACAAGTCCCGAAACAAAAGACGCAAGAAATCTCGAAGCGAAAACTTGACAGCCACGAGCCGGGCAGCAATATCCCGCGTTTCGTCAGTCCGCTCAGCGGAATGACTCACCTGCTGGATTAGCTCAATTGGTAGAGCAGTTGACTCTTAATCAATTGGTTCGGGGTTCGAGTCCCCGATCCAGTAGGACAGTTTTTTCCATCAAGCCTCGTTAGCTCAGCTGGTAGAGCAGTTGATTTGTAATCATCAGGTCGTCAGTTCGATCCTGACACGAGGCTCCATTTAAAGCCCTAAGCTTCAGCAGCTTAGGGCTTTTTTGTGTCGTATACTTCAAAAATCGACGACACGAAAGAGCGTGCCATGCGTTCACCCTGACAACAAATAACGCTCGTTAAGATTAGGCAAAACCGTCTCCTCGACCGATTTTGTATAGCCACTTGTATAGCCACTTTTCTCAAGAAATTTCCCCATTTTTTACCCCCTCCAAGAATTGGGCTATTTCGAAAACGCGATATCGCCAAAGACCTCCTTCGCATACTTTTCGTAGAGGTCGACCAGCTCCTGCGACGCGTCTTTGTCGATGTAGTGATCCTCAGTCGTCGTCGGGTTCTTGTGCCCCATTCGCTTATGGGTGATTATTAAGCCAACCGCCAGATTGGAAGCAGATGCATAGAATTTTCTCAGCTCATAACTCGGTCGACCCGCATCTGGCAGAAATGTCTCGTGCAGATGCTCGTTGAAGGGCCTGAAGAGCTCAGACCTGTTTCCACCTGAAATGACATACTGCGATCCATTATCCCGGCAGAGGTCCAGAATGTGCTCCGCCAGTCCCGCAGAGATCTTGATACTCCGTTCGTGATAATGCTTGGGCTTGAAGTCGGCTCGAACTCGGATCTCGACCTTCCAGTAGCCCGAATACTGGATCTGGTCTTTCCGCAAGTGGATGATTTCTTTGGGTCTGAGATTCACATACAAACCGATCAGACGAGCCAAATAGTGGCGCGGATCTGTTTTTCGCAGGGTGCGCAGTTCCTTAAAGATGCCCTCAATCCGATGGAATTCAGGCAAAGTGTAAATACCATGCGAATTCCTCTGTGCGGAACATCCGCTTACCTTGAAAGATGCAGCGCTTGAATACGGCAGTTCGTTTCCCTTGATGTGGCAGACTCTGCCCGAAGCTTTGCAACAAAACGGCCATTGGGAAAAACCAGACATTTTCGGAGAGGTGGCTGACAACCCAGAGAGACTCAAAACACACCACCGGATGCTTCGAAGCTACGCCCTGCATGATTTTACTTCAATCCCGTCTGCCTTAGGGTTGAATGGAAATGAGCATGTGGTGGATGCTGGGGGTGGTTTCGGAGCGCTCGCCCTACTCTTACTCGATGCCTTTCCAGAACTGCGGGTTACCGTGTTGGACCTGCCAGAAGTCATCGAGTATGCTAAGAAACAATGTTCCGGCAGTGGACGCCTTAAATGGTGCCCGCTGGACTTTTTCAAACCATGGAACCTTCAGGCCAATGTTGTTCTCCTGACACGGATTCTCCACGACTGGAATGATCAGGGCGCGATTCAGATTTTGCGGCGGGCGAGAGAATCACTTTCGAGCGGCGGAAAAATCTTCGTTGTCGAGATGCTACTCTCACCTGAGAGTATGAACGGCAGTCTTTGTGACTTACACCTTCTCATGGCAACTGGAGGGCAAGAACGAACCGAAGATGAATATAGCAGCTTATTCAAAGCGGCTGGCTTTTCACTTTCGACGGTTAAACGATTGCCAGCACTACCTTCAATTCTGATGGGGGTCGCACAATGAAAACAAATATCGACTGGCGCATCCCTCCCGCCATGTTGCACTGGTTCGAACGTCTCCCGAAGGACCGGCCAGTGGTCCTTCTTTTACGACACTCGGTTCGCGGTGATCTACCTGTGGGCGAGGCCGGCTACACTATACCGATCACCAAGGTAGGACGGGAGTTGGCTCATGCTATGGGAGTCATGCTCCGTGGACGCTTACGGACGCTCCATACCAGCCCGATTCTTCGCTGCGTTCAGACCGCCCACGAGCTGAATATCGGATCCTGCGCGAAATTGGAAATTAAGAACGACCGACTTCTCGGTGACCCGGGTATTTTCGTGGTCGATTCCAGCAAAGCGGGAGCAACTTGGAAAGCGCTCGGACATGAGGCCCTAATGGCTCATCTGGTCTCAGAAGAGGACCCCCTTCCAGGCTTGGCAAACGCCGGGTCTGCAACTCGTTTTCTGGCCCATCACATGCTGGCAACTGCAGGTAGTAATCCCGGCGTTCAGGTCTTCTGCACACATGATTCTCTAGTGACCGCTACCGCGGCTCATTTGCTGGGACTGCCCTTAACCACGGAAGACTGGCCTTGGTATCTGGATGGAGCGTTTTTCTGGGAGGATGACAATAACCTTCAAATCAGATACCAAAAACGGGAGGCAACCTACTCGGGTAAGCTCTGCTCTCTCTGCGAAACGGACGTCCTTGAATTTGCTCGGCGCGAGATTGCCTCAACTATCGGCCTTAATTCTGGAGCTCGGTTTTTCCTCGCAGGGGGCGCATTCAAAACACTAATCACAGGAAAACCTCCGCGTGATCTAGATCTGTGGGCACCATCCGAGAAAGATCGCGAGAAGCTGATAGCCGCATTAAAAAGACGCAACGCGAAGAAATTGCCAGAGCGTGCTTACACGGATGCTTGGTCCATTGACAACCGCATCGTCGAACTCCCACACAAAACCGAACCGGCGACTTTGCAGGAACGCCTCTCTCGCTTTGACTTGGCTCTTTCTGCAATTGGCGTGGAGCACTGCCCCGACGGCACGTTTAACACCCTGATCCATCCTTTGGCAATTGAGTCAGTCCTGCGCAAAGAAATACTCTTACTCAAGCCACTTATCAATTGGCGACATTCCCTCGCAACACTTGAAAGGATGAGACGTTACGCGTCCGAACTTAATTTCAGTAGCCCAGCAAGCGAGGAGCGAGAAATCTGGAAAATATTCGATAACCAATCCTCTGAGATGCGCCAAGGAATGTTGGAACGGTTCCATCGAACCTCAAAAGGCAGTTTTGGCGTGGCCGAAGAGGTTCTAGGCCGCCACTTCGCTGGCTTCGGCAAATGCAAAAGCAAGGGGTTATCCCCTATTACAAACTCGGGCACCTCGTCCGCTTCGACGTTGAAGACGTAAGAGCCGCGCCCCATGAAGAGCGCTGCGTTCGATCCCGATCAACAACTCGTTGGCTTCGCAAATACTAAAGTTCAAGAACCAATGGCTGTTACGACACGATCGAACAAAACTCACGAACCAACAGCCACCACTCCCAGCAACTGCCGAGCCCGGCTGGCTCCGATAAAAAACGCCTCGGCGAAATCGGGCTTATCGCCCTTGGCAAGGCCTTCGAATGGTGCGAAATCAATCAGGATCACGGCCAGGAAGTCCATGCCTTTGGAACGGTGGGCTCCGATGTAGCTCAGTTTGCCGCGCACATCTTCATCGTAGTCGGCGATCTCGAAGCCGCAGATCGTGGTCCCCTGCCCAACCGAACTGTTGTCGAGCCATTTTCGGGGGCCAATTAGGACGACGTCACTCGGTTTACATAGGCCGGCCTCCTTCCATTTGGAGACGATCGATTCGACGGCATCCTTCACCTGCAACTCATTGACTTCGCGCTGCTCGACCTCCGGAACCGTTGGCAGGCCATCATGCGCTTCGATGGCATCCACCAAATGCTTGGTCGCGTCCGCACGTAAAGTCTTCAGGTAATGGTAGATCGGCATTGTGTAGCGCAGCGCCTTGCTGAGCTTCAGATGCACGGCTCCGCCGATATACTCCCTGAGTCGCTCCGGATCGAAGTTTTCGGCACCGCGGAAAGCGGACCTTTGTGCTTTGTCATAGTAGATCGCAATCGGTGCATCCGTTCCATTCCGGAGTAGATTAAAATACCAAGACCACCAGCCCATCTCAACTCCTTCAATCCCGCAGATGTCGTGATCCTGGGCTTCGTCGACCACCAGAGCATCAAATTTTAGCGGCAACTCCCCCTCCTCAAATGCCATGGCGACGTAGCTGGGCAGCTCTTCCTGGAAATAGGTCCGTAGAGCTTCGGGACTTTTAGGGATCTCCAGCTCCAGACCTCTTATGGCAATAATTTCACCAAGCAGGTCCTCCCAGCTTAGAACTGTGACGGAGCCTCTCTCTAACTTCAACTTCTCCGCCATTCGCTTTAGTCGCTCGGCCAACAAGAGATTGTAGACGACAAAGAGCACCTCGTTCCCTTCGCCCTGGTCAGCAAGAAATTCCGCCTGTTTCAGTGCCAAAAAAGTCTTACCCGTGCCGACGCCGCCCTCAACCATCCAATGCCGGTTATTCTGCAGCATCGCCAGCAAGCCGAACTCGGTCGCTTTGAATTGGTCAAACAGGCGATCACTCTGCCTGAGGAACATCTGAAGCGATTCCGGCTTCAGCCCTTTCGCCAAAGCACTGTGGAACACCTTTACGCTATCATCGCAGTAGCTCTTATGCGAAGCCATGTGCTTGTGCCACCAATTCGGGAAGTCCTCCAGAACCTGCCCGAAGATCAGGTTCTCCCGCCTGCTTCTTCCGCTCGTAGAAGTAGCCCCAGCGAATCAACCACTTACCCTCCAACTTGTTAAATGCTTCGGCGACCAGAGCCTCAGTTGGATCGGCTTTTTCCAGCGGACGGTTGTAGAACCAGGTGGGCATTTGCGCAGGATCAAAACCGTATGGGTGAAAATTGAAAAGGGTTTTCTCTAGCTAATCCAAAAGACCGCTTGGCCCGCGAATGTCCTACCCCCTCGGCTATCATTGGATTCAATTACATTATCACTCAAAAACCCAATTATCCTAGACATCGATCCTAGCCGGATTTACTCCTAACGGACTTCGATTTTTGTCGCACGCTTACCCGCGCACCTCCATGAAATTCCTCCACACCGCAGATTGGCAAATCGGCAAACCCTTTCAATCCATTGCCGACCACGCGAAGCGCGAGAACCTGCGGCAACAACGCCTGGAAACAATCGGCAAGCTTGGTGAGCTGATTCAATCAGAGAAGGTCGAATTTGTCGTCGTTTGCGGGGATCTCTTCGATTCCGCCACCCCGGACCAGCCGACTGTTTCCGCACTCTGTTCCGCGATTGGCACCTTAAAAGTGCCGGTTTTCGCCATCCCCGGCAACCACGACTTCGGCGGCCCCGGCTGCATCTGGAAACAGGAATTCTTCTTGCGAGAACAGGAGCAATTGGCCCCCAACTTCCACATTCTGCTTGAAGCAAGCCCGGTCGTTCTCGATCAGGCCGTCCTTCTCCCCTGCCCGCTGCTGCGACGCCATGAGAGCAATGATCCGACCGCCTGGTTGCGAACCGAACCGGAAGGACTGCCGAAGGATCTACCACGTATCGTGCTGGCCCACGGTAGCACCCAGGGCTTTTCCTCTTCAGGAGAGTCCGATCAGGACAGTGCGATTAACCGCATCAACCTCGACCAATTACCCGCCGCCTACGACTACAAGCTCAGGAAGTCGGCCTAATCGGCTGGCACGGGCTCGACCCTTTTCATCTTACAGGCGATGCGGATCTCGAAACACTCGAAGACCGAGTCGAAGCCTGCGTGGGCAAACGCACCGGAAAGGACCTGCTTCAGCTGAACCTATCGGGCAGCCTCAGCTTCGCCGGTGCCGAGCGCCTCGATCAATTGATTGAAAGCCTTCAATCGCGCCTCATACGCCTGAGGATGGAACAGGACATTCAGATCGAGCCCACTGCCGAAGAGCTGGAAGCCCTGACCCAAAGCACCGATCCGCTCATCGCCCAGGTGGCCGCCTCTTTGCAGGCCGATGTGGGGAATGATCCGCTCGCCCGCGACGCTCTGCGCGAACTACACTTTCAAGTGCAAGGAGGTGTTCAGTGAAGCTTCTCTCCGCCCACATTCAAAACTACCGCGTCCACCGCGACTGCTCCGTCGATCTCGACAGTTCCCTCTCGCTTCTGCACGGACCGAACGAATCCGGCAAAAGCACCCTGGCCGAAGCCATTCACAGCGCCCTATTTCTCAAAGCCAAAGGTTCCACCTCCTTTCATACGAAGATGCAGTCCGACTTCGGCGGAGATCCCGAGGTCCGTGTTGAGTTCAACGCCGGTGGACGCCACCACACCCTGACCAAACGCTTCGGCTCGAAGGGCAACACGACTTTGGAATCGGAAGGTCAGGCCACTCTCAATGGCGACGCCGCTGAAGATGCCCTCGCCCGTCTGCTTGGCGTAGAAGGAACCGTGTCGGGCGGCGGCATCGAAGGTAAAATGCAAAAGCGCTGGGCGCACCTCTGGGTCTGGCAAGGCCAAAGCAACGAGTCTCCGGTTGCCAGCATCGAAGAGTCCCACGACCAGCTGCGCGAGAAACTTCAGGCCCAAAGCGGCCAGACCCTCGCCAGTAGTCAGCAGGACGCCGCTGTCATCCGGAACCTTCAAGACTTGGTCGACGCTACGCTTCTCGGTTCCGGCAAAGCAAAAAAAGGTTCCGACCTGGCCCGTGCCGAAACTGAATTGAATGAAGCTCAGGCCGCGCTTGCCGAAAAGGAAACGATTCTCGCCGACTTGAATAAGGCAGCCGATGATTACGAGCGGGCCTCTGCCGACCAAATCCGCTATCGCGAGAGTCTGGCGGATGGACAAGCCCGGCTGAAAACCATCACGGAAGACCTTGCCACGGTCCGGAAGCACCGCGAAGCGCTCAAAGAAAAGTCCCGGGAGCGCGAGACCATTGGCAAGCAACTGGAGGAGCTTCGTAAAGCGGACGGCGCGATCCGTGAACTTGAGACCGACCTGAAAGCCGCCCAAAAAGCCGCAGCCCCCGGAGATGAGGCGCTTCAAAAAATGGAAGCGAATCTCAAAGACGACAAAGCCGCCCGCGATCAGGCGATCGAAGCCCGGGAAGCGGCCAGTCAAGCTCTCGCCAGATGCCGCACCGCACACGATGCTCTGCAGGCGCAAGTCAAAGCGCTGGAAACCGAGGTCACCATTGCCAAACTCCAGAAGGAGGTCGCCAGGATCACGAAACTCCAGACCGAGGCCAAAGCCCTGCGGAAGCAGCTCGCCCCTCTGGACGGCTTTACCGAAAAAGCGATCAAAGCACTGCGCAAGAAGTCAACTGCCGCCAGCGAAGCACAGGCCCGGCTCGATGCCTTCGCGCTCCAGCTCGATGTGCTCGAATCCGACCAAGCCATTCGCCTCGACGGCACGGACTTGAAGGCCGGTGAATCCAAAACCGCCGAGGCCGCTTTCGAAACCGCCCGCAAAAAACACCAGACCGCCAAGGACAAGGCCCGCGACCTCGCAACCAAACTCAATTACGCCATCGAGACCAATGGCGACACCGAGGCCCGAGCCAAGACCATCAACAAGATAAAAGGTCAACACGATCAGGCCCTCGCCGCCGAGAAGTCCGAAACCGATGCCCTCAAAAAGCTCGGAGCCGACCAATTGGAGCTGGACGAAGAACGTCTGAACAAATCCGTCGATCGGGACAAGCAAAACCTCGACCATGCCAAGGAACGGCTCGTCATCGCCGAGACCGAACTCAAAAGCAACGGCAGCACCGACCCGGAACGGGAGCGCAAAGAACTTCAGGCAGCCGTCGAACAAATCCAGCGCCGTCATGACGCCTTGCGACATCAGGCCGAAGTGCGTCTCCATCTACTGAACCGGCTCAAAGAAGCCCGCAAAGCCACCACCAGCGCACTCGCCAGACCGCTCGAAGTATAAAGTCGCCCCCTACCTGCAGCTTCTCTTCGGTGGCAGCCGACCAAAACTCCACTGGGCCGAGGATGGCTCCCGGCTCGAAAGCTTCGAACTCGACCGCACCGATCACAGTAAAGGGCTCCACGATTTCGAATCCCTCAGCCACGGCACCCGCGAGCAGGTCGCCCTTGCCCTTCGCCTCGCCATGGCCGAACTCCTCGCCGCCGACCACGACGGCTGCCTCCCCCTCGTCCTCGACGACGCCTTCACCCACGCCGACAAAGACCGCCGGGAAAAATTAAAATCGCTCCTCTACCAAGCAAGTGAATCGGGGCTGCAGATACTTCTCTTAAGCTGCCACCCCGAAAACTACAGCGGACTGGGAGCGAGCGAAAACGCCCTCAACTAACCCTTTCATCCCTCACCCGTCCCCCTTCAGCCCTCACCGCTCAGCCTTCAGCCTGATGCAGCCCATTCAAGACTATCCCAACACCACAAGCCTGCGAGCTCACATTAGAGAGGCGGCGCGGGATTGTTTGCGTAGCTGGGAGGCTCCGGTTTATCGGGCGGTTGACCTCAAATGGGCAAAGCCCGCCGACCTGCTCTCTGGCAGAGGTGCATTTCTGAACGGGAGTCGCTGGATGCGTCCAGGCAAGGCCCATGTCTTTTACGGCGCATCGACAGAGGCTCTCGCCCTCAAGGAA
>JAAAPI010000325.1 GCA_009908325.1 Verrucomicrobiota bacterium | reverse complement strand
GCGGCGGCTCCGGCGACCAGAAGCCGGTTTGGCGGACCGCGACGTAAATGGCCTCGGGCGTAAGGTCGAGGTCAAGAGCTGGGCAGGAAAAGCGGCTGCCGCATTGAAAATCGATGAAGGTCGGGGCGGGGGATGGTCTCTCCGGATCGAACAAAAGGATGTGATGAAGGCCACAATCAGTATTTATACGCGACCCACATGAGATGGCGAGGAGGGCATAAAGGACCGTGTAGAGGCCCATCAATCGCCGTAACCCATGTCCTGTTGCTGGGCTTCTGCGGCCAGCTGATCGAGAACGGCCTGTCGCTCCTGATCTATAGCGGCTTTGTAGGCCATGACGTCTTCCATGCGGATACGGCGATGCTTGCCGACCTTGCGAAAGGGAATTCTTTTGTCTTCAAGGAGCCTGATGAGGAATGGGCGTGAGACATTCAGCACTTCAGCCGCCTGAACCGTCGTGAGCTCGGCATTCTCGGGAATGAGGGTGACGCCCCGACCGGCGGCCATGGCTTCAAGAATGTCCATCAACAGCGAGACGGCACCGGGGGGAAGCTCGATGGGTTCGGCCTGATCCGCATCGCTGACGCGCAGCCTGAGGGTCGTCCGCTCCCGCGCATAGCGCGACAAGGCCTGACCCGAGACGCGCGCGATTGCGGCTTCCTGGGCGGAAGGGGGAAGCTGTCGGTGCGCGATCATGTTCATGGCATTCCTCCTCTTCATCGATGCAGACGACCACGCAACTGCAATATACGCAACACGCGCATTATATGCATAGAATGGGTCTTCTCATAAACAAGGGTTTTTGAGAACAAGCGGCCGATTCGCCGCCGGGTGCCACAGAGGCGTGCTATGGATTTCGCAAAAGCGTTTTTGAAACGTGGTTCTCAGAATGCTTATGAAAACAATGAGTTTTGAGAAAGGCGCTTATGCTGATCGGTTCCGCGCGTGCCTCGACCCAGGACCAGAACCCGGACATCCAGCGCAATGCGCTGCACGCGGCGGCGGGCGGCGAGCCCGTGGGGTACCGTCCAGGATCTTTCGCACATTTTTTCAGGCGACGGCGGCTCCATAAGTCTCGGCTTTTGCCATGCGTAGCGGTTCCATGTTCATGTAGCGGCGCGTGGACCACTGTGTCCCGGCGATATGGCGCAGGCGCGCGGCAGCCAGGTTGAGACAGGACTGGCCGTCGGGGAAGGCGCCGACCACGCGCGTGCGCCGCCGGATTTCTTTCATCACCCGCTCCAGCGGATTGTTGGTCCGCAGCTTGATCCAGTGGCTGTCGGGGAAGCTGTAGTAGGTCAGCGTTTCCTCAAAGCCGTTGTCGACGAGCTCCGCAGCGCGCCCCAAACGCTGGCGGCGGAGCTCGTCGACAACGGCACGCGCCTTCTGCCTGGCCGCTTCCCGGCTTTCCTGGGCATGGATCGCTTTTAACATGTGCGTGACGTCCCGGACCTTGCCCGTCGGAACATGGCTGAAAACATTCCGGTAAAAATGAACCACGCAGCGCTGCCAGCGGGCGTCCGGCAGGTATTCCGTAATGCTCTCCACCAAGCCGCGGCATGCATCGGAGATGATCAGCTCGACCCCTTTCAGACCACGATCGACCAGATGACGCAGAAAGCTGGACCAGCCTGACTTGTCCTCTTTCGCACCTTCGCAGATGCCCAGGATTTCACGGTAGCCATCAGTATTCACGCCAATCGCCACCAGCAGAGAAACATTGCGGACCTCGCCAGCCCAGGTTCGCTTCATGACAATGCCGTCGAGGAAGACATAAGGATGTTCGCCGGCGATCGGTCGGTTCCGCCATTCCTCGATCTTCGCATAGATTTTCTTGTTCAAGGCCGAGACAATACTCGGGCTGACGCGAGTCCCCCAAAGGGCTTCGGTGATGTCCTCGACGCGCCGCACCGAGACGCCGGCGAGATACATTTCGATCAAGGCCTCTTCGACCGACGTTTCCCGGCGCTGATAACGCTCGATGATCGCTGTCTCGAAGGTCTGCCGACGCAGCTTCGGCACCTTCAGCTGCACCGACCCAGCCCGGGTCTCCAGCTTGCGCTCATAGTGCCCGGCCCGCGTATCGCGCCGTGCCTCTGTCCGCTCGTATCGCGCCGCGCCGCAAAGCCGCTCGGCCTCCGCGTCGAACATGGCGTTCAGCGCCTCCTCCACCGTCCCCCGGACCATCTCGCCAAGGTGATCGCGAATACGCGCCTCCTCGATCTGGATCACCTCGCCCATGTCCGGCCTCGTCCTCGTCTCGTCCATCTCCCTGCTCCCACCATATCTGCTATGGAAGGAGCCAGCCATGCCTAAATCTGCGAAAGATACTGTACGTTATCTCACTTTCCAAACCCTCTGTCTGCAGCCATGGGTCCGAAAAGTCACTTCATAGGCAGAGCGGTATCATACGTCACCCACAGGAGATAGCGAGGAGGCCATTTTTCAATCCAGTTGCAAACCGATGCAATCGATCTGGTAGATCCTCGCCCCCAAATAATTCAAGACTGCCCTTGAATGCTCGCTTATTAAAATTGTCCTAGTTTTATCCTCATCTCTAAAACTACTAAGCGCTTCGGCTACACTAAGGATGTGACCGGCATCGAGAGCACTGGTCGGTTCGTCAAGAAAAAGATATCTCGAACCCACAGATAGGGACCGTGCGAGGGCTAATCGCTGCAATTCACCTCCAGAAAGCTCGGAAGGCCGCTTTCGAAGGAATTCTAATGGTATTTTCAAAATTTCGGAATATCGCTGCAAGTTCGCCTCAAAATTTTTTGGGTCACAAGCGGAAGTTGCTCGTCGCATCGATGCCTGAATTGACCAAGACGGATTGAAAGATGAGAAAGGGTCCTGAAAAACAATGCTGACAATCCCAGCAATTTTCTTGAGGCTAGAAGCATCTCTATAAAAAATAGATATTTGGTCGAGAGAGCCAGAGATACTGTATATGATAGAACCGGAGAACGGTGAGAGGCCAACAAGGGAACGAAGCATTAACGATTTCCCGGTTCCGCTGGATCCCATGATCCCAACTGTACTTCCACTCTCAATTTCGAAGCGGGGCAAAAAGAGGAGGAGCCCGTATGGGGGACCAGGGTGGTGCAGGCGATATTCCTTAAGCTGAATCGTCATGATAGATTATTTTTCACCGTGTTCTCGAAGTAACCGCCGCCAAGCGTCGCAGTAGCGCTTCGCGCCTTCAGAACGAGGTCTCCTAAAAAACTCGTCCGATCTTGCCTGTTCTGCCACTTTTCCATTCTCTAGGAAAATGACCTGATCTGCGAGACGCGATGCGAAAACATAGTCATGTGTCGCGAAAATCATCGTGTGCTCGAGTTGAGTCAAGCGCAACAACAATTCTTCAACTCGTTCATCATCCAATCCACTAGTTGGCTCATCAAGAAAAATCAATTCCGGGTTACTGGAAAGTACGACGGCCAGGGCAAAACGTCTTCGTTCGCCACCCGAAAATTGTGTCGGAAGTTTTGAATCAAAGTATTCGTTTCGCTCGAGCCCGAAAAACTCTAACCAATCATTCATAACAGTGGTGTGCGTATGGCGCATCAGATCCTTCAAAAAACCGCCAGCAGTAGTGTGGTGGGGAAGTAAACTACCGCTTTGCGGAAGATAGCCGCATCGAATTATCGCCGGCAGTTTGCCATTCTTTAGCTCGACGCCACTGTAATGTCTTTGGGTGATCCGATCAATAACATGGCCCTCAACCACAGTGCCTGCGGCCAGCAGGCCCAAAAGGGCTTTCAACAGCGTCGACTTCCCGGAACCGCTGTTTCCCAATAGAACGGTCTTTGCCTTCGTCGGAATACTGATGTCGCTCGCAGCGACGATTGCAACTCCCTGTATAGAGATCCGTAAATCAACTAGATGCAGACTAAACGGCAAAAAGGTTCGGTTCGATGGCGTGTTCATGAGGACAGCTTCTTCATCTTTCTTATTCAATCAGGGCGATTCGTCTGGCTCGGTTATAACCCAATTTTTAATTAGCTCCGTTCTATCTTCGGATCGGTTGCTTGACAATTTCCGCTGAATGTCCTGAAGAGTTTCCCAAACATCTGCGCCACCGCTATCCGTTCTTTTGTCAGGATCCAGTCCAAGCGCAAGACCAAGAACGCGAAGGTCAACTTCAGGATCATCTGCCATCGTGTCGAACAGCATGAGTCGCCCGATTGGGCCGAGCCGTCCGTAACCCCGCGGCTGATGACCGACATGATTTTCCACGCTTTCCTCCGCTGCCGTCTTATATTCTTGATCCCGCTGAAGAATTTCTCGTTTTATGTTCTGCCGAAATGAGCTCCCATCAACATGCCAGGCAAAGAGGGTGAAAACCCAATCAATTTTGCGGTCGACTAGACCTTTTTTAATATTGTGCGGCAAACTGTCCCACCAAGTGCAGGGCTCCCCTGCAGGGAACCCCTCGGGGGCTGTGTCCCACTTGGCCCCATAGGCCAAGGCTAGCCACAACTCGGGTTCACAAAAAGACCAGATAAAACTCGTACGTGCGACAAAGTGACAAAAACGCGTAGCGCCATCCTCTACCTGGGCCCGACGACGATACTCCTCGAGCTCAGCCCAGCGCAGTGGTGCTGCGGCATCGATGCTCTGTCGCGCAACCATCTTGATCGCAACCAAAGGAACCAAGAGAAACCTCCAGCACGTTTCTTGGGTAGAACTAACCCAGGCTGAACTAGCTTTGATAAGGCGAAGCTCAAACATTAGATCATTGAGAAAACGTCGCGGTCCGCGCGGCTGAGTGCCGCACCAAAGAGAAATGATATAAGTAAGAATAATCGCATCGACGTGTGACAGCGCGAGGATCGTAAAAGGCGGTTTGGTTCCGTACAATGGAAAAAGTCGCTGTATCTCTGTGTAAACAAAATCCAAAATACCCTTGAACCGTTCAGCTGCATGCGGGGAGACGGCCGGCTGCGGCATTGGATTCGGAACAAAAACAGTCATGTCAAAGATTTTGTCGAGATATCCTGTAGCGTCAGCACCGGAATAGGATCTTGACGTGGTCGTTGCAGCAGAAGCGAGCATCTCAAAAAAAACCTTGGGATCTGCAGAAACGATTAGGTCGATCGAAATAGGTATTCTTTTCTTCTCAAAGTTATATTGAATTTCGTTCATCTGACGCAGAAGGTCGAAAAATTCATTCGGTAACTTTTCGTTTCTATCGATGTTCTCCAATAGGTAGATGTAGTGAAATTCCAGACCGGAATGTCGTTGGGGCTGTTCTAGCAGAGGGACAATGGCTTCGTAGAATGCCCTGTTCGCTTCGCGGAAAAGCGGAATCCGCTGCTGACTGACCGACTGAATGAGGAGTGGCAAAGCCACGGCCAGAACCGTTACGACAGCGGGCAAGATGAAACTCTCCCCCTCAATTAAACGAATAGCCCAGGCGCCAACGCGTTTAAGGGAGCCGGGCTCAAATGACTCACGGATCTGGAAAAACAAAAAAACGAACAACAAAACCACCAGAGTAAAAAACAGCCATTTTACGCATTTAAACAAGAATGAAGAGCCAAAAAATTTCGGTTCTACGTGGGTTTCGCGGTCAAAGAACTCACCAACGGGGAGCCGACGTTCTCTTGAAAGTTCTTTTTGTCTTTTCACAAGATTCCAATGAATTTTAGCTCTCTGCCGCCTTAGAGGGCACGACCAGTGATGATTATGGCAGAACCATCTCAATTTAGAAACGCATATCGCACAATGCCTTTCATAAAGTGAAGTGATTTCCCGGTAGGTGTTGTCGAGGACTTCCTGATTGATAGAATGAACATAAGCAAGCCAAAGATCTACATGAATAGGAACAAAAATTTTTTTCTGCGGCTTATTATCATTCATTCTTTTAAGATTTTGTCGCAGTTTATTCAAGATAAAACTCTTCCCCGACCCCCAACGCCCCATTAGGCCGATCCGCAACCCCTGCACGGCACCCGAGGGAGCGTCGGCGCTAACATCCGATTCTGTCTGTATGGTCGGGTCGCGTCGGTTGGTAATCACACCCACGAGCGCGTCGGAAATTTTGTCATGCGTCTTAAAAAAATCCTCGAGACTGCCCGATTTCCTATCGGGCGGCTCGTTGGAAAACACGGGAAAAGGCTTGTCCATCCGTCAGCTCCGAGCATTGAGGGGTCGTCAGTCCCAAAGGACGGCGGACCATCGATCATCGAAACGCTGGTCCCGAAAGGCAGCCGGTTCTCGCCTCCCGCCCCTGAGCGCTGTGTGCTTGACGCTGATGGCGGCTAGGAGGATCGACTGAATAGCGCCGAGCAACTCCTGAATTTCGCGGAAGAGCTCGATAGACTCAATTGACGCGACAGGCATCTTGTCAATCGTGACGTCGTCATTCAGTGTCAGGATGGCTTCGTATCCCTCGCCATAGCTAAAAATGCTTTCAATAAAAGCATCAATTTCTGTGCTGTAATAATTCTTAAAAAAACCGAAGTTGTCCCGCGTGAGCTGGATCTGGCCGGGTTTTGGTTTGCCGTCCGGCGATTGAGTGACAATCCTTATTGGACGAAAACCACTAGGGGGAGGCGGACCATAGAGAAGTTTATCGCTGGATTCGGGACGAAGATACGGAAGTCTTGTAAGCTGTGTGTTGAGCGCCGCCCGGACGGTATCATCCTGAAGCATATAGCCGATATCCTCAAACGAGCTAATGCAGTTATTTATAACTTCTTTACGATGGTAAGCTAATATGTCTTTACTGAGAGTTTGAAATACCCTGTCATGGGCGCGTGTTTGGATAATTTCATTCAGCTTCTCCACCATAACGGCAGGCGATGACTGGCTCAATCCCAAAGCTTTAAGTGATTTTTCCATGGTAACGATAACGAAACCCAAAAAGTAGTTACTGAAGTAAAGCGGGAAAAATAATCCTGGCTTATCTTTAGAAACTACAGCTGCGCGCAAACTGCTCTCTAGAGTTTGATAAGGCTCTAAATGCTTATCCATTTCTGTGTCAACAACAGCGATCTTTCTAATTCTTCGCCTTCTGCTTTTGACCTCTACTGTCCGAAATTGGGCGTTGTCTCTTGTCCGTATTAGGGACTCACAAAATTTCATGGATACGTCGATCGGTTTATCGCCGAATAATGGCCATATACTAATTCTGCTATTATGCACAGGTGTCCCGCTAGGTGTTCCGTCAGGCATCACCGTTAGGAGAAACGCAAAAGACCGCATGCCATCGCTTAATCCGTTAATTTCACGCAGGGCTAACAATAGCTGGCTGGTAATAGTATTCGGCGGAATTCGATGATAGCAAAAAAGCTCAAGCCAATGAAAAATGCCCTTTCCCCAGACAGCTCCTTTGGAAAGGTCGTCGATCAATTTGCGCAAACGATATGCTTGCCGCCCTTTACTAAGAAACATATGCGGCCCTTGAGACTGAATACAGGTGCTGTCTTGTAGTCTTTCGACGAGACCTTGACGCTGCTCGGACGCATTGAGCGACGCCAGCCATGTGTAAAGCCCCGTGCGGATCTTGTGAACCGTATTCTCCCCGAACTGTACATCACCATTCTGGTCCTCAAGGAGAAAAAACCCACGATCCGTAGCGAAGTTTTGAAATTGACCGCTGAGCCAGTCGAAAAGAGCAATGTACATTTCATCTTGGCCGAGCGCCGTGTAAAAGTTTTTGGCCTCCTGGCAATGGATCACCGACCCAGTTGTGGCGTTTAGCGTCGCCTTCAGCCTTTCTATAGCCGCCAGAATATAATCAAGTGGCGTCTGTTTGAAGATATGCGGGATATGATGATCCATTTGAACAAGATTCCATTGCTTTTGATATCTGATGGTACAATCAAAGCCTTCTTCAGGTCAACCGAAGAATGCCGGACTGCCAGGGCTATCGCCTTTGATCGATGATGGAACGGGCGAAGGTTGGGCCCTCGTAGGCGTTTACGCTTGCGGCGGATGAAGATGTCTGGTCCAGCGGGGGTTAGAGCTGGCCAGAGTCGTCGAGACAGAGGCCGGGGCATTTTAAGTGGATCACCGGTGGTACACTTCCTCGTATTTCACAGACCGCCACAAGCGTTCGACGAAGACATTGTCACGCCATGATCCCTTGCCGTCCATACTAATCTCGACACGGTTTGCCAGCAGCAGCCCGATGAACTCACCCGAGGAGAACTGGCTCCCCTGGCCCGGTTGCCGAAGGCGGCAGCCTGACCTCATGTCAAGGAGCGTGTCCGTTGAAAGGAATATCGATTGAGATCAATGACGAATGAGCCAAGAAGAAGGGCGGGGCCGGTGCAGATCCACCAGGCTGTGTGGACGTCGGCCAATCCCTGCCTCAGCAGTTGCCCGATGCCCGGGGCAACCGGCTGGAGGGAAAAACCGAGGAATGACAAGGCGGCATCCAGCCCAACGATATCGGCCGTGAGGGCGATCAGGGTCGGAAAGGCGACTCGAAGAGAATTGGGCAGAGCGATTCGGATAAACGAATCGTAGTACGGGATTCCCAGGAGTCGCTCGACGAGGAAATAGTCAGCCTCTGTGATCTTTGTGAGGTCTTGGTGAATCAGCCGCGCGATATAGGGTGCAAAAATTACTCCCACAAGCACAGAAACGAACAGGCGGTCACCGGCGGTAACGAGAAGAATCGCAAGAACAATGATCAGCGGCGGAATCGACAATGTGGCCGTGACGAATTCGCCAATCAGGAGTCCAACCGGCGTTTTGGCCTGAAGGCGCCAGAGTGTGCCAAGTGCCGTGCCAACAACGGCCGCAAAGACGATGGCAGCGAAAGCAAAGTATATAGAATACCCAAGCCCCGCAATGGCATAAAGGAGAACGTCTCTACCAAAGCGATCAGTGCCCATAGGATGAGTAAACGAAGGAGAGAGAAATTGTTTGTCGAAATCCCTGTGCAAGAGTATCTCGTCACCATGAAAGCTCGCCACAAATAATGCGGCAGCTATGATAAATATGGCAAAGAAAGGCGGCGCCTCCTTAGACACGGTCAACCCTTTCCTTTTCAGGAAGATTGGACATGTTTTGTGTAAGAATCACTGACAGCCATTGCACGAATGCTAGAAACGTTGCCGTGACGATAACCACAGCTTCGACGACCGGGTAATCCCCCCGCCGCAACGCGGAGAGCATTGTTTCTCCGATGCCTGGCAAGGTAAAGACGATTTCTATGACGACAGCGCCGCTGAAGACGTAAATCATCAGGTTTCCGAGATAAGCGATCGTTAAAGGGTAAACGCCGTGCACGATATAACGCATGATGCCCGACCAGCCGCGGGGGAAGCCAAGAACCATCAGCGCTTGGCACCAGTCGCTGTCAAGCATGTCGGCAACTCGCCCAAGTCCGGCCTGCGTCATTGAAACAATCCCCGGCAGCGCAAGAAGAAGGCTGGGAACAACCATGTAAGCTAGGCGGTCCGGCCAGGCTGCGGGCGGTCCGCTGATTGGGAAGATGCTGAATACAGCTCCGAAAATGACGAGAAAGAGGGCGCCGGCAACAAAACTGGGAACAGCAATTGCCGCCAGTCCGACAATTCCGACGAGTCTTGAAAACAGGGGGCGCCATCGGCTTGATGCAAGAAAGACGTAACAGGTAATCAATGATGCATATATCAGCAGTCCCTGCGCGACGGCTAAAGCGGCGAGAATCAGTGTCGAAAGGGCACTCGACCAGATTATAGAGCCGACAGAGATGCCAAAACTGATCGATTCTCCGAAATCAAGGAATGCGAGACGTTCTAAGAAGATCAGATACTGTTCCCAAAGCGGTCGATCGAGGCCCAAAAGTATGCGCAACTGGCGGAGTTCCTGCTCGCCCGCCGCTGGGCCGGCAATAGCAAGGGCCGGGTCCAGAGGGACGGCGCGGACGACGAAGAAAACAACGCTGGCCACGATCAGGATGCGCACCAGCAGCTTGGTCAGTGCCGCCACCGGTGCGATGGCATATGTCAGTCTTCCGATTTCAGCCTCCTTGAGATACCAGGCGCAATCAATTTCTTACCAGTTGCACCAAATCAAGCTGACTAACCGGCGATAAATCGACTCCGTCGAAGCCTTCATTTTGGATGACGTACCTCAATTCAGCAAAAAGAAAGGCCGCGGGAGAGTCTTGAACGATTTCCGCCTCAAGCTGTCGCAGAGCCTCATCCATGGGCGCGGATCGGCGCAACGTGATCATATTCTCTAGGATATCATCGCTGGGGCGGTACCGCCAAAAATTGGGCGCCGGAATATTCTGAGGTACGAATGCATCCAACACGAGTCCAGGGTGAATGTAGGAATAGTCAAAGTACATTGAAAACATGTCTGACGACCCTTCCACCATCCGCGTTAGAGCAGTATTGAAATCGACAGTATCCACTCCCACTGAAATGCCAAGATCGCTCAATCGAGAGCGGACGTACTCGCCTATCTGTTCGCTGTTGGCTTGCTGGTGAACGACCAATTGCAGAGCTCGGCCATCATAACCGCTCTCCTCAATCATGCGCTGCAATTCTTGCTCGCTTACCTGCGGCAAACTCGGCCCCTGCCCCGCCGCCATGTTCGGCGGGATAAACCCGCTTGAGGTAACGGCGCCGCCGTCGATAATCCGATCCCGTACGGCCTCACGGTCGAGGGCAAGCGAGATGGCGCGCCTCAGGTCCGGGCTTTGAACGCGTTCTATATTGAACCCGACGAAATGAATATTGTACGGCAGCCATTCGTAGATAGCCACAGGCGCATCTTCCGGCAGGCTAGAGAGGGCCCGGCGGTCGACGACGGCGAAATCTAGTTCGCCCTGAGCGACAGCGTGGGCCCGGAGAGCCGAATCGGCCACCGGCTCAAAGGTGAGAGCGTCGACACGCTCTTGCATGTCGGGTGTGTCGGGATACGCTCCGAACCGCTCCATATTAATGCGACCGGTGGCGTCGATTGATACAATCTCAAAAGGCCCCGTGCCCGCTGGTCGCTCCCCCTCCTCTGCCGGCCTGTGGATCAAGAGCCCTGGGAATGCTAATCGGTAAGGGAAGCTCTCCTGAGGCTCATAAAGCGAGATTTCAATGGTCTTTTCATCAATTGCTCTAATTCCCGAAATCTCATCGGTCTCTCCAGCGGTGAATTCTCTGCTGCCGACGATGACACCGCTCAATACGAAAGAATTGTATGAATCGGCGCGGGTCAATCGTTCCAGCGATGCCTTAACATCGTGGCCCGTCAGCTGTTGCTCCGGTACGCCATGGACCGGGCGACGCTCCCGAAGGGTTATCGTCCAAGTGATACCATCTTCTGATGACCAAGAGTCGGCCAATAGAGGTTCGAGGTCGCCCGCCGCGTTGACACCGATTAGCGGTTCGTAAACTTGTCCGAGAACTTGGATCGTCAAAGGCCCTCTGGCGTTCCAGGGGTTCAATCCCTCGAGGCGAGAAGCGATTCCGATCCGAAATGGCTCGCGACCGGGCTCTCCGCGTGGCCAGACTAAATATAGAGCGAGCAGAGCGACGACGACTGCGGCGATGATCCAACGATTTTTCGTCATCCGAGTCTCCTGACTTCAGGCTGTCCTTTATAATTGCATTCATAACAGACATTCACGGCTCGCCTCAATGCTGGATATCAAAGCATCCCGGTTCCTTGTGCCGCATCGCGCACGGGCCGCGTTCGAGGTGACGGAACTGTCCCCGAGCTTGCGAATGGAAGCAAACGCGTCCCGGTCGTACCGGGTCGGCTCCAGCGAGTCATCGCTGCCCATCAAAAGCCCGTCAGCACTTATTCTTATAGCATGCCATAAATTCGATGAAACGAAGGCACAGCGTATGAACAGTGAGGGCAATGAACGATCGTTGAGGTCCACGAAAGCGTCGCCAGTCTCGTCGACTTGGATTACTTCCGGTTGAAGCCAACCTCGGGACGCCGCCGCTGCGAGAACGGCAGGAACCAGAAAATCGACATCGAGTAGGATTTGCCACCGATCATCCTTCTCTTGAAGGCACTCCAAAAGAAGATCAAAGAATCGTCCTGCCTGCCATTTGCTAATCGACAAATCCTGTGGCGTCGATAATGTCTTTTGAAAAAAACCGAAGACCACCTTTCTTATCCCGCAGACCTCAAGTTCTTGTAAAAATTCCTTAACATCGTCAAAGTTCATGGAATTTATTGAACATAAAATTGACAAACGGCTTCTTAGTGTGTCCGGCAGATTAGAAATATTACGCAGTATCTTTGAAAAAGTGCCGCGTCCCCGGATCCGATCATGAATCTTCGTGCTTCCATCCAGACTCACATCCAGAAAATCTATGTCCAAATTTTCAAGTTCTAAATACCATCGATTAAGCAAAGTTCCATTGGTGACAAGACCGATTTGGGATTCCGGCGCTGCAGATCGGAGAAGAAAACCGACATCGACAGCCATCGCGTCAAGCAACGGTTCTCGGCCGGCGAAACAAATTTTACGCGGAGACAGCTCGGTAAGGAAGAAACTTCCGAAGAACTGTTCCCATTCCCGAAAGGAAAGCGGAGGATCGCGATCATCCGTCTGCAGATAACAATGCGGGCAAGCAAGATTGCAGTGATTGTTCGTTGCGATTGTCAGATACTCTGGTTGATGGCGATCAAGGAACGCGAGGGCGAGTCGTTCGGCAGGGACGTTGCTCCAAATCTGCTGATAAAGCCCGCGCAGGCTGATGCTGGCTGAATCGGAAGCCGGAATACCGGTAAAGCCTCTGGAACCAGCGTGACTGATAGCCATGATTCTCCTCGGACTCAATCAATGAACTCTGGCAGCGTCGGTGTCCTACCACACCCGACAGCCGGATGACAGCTCTTGCTTCAGCTGCCCGTCGGCCATCGCAAACGCGGGGCAGGCACGAGTGAACCGCCCCGGGGCTCCGGCGGTTGTGTGTGGATGCCCCCTGTGATGCAAGCGGATTTTGAGATGGCTGAGGTAGATGCAGCGAGGTGCGGTCGTGTGTCCGGCCTCATAATGCGGCCGTCATTCGCCGCGGGCCTGTATAGAGATATGCGGATCGCGTCCCTATCGGGTTTGCGCGCTCATGGCGCTCGGCGCGGTTCAGGTTCGCGCGATCCCGTCTCTTCGACTGCAGCAGCCCTTACTTTATCGTTGCCCTGCCTGCATTTCCCTGGGTCCGGCAGTTGGTGGCGAATCAGGCCGCCATTGCCGGATCTCGGTAATCCTGTTGACGCACTGACATCGCCCAGATCGTCCGCGCCATCTTGTTGGCCAACGCCACGACGACCAACATGTGCGGTTTCCGCGCCATCATGCGCTCGAGCCATGATCGCTTCGGAGCGCCCTTACGCGCCGCCCAGCAGACGACGGCCGAAGCATCGATGATGAGGAGCCGGCGGATGTCGCGCTGGCCCATCTTAGAGATCCGTCCGAGCCGCGCCTTGCCGCCGGTCGAGTTCTGTTTTGGGGTGAGCCCGACCCAGGCCGCGAAGTCGCGTCCGTTGCGAAACAGGGTCATGGAGGGGCAGAAGGCTTTCACGGCCGTCGCGCAAATCGCACCGACACCGGGGATCGTCATCAGCCGCGCCGTCTCGGGGTCTTTGGGCGCGGCCCGACGGATCTCCTTGTCCAGAGTGCTGATGCGCTCGGTCAACACGCTGATCTGCTCCAACAGCATCCGGGCGAGCGCGCGCGCCGTTTCCGGCAAGGCGCAGGTGTCGTCCTCGACAGCCTGTGCAAGACGATCCGTGCGCGCGTGCCCCGCCGGCGCAACGATACCGAACTCAGCCAGATGACCACGCAGGGCATTCACCATCTGGGTGCGCTGCCGGACCCAGAGGTCACGGGTGCGAAACAGCATCCCGCTTACTGCTGCTCGGCGCTTTTCACCGCAACAAAACGCATCGTAGGACGCGAGGCGGCCTCCGTGATCGCTTCCGCGTCGGCGGCATCGTTCTTCTGCCGTTTCACGAACGGCTTCACGTAGATCGGCGGTATGAGCCGCACCTCGTGGCCGAAGCTCATGATCTCGCGACCCCAATGGTGGGCGCTGGCACAGGCTTCCATCGCCACGATGGCCGAGGGCTGCGGAGCCAGGAACGGCAGGAGCCTCTCGCGCGACAGCTTCTTGCGGAAAACGACCGAACCATCTGCCGCAGCGCCGTGGACCTGGAACGTTCGCTTGGCGAGATCGATGCCGATGATGGCGACTTGCATGGATGCCTCCTCTGTGATGTGGCTGCCCACACAACCACCTTGGCACAGTGCGATGCCGCCGGCCGGGGGCATCCACCCCATCGGGTTTGCCGGAGGCTCTGGACGCCCACGGGCCGACCGGCGACCCAAGCAGGCCGGGCGCCCAAGAAGGCCC